>NZ_VEJQ01000016.1:0-114474 GCF_007680745.1 Pseudomonas sp. DE0010
GACGACCATAGAGCATTGGAACCACCTGATCCCATCCCGAACTCAGTAGTGAAACGATGCATCGCCGATGGTAGTGTGGGGTTTCCCCATGTGAGAGTAGGTCATCGTCAAGATTCATTTCGCAAAACCCCTATCTGCGCATGCAGGTAGGGGTTTTGTCTTTGGGGCTACCCAAAGCTATTGCAACTGCATAGGTGATTTGATCTGTAAGGCCATGCCTACCATCTGAATCGTAGAATCCTACCGACTTATCAGAAACGCCCGACTGTATCCGGTCAATGAAAGCCGGCTCTACTGGCTTCCTTCTAAACGATCAAAAGAGGGAAGGCATCATGGCCGCATTCAGCCCGGCACGCATTGCCGTCATCCAGTTCGCGCCTCAGGTGGGGCTTGAACATTGCGCTGGTAACCTCGCCAAGAGCCTGGCGTTGGCACGCAGCGCCGCGCGTGCTGGAGCCAACCTCATCGTGCTGCCCGAACTCACCAACACGGGCTACACCTTTGTGTCGCGGGCAGAGGCCTTTGCTCACGCCGAAACACTTGAGCACGGCCCTAGCGTGCAGGCCTGGGCAGACCTTGCCGAGCAATACCAGGTCTACTTGGTTGCCGGATTCGTCGAACAGGATGCATTGAAACTGTATGACAGTGCGGTGCTGTTCGGCCCGAGCGGTTTGCTCGGGCATTACCGCAAGGCTCACTTAGGGGCCCAGGAAAACTTGTGGTGTGCCCCAGGTAACCTGGGCTTTCCAGTGTTTGACACATCGATAGGCCGCATAGGTCTGTTGATTGGCGGTGATATCTGGTTCCCGGAAGTGCCACGACTGCTGGCAGCGCAAGGGGCCGATCTGATCTGCAGCCTCAATAACTGGGTCTGGACACCACCACCGCTATTCGATCAGGCAGACCGGTGCATGGCCAACTACCTGACCATGACGGCCGCCCACGTCAACAATATCTTCATCGCCGCTGCCAATCGTATCGGTGACGAGCGAGGTAGGCGGTTTCTGGGATGTTCACTGATTGCTGGAACCAACGGCTGGCCTATCGGCGAAGTGGCCAGTGCACAAGAGCAGACCATCGTCTATGCCGATATAGACCTGAGCAGTGCTCGCTCGGCCCCCTGCAATACCTTGAATGACGCACCCCGTGATCGGCGTACAGATCTTTATGATGTGACGCTCGGTTATCGCCTGCATGCGGCCATGCCGCTAAGGAAGTGAGCACACTATTCAGGCGTACCCACGTGAGGCCTATGTGGCGCGCAGGCGCTCTGCAGGAGGTGTTTATGTTAGGGTGCACGCATACCCGACTGCCAGGACCCTACTGCATGTTCTTACCGCTTACCGAAAAAGAACTCAATCGCCTTGAAGACATGTTGATCGTCTACGGCAATGACTACTCGGTCATCAATCTGGCAGAGCTCAACGGCTTCTTCACCGCCCTGGCCAGCTCACCCACTACCGTCCAGCCGATGGAATGGCTGCCAGCGGTAGCCGGCGGTCACGTTCCCAAGTTCAAGAAGCCTGCTGACGAAGAGGCCTATACGGCATTGATGTTGCGCTACGCCGGTCAGGTTGCCGAAGACCTGGAAGACGATGTTGATGGCTTCGAACCGCTTTTCGAGCAAGGCGAGGGCGACCAAGGGACCGAAGTCGTCATGGAGGAGTGGTGCTTTGGCTACATGCGCGGCACCCAAGTCGCGGGTTGGGCTGACCTGCCTTCAGAACAGGATGCGCTGCTCAAGGCCATCTCGCTGCATGGGCTGGAAGATAACGTCGAGCTATTGGATCAGATGTCCGAGCAGGATATCCAGCAGTGCGTGCCCCAAGTCATCGATGCCGTTCGCCAGCTCTATCGCTTCCATTCAAAGCAGCGGTAAGGCCATGAAGGACCGCGAATTTGATGAACTGAGCGAGTTGTTGTTCAAGTACGGTAACGACGCCGCCATCTTCACCCTGTTCGAGTTGGACGGCTTCATGAACGCGCTGTGTAGCGCACCGCGAGTGGTGCCCCCAAGCGAGTGGCTACCTGCGGTAGGTGGGGGAAAGCTCCCTCATTTCAAAAGCAAAGCACAGAGCCGGCGCTATTTTGATCTGCTGATCAAGTTCCACAACCGTGTGTTGCAAATGCTTGCGCAGGCAACTGACGCGTCTGAATTGCTATTCGAAGTGCGTGAATTTCCAGACGGTGATGTCGTGGTTCTCGAGGACTGGTGCTTTGGCTACATGAAAGGTGTCGAAGTAGGCCAGTGGCCGTGTTTGCCTGCTGGGCTTCAACATCATCTTGATGCCATCGCGCTCCATGGCGAGGAGAAGAATTTTCCGCTGCTCGATGAGATGAGCCCTGAAGAACATCAAGCTACAGTTCCCCACGTTGTAGAGGCTGTGCACAGGCTCTACCTCCACAACCGTCATTCCTGAAACGCAAGTTCTTGGAGTCACCGCCCCGCATGGCTTGATACATAGGTGTAGCCGGCCACTAAATCCCCTTTCCAGCGAGCGCCACGCAGGCCCATTGTTTCGATCAGCGAAATTGAGGCTTGCTCCAGGCGCTGATTCTGCTTCTACGTCGATACATGCAGTATGGCTCCACCAGCGCTATGCCGGCGCTGACCAGGAGCCATGGCAATGTCCAACCCAATAAAGCTCTACAACTTCCCCAAGTCCGGTCACGCGCACCGCATCGAGCTCATGCTTTCTCTGCTTGCGTTGCCCACCGAACTGGTTTTCGTGGACTTGGCAGCAGGTGCGCACAAGCAACCCGAGTTTCTGGCCCTCAATCCTTTCGGTCAGGTGCCGGTGATCGATGACAACGGTACGGTGATCGCTGATTCCAACGCCATCCTGGTGTACCTGGCCAAGAAATACGACAACGGTGCATGGCTGCCCGAAGATCCAGTGGCAGCGGCGGCTGTGCAACGCTGGTTATCAGTGGCGGCCGGCCCGCTGGCCTTCGGTCCGGCCGCCGCGCGCCTGGTAACCGTATTCGGCGCGGCATTCGATACCGACGAGGTCATTGCTCGCGCCCATGCGCTGCTCAAGGTGATCGATACCGAGTTGGCCAAAAGACCGTTCCTGGCGGGCCATACGCCAACCATTGCCGACATCGCCAACTACTCGTACATCGCCCACGCACCTGAAGGCAATGTGTCGCTGGAGCCCTACGCCAATGTGCGCGACTGGCTGGTGCGAATCGAAGCATTGCCAGGCTTCGTGGCCATGCCACGCACCCAGATCGGGCTGCAGAACAACGCCTGATACTTTGCCGCCCCGAGGACGTCGCCATGCAGCACACACTCGACCATCGCCCATCGCCTTGGCACCCAGGCGAGAAAACCCTGCAGGAAAAGGTGGGTGTTGCAGCGCGCATGGAGGCGGTGGGGCATAAGGTCATTCGCGACTACATGCCCGATCAGCACCGCACCTTCTATCACCAGCTGCCGTTCATTGTTGCCGCCAGCGTGGACTCGCAGGGCCGTCCATGGGCGACCCTACTGGAGGGGCCGGAAGGTTTCATCCGCTCGCCCCATTCACGTGAGCTGATAATCGATACCCAACCGCCAGCCGACGATCCAGCGACGCCAGGGCTGGCCGCCGGGCAGGCAGTTGGTCTGCTGGGTATCGAATTGCACACCCGTCGGCGCAATCGTCTCAACGGCCACATCCAACAGGCCATCCAGGGGCAGTTGCAGGTGACCGTGGCTCAGTCATTTGGCAACTGCCCGCAATACATCCAACGGCGCGACTACACCCGGGTTGCGCAACTGCCCCAGGGGCGCGTCGATTCCACAGCGCTGGATGCCGATGCCGTCAGCCTGATCCAGGCAGCCGATACCTTCTTCGTTGCCAGTTATGTCGAACACGCCGATGGCCAGCGAGCGGTGGACGTCTCCCACCGGGGCGGGCGACCCGGCTTCGTCAGGGTTGAAGGCAGCCTCCTGACCATCCCCGATTACGCCGGGAACCTGCACTTCAATACCCTGGGCAACCTGCTGGCAAACCCCCGAGCTGGGCTACTGTTCATCGACTTCAGCAACGGCAACCTGCTGCAACTGTATGGGCGTGCCGAGCTAGTGCTGGACAGCCCCGACACTTCCCTGTTCGAAGGCGCCGAGCGTCTATGGACGCTGGAAGTCGAGCAGGTGGTATGGCGTCCGGGCGCAGTTGGCCTGCGTTGGGCATTCAAGGATTACGCGCCAACCACGTTGGCGACCGGCACCTGGATCCGCCATTCGCCACGCTTGCAACAGGCGCAATGGCAACCCTGGCGCGTGCTGCGGGTAGAGCAGGAAAGCCGTGATATCCGCTCGTTCTACCTTGAGCCACCTGGCGCTACCGCAGTGACGTTCGCGCCAGGCCAACATGTGCCCGTGCAAGTCCCGCTCGACCGGCACAAGCCTCTGATCCGCACCTACAGCCTGTCCAGCGCACCCTCCGACGACCATGTGCGTATCAGCGTCAAAGCCCAGGGGCCCGCTTCGCGGTACCTGCATGAGCGCGTCGTGGCAGGCGATGTACTGCAGGTGCGCCCGCCCGTAGGCAGTTTCACGCTCGATTTGAACAGCACCCGGCCGCTGGTACTGATTGGCGCTGGCGTGGGTATCACGCCTTTGCTGGCCATGTTGCGCGAGCAGTTGAAGCAGGGGCAGGCTCGGGTCATTCATCTTTTCCAAGGTGCCCGTAGCTTGGCTGATCTGGCATTCCACAAGGAACTGACCCACTTGCAACATCACGCCGCAGGGCTGCTGCATGTGTACCGCGCCCTGAGCCAACCCGAAGACCACGCCCGGCCAGGCCGCGATTATCAGTTTGCCGGTCGGCTGGGAATCGAGCACGTCAAAGCCACACTGACACTCGATGACTACGACGTCTACCTGTGTGGCCCAGGCAACTTTACCCAGGACTTCTACCAGGGGCTGCGTGGCCTGCATGTGCCGGACGCGCGGATTCATGCCGAAGCGTTCGGCCCGTCAAGCCTTCGCCGCCACCTCGACGCCGGCCAGCCGACGCTGCAGCAGCCGCCTGCTGCCAGCGAGCCAGTGGCGGTGCATTTTGCAGCATCAGCTAAGCAGGCACAGTGGTCACCCTCCAGCGGCACACTGCTGGAGCTGGCCGAAGCACATGGCCTGTCGCCGGAATTCAGTTGCCGGAGTGGAACCTGCGGCACCTGCAAAACGCGGTTGCTCAGTGGCCAGGTGCATTACCTTAACCTCCCGGCCGAAATGCCAGAGAGCGGGACCGCGCTGATCTGTTGTGCGGTGCCAGCGAACATGGATGAGCGGGGGCAGGCGCTGATGCTTGATATCTGATCGGCCAGAACAGGCAGCACCAGCGCCTCGAATCAACCATAATGCCCGCATTCCCGCCCCCAGGAGCCCGCATGGACCAGATCCACCTGATGAAGGTGTTCGTTGCCGTTGGCGAACTGGAAAGCTTCGCCGCCGCTGCCCGGCGCCTGGATATCTCCCCGGCGGCCGTCACCCGTGCTGTTGTCGCCCTGGAAGAACAACTCGGGGTCAAGCTGGCGCTGCGTACCACGCGCAGTGTGCGCCTGACCGAAGCCGGCGGCCGCTACCTGGAGGACACCCGGCACATTCTTGCTAGCATCCATGAGGCCAACGAAGCCGCTGCCGGCATCAACGCCACCCCCAAGGGTGACCTGGCCGTTACTGCGCCCATCCTGTTTGGCAAGAAGTTCGTCATGCCGTGCATCGTCCGCCACCTGCAGCAATACCCCGAGGTTGACGTCTGCGCCTACTTCCTCGACCGCATCGTGAACATGGTCGAAGAGGGTATGGATGTGGCCGTTCGTATCGGGCCCTTGCCCGACTCCGGGCTCAAAGCACTGCGGGTGGGCAGGGTCCGACGCATGCTGTGCGCCTCTCCCGAATATCTGGCGCGTCATGGCGTGCCAAAGCACCCGTCCGACCTGGCGGAGCATGCAGTGATTGGTACCACCAACCTGTCGCCGCGAGCCGGCTGGCGTTTCGGAGTAATCGGTGAACCGACCTTGGTGCGCATGAAACCCCGCTTGACTGTGACCAGCAATGACGGCGCCATCGCTGCGGCCAGCTGCGGGTTGGGCATTGCTCGCCTGCTGTCTTATCAGGTCGCGGATGAACTGGCCAGCGGGCAGCTGCAGGTGGTTCTGGCCGATTACGAAGAGGCGCCTTGGCCAATCCATATATTGCACCGGGAGAGCAAGTACGGTTCAGCCAAGGTCCGGGCCTTCATTGACATGCTGGCGCAGGCGCTGAGGGCTCGACAGCTGGACTGATTTAACTGAGCAGGGTGAATGTAAAGCAACCTGGGTGGTTCGTGCTGCAGGTCCTTGTGCAGGTTGAGCTTGCCCACCACGACTGCTTGCCGGTACGCGGGCATACGTGCGGCAAGCCAGGGTCATGCGGCAGCGAATCAATTGTAGAGGTCGGCCCGCCTTCCAGATCGAGGTAGTCGGTAATGGGCTAGGCGGCTGGGGTGTCTGGGCCGGCGCGCTTGATGCTGTCTACATCGGTACCTTCGCCCAAGTCTCCCCAAGGGGCGGCGCGTTGTCCAAGTGATGGATGTTCACGTGAATCTCCTCAGCCCTTGCTCCTCTCGGGTGATCGCCTTGAGTCAGCAGCCCTTCAGGTGAACTGAATGAAGAAGAACCCGGCGTCATCGCCTTCCTTGCCACGGCGCGCCTGCATGTCCACGAACAGGTAGCCGTTACCTTCGCCAAACAGCCCACCATGTGGCGGACTGGCTTGGGCCACGTCGGCGTCTACCAGTTGCATCATGAACATGTAGCGCGGTGGTTCATAGATCGGATCCTGCAGCCAGCAAGGGCGACCGCTGGGCTTGCTCAGGCCGATCCCGCTGTCTTCATCCTCATGCTCCTCGTCATGCTCCTCGTCGGTCATTTCTTCGAAATCGATGAACGCTCGCTCCAGCAGCAAGGGCGGGGTGCTGGGCTCCAGTGGATGGCTGGCGAGTTCATGCAGAATGACCCGGGCAAAGCCACCGCTGAGCACGCTCTGCAGTTCAGACTGCTGATTGACCGTATAGCGACGCTGAAGTGGGCGGTTGAAGCTACCGTCCTGCTGTTGCTCGACTGCAAGAAAAACGGTGATAGCCATGCCTGGTGGGACGAACCGGGCCGGTTGGAATTGTTCGGTAAGGGTCATGATGGGAGTCATCAGCCCACCGGTTTGCGGGTTGGCCGGCCACAGGGAGAGGTCCTTGAGCAAAGGCGCACCACCGATCTGGCCGTAGCCGTGATCTTGTTGGGACAACACGATTTTCTTCATGGCTAGTAACACCCTTTGCTTTTGGCGAACGATTTGGCGTAGCGTCGGGCCGTTCTGAGTTGCTGGATTGTGACATCCCCCTGGCTGACTAACGATTGGTAGATCGCCTTGGACATCAAGCGGATTTCAAGCTTGCCGCTTTTGAGCATCTGGTTAGGCTTGAGGCCCATTGCCTTGCGTAACCGGTTCTCTGCAGCATGCACCTGGTCATGGTGCTTCGGCGTCAGGGCAATCGAAGGGTTGCCGCGCAACCTGCGGTTTTTCGGTGCAATACCGGCGTCCTGCAAGAACTTGTTACGCAGAATCTCATGAGCTTCAAGGCCATCGCCTCGGTGCGCCTTGGCACCATACCCCGCGGTCTCGCCTTCCTTCAATAGACCCCATGGGTCGATCCAAGTAAACGGGTTGGGCGCATACTCGTACAGGTTCAAACCACCGGCCAGACCAATCGGGTCAGGCTGGGTAAAGCGGCCTATCTCCGGGTCGTAGAAGCGGAACAAGTTGTAGTGCAGGCCGGTTTCGCGGTCCAGGTACTGGCCTTGGAAGCGCAGGTTCTGTTTTTCAGGCAGACGGGTAGCCCGCTGTTCATCCCAGCTTGCGCCCCAGGTCAGGTAGCGCGCCGACCACACCTCCTCGCCAGCGTCGTCGGTCAACTGCTCCGGCAGGCCGTTGATGTCATTGTGGTAATGCAGTACCTGCTGGTGAGCACCCAGGCCATCCACCCGGGCCAGCGGTTCATGACCATCGTCCTCGTACAGGTACAACGCCTGCCGGCCATTGTGCTGCTCGCCGAGCAGGCGCAGGCCACTCCAGATGAAGCGCGTGCGGCCGACCACCTGGCCGTCGAGCGTCGATTCGATCTTCTCGGTACGCCGGCCCATCGGGTCGTAGCGCATGTCGATGATGCGCTCCCGCCCGGGTTGCAAGTTGCGCACCTGGACCAGCCGGTGCTCGGCGTCGTAGCGAAAATGCTGCGTACCGCGGCGACGGCTGCGCTTTTCCACCAGGCGACCGAAGCCATCGTAGCGATAGCGCTTGTCCTCAAAAGTGAGCACGCGGTTGTGCCGGACCAGCCCGGCACCTGCTGCCCGCGGGTCGAGCAGGTTGCCGGCCGGGTCGTAGCGGAATGCTTCGCGCTGGCCGACAGGGCTGTCTTGGCGCCCCAGCACATAGCCGCAGCCATCATGCTGGTAAGCCTGCAGATAGCCGCTGCCCGGGTGCTGCACTTCGCGTACGGCCAGTTGGTCGGCCGCGTCGAATTGGTACCGCTGCTGGTCTGGCGCCGGCAGCTGGCTGGGTTGGGTTGCCGGGCGGCGCAGCAGGGTGCGCACGCGCCCGCCACGGTCGTACTGGCGTTGAACCGCCAGGTTGCCCTGCAGGCGCAGCGTCTCCCGGTGTACGCGGTCTCGCTCGAAATCGCACACCACCTTGCCATCGAGGTTGATCTGGTGCAGGTGCCCGCTACCGTAGTACAGGCGGTTGATCCAGCGGCCGTCGGGGACTCGCGTGCGGGTGACATTGCCGAGCGGGTCGTACTGATACTGCACGCGGCCCTGCGCGCTGTGTTCTTCGAGCAACTGGCCAAGTGCATCGAAGGCGAAGCCAAGTTCCTCGACCTGGCCATCCACGGCGGTACGGCGGACCGCAACCACGTTGTCCAGGGGGTCATTGCAGTAGTCGGTGCGCCCCTCATCGGTATGGCGGGTCAGCAGGCGACCGCCGGCGTCATACGCCATGCGATGAATGATGGGCGCATCCTCGCTGCCCGGCGCAGGCAGGAAGGTCACCTGGACAAGGTTGTCCAGTAGGTCGTACTGGTAGCGCCGCAAGCCGCCGTCCAGGTCGCGTTCTGCGATCAGCCGGTCGCCTGCATCCCATTCGAAACCGTATGCTTCGCCATTTTCGTTGTACAGCGCGAGCAGGCGCCCATGGTTATCGTACTGGTAGCGCACCTGTCGGCCGAGCGCATCAGTGCGTAGTTCCAGTTGCCCGCGGCGGTTACGCCGGTATTGGGTAACGTGACCTGCTGTGTCGATGTGCTGGGCCAACAAGCCGCTGGCATCCAGGGCAAACGCTTCGCTGCGGCCATCGGGCAAGGTCACGCTGCGCAAGCGACCCTTGCTGTCATGCTGGTAGCCGGTGCGCTCGCCCTGGGCGTCGGTGATCGATTGCAGGTGGCCCAATGTATCGTAGGCGAAGCGGGTCAGATAGCCGGAGCAGTCCCGCTGTTCGACCAGCAGTCCTTGCTCGTTCCAGCGCAGGTGGCGGCTGGAACCGTTGGCATCGATGATTTCGACAGGGTTTCCCTGGCTGTCGTGGCGATACCGTGTGTGCTGGCCCAGCGGGTCAGTTTCGCGCGTGCAGTTGCCACGTTGGTCGTAGGCGAATATCCAGCGGTGGCCGGCCTGGTCGGTCTGGCTGCGAGGCAGCGACCAATGCTCGAGCCACTCGGTCGACTCGCTACGCCCCAGCGGGTCGACCGTTTCGGCAAGATTGCCCGACTCATCGTAGAAAAATTGCCAGCGTCCATCCATGGGATCGCTTGCCTCGAGCAACTGGCGCTCGTCGTTCCATTCGAAGCGCCAGGTCCGCTTGAGTGCATCGGTGTAGGCGGTGATCTGATACTGCGGGTTCCAGTGGCGCACGGCGACGCGGCCAAGACTGTCGGTCACCCGGGTGATGCCAGCGGCCACATCGTATTCGAAGGCGTAGCTGTCGCCGCCGTTGGTCCAGTGTCGTACTACCCGCCAACCGTCCTCATGCTGCGCCCATTCGTAATTGCAACACAGGCCGCCGCCAGTACGGTGTTCGATCATGCGTCGGGCGGCGTCGTAAGCAAAGCTGCGCAGCGGCTGGCTTGCGCCATCCAGCACCTGAGCCAGGTCACCGTTGGCGTCATAGCCATAGCTGGCCAAGCGTTGCGATTCGCCGCTCGCCGCGTGGAAGTCGACGTGGCTCACACGCTGTGGCCATTGCTGGCTGTAGCCGAGCCGGACACGCACCTGGTCGAAGGTATCGCGCAACTGGCAAAGACGGCCTTGGTCGTCGTAATCCAGGTAGATCCGGTTGTCGTTGCGATCACCGATCTGGCTCAGGCGCAGTCGGTCAGGCCGCCCCGGGGTCGGCTGGAACAACCGGTACTCGCCTTCGCGGCTTTCGGTCAGCAGCTCGCCGTTGTGCGCCCGGCGTACGCTCAGCCCTTCACCGACGCTGAACACCGCATCACCCAAGGTGATGATGCCCATATCCACCCGGCGGGCCTGCTCGTCGACCAGCACCAGGTGATCGTCTTCGCCAACCTCTACCGAAACTTCGTAAGGCAGGCTCCAGCCCGCGCCGAACAAGCCATCGATCCGCTCGTCGTGGCTGTTGTAGAAGCGTTGCCAGGCGATCGGCAGGGTGGCCTGCACGGTGAAGTCGAGGTCTTCATCGCCACACAGGACCTTGCCGCCGGTCGCCGCATGTACCGGGTTGGGCGAACCGGCCATGGCCTGGGTGAGGGCACCGGTCACCTGGCCGGTCACGACGCTGCTCACCCCGCCCACCAGCATGCAACCGAACTTGCTGTAGAACTTGCCGCCACGCCCGCGCAGCAGCATCAGCGCGGTCACCGCCAGGCCGATGCCCGGCGTCTTGCCGCTGCGTATCTCGCGCACCACGATCGGCTCTCCACCGATGCGCACGTTGCTCGATATCAGGCCACCTTCGACGATCACCGCTTCGCAGGTGCTGCGGTCACCGCTGCGGCAGGCCGGGTGGCCATTGATCAGTACCTTGCTTGACCCTTCGGCCAGATATTGCGGTGGCATGGGCGGGTGCTTGCTGCACAGTACTTTGTCGTCCGGGGCTGGCAGAGTATTGGCGGCTGGCGTGGCCACGGTCGGCCGCCACATCTGCGAGAAGAAGCCCTTGGCCATGTCCAGAAAGCTTTCTTCCTTCGCCTCGCCAGCCTCGGCGCCGGCCGGCTCCAGCGGTGCCGGCGGGCCGATGACGATGCCGGCAGCACGTGCCGCGCGCATGCCGTTGGTGCGAGTGTTCGGCGAGCCACTGATGATGGTGGCCTGCACCGACGGCGGGAACAGGAAATTTCCGATACCCTCGCATAATCGGCTCAGGCCGGTATCGGCGCCGGTCTTGGCCATGACCACACCGACCACCAGGCCGACCACCGCACCCAGCACGAAGCAGCCCAGGCCACCGGTGGCCACGGTCAGGCCGAACGCCGCCGCCACGGCGGCAGTGGCCAGGGCACCGATGGCCACGGTGGCAGCGATTTCCAGTACACCGCCGACGATGTCTGCCAGCATCGAGGTGTGCATCAGCGCGTCGCCTTCGCGGGCGGCCCACAGGGCGTCGGACATGGTGCGCGTTCAGCCCAGGTTGTCGAAGTCGAGCGACTGCTTGATGGTTGCCCAGTGCGCCGCTTCTGCTGCGCCCAGCGGGCTGGCCTTGACGTAGCTCAGGGCAAACATCTTGCGCGTGCCGGGCAGCACCAGGGCCAGCTGGTACTGGTGGACCTTTTCCTGGCCCTTGCTAAATTGGCTGCTCAGCTCGATGGCGGCGATCGCCTGGGCGGCACCCACTTGCACGGCCTGGGCCGGTTGCATGCGCAAGTCCTTGACCTGTTGTTGCAGGCGCTGCAGCTGGCCATCGAAATTGCTCTGCAAGGTCTCGCCTTCGGCCAGCTGGCTGCGGCTGATGATCAGCGAGGTGGCCAGCGCCTCGAAGCGCAGTATGTTGATGCTGCTGTCCTGCACGGCGGCATCGGGCAGGGTCAGGCGGAATTCGTTGATGCGATAACTCATAGCTGGTCTCGTTACTGGTCAGAGCCGGAGAAGATCGCCTTCACCGAACTGTCGATGGTCTGTTTCACGCCCTGGTTGTCAGGCGCGGTCTGCGCGCCGCTGCCGACGTTGAGGTCGAGGGTGCCGTCGGTATTGATCTCGCCGTTCTGACTGGCATGGAAGCTGAACTGCTCGCAGCTGATGTTGATCTGGCCGCTGGCGTTCAGCTCGATCACGCTCTTGCCGCACACCAGGCGCAGGTTTTCACCCACTTCGATCAGGTAGCTGGTGCTGACGCTGTCAGTCTTGCTGGCGCCGACCAGCAGCATGTCGTCGCGGCGCACGGCGCGGATGCGGTCCTGGCCGATGGTGATGGTTTCCAACATGCCGACCGTCTGGGTGCGGTTGATGCCGACCGCCAGCGTCTCGCACTGCTCGACCACGGTGTCCATGTTGCGCTCGGCATGCACGTACAGCTGCTCGGCGCCCTTTTTGTCCTCCATGCGGATTTCATTGAAATTGGCCGGGCTGCCCCCCTTGCTCGAACGGCTCTTCATGCCGCTTTGCGTGGCATTGGCGGGCAAGTCGTAAGGCACGCTCTGCTCGGCGTTGTATACGCGGCCGGTGATGATCGGCCGGTCAGGGTCGCCTTCGAGGAAGCTGACGATCACCTCCTGGCCGATCCGCGGGATCTGCATCGAACCCCAGTTCTTGCCGGCCCAGGCCTGCGACACGCGAATCCAGCAGGAGCTGTTCTCGTTGGACTGGTCATGACGGTCCCAGTGGAAGTGCACTTTCACCCGGCCATACTGGTCGGTCCAGATTTCCTCGCCAGCGGGGCCGACCACCACGGCGGTCTGCGGGCCCTTGACGATCGGCCGCACGGTGCTGCATTCGGGGCGGAAGCTCTGCTGCGCGTCGATGCAGCTGAGGTTGCTCTCGAACTGCGCGGCGCCGCTGCCGGTGCCGCTTTCCAGGCGCTCTTGATGCACGTAGTAGCGCGCGGCGACGATCAGGTACTCGCGGTTCTGGTCCTGACGGGTGAAACCGCTGAGGCTGAACAGGTGACCGCTGCCCAGGCCACGGGCGTTGCCGCGCAGCTCGACGCGCTCGTGCAGGCTTTGCAGCGATTCCAGGCGCGTACGCGCGTAATGCTCGCCGTCCTGGCTTTGCTGGTAGGCGCCGGGGTAGTCGTACAGCGGGTAATCCCCGGCCTGGTGCGGGCGCGGCATGGCCGAGCGCACATCGATGCGTGCGCTGGGGCGCTGGAAGTCATAGTCGTTGAGTTCCAGCGAACCAGGTTGGACTTCCTGGGCCAGGTGCCAGTCGTTGATGTGGTCGCGCTCGCGATGCTGCCCGTCCGGCGGGTAGTAGGGCACGCTTTCGTAGCCCGGCACCTGCGGATGCGCGCCGTAGGCATCGGCCAGCACTAGCACGTGGCGCTGCGCTTCATGGCGGAAGAAGTAGTAGATGCCTTCCTCTTCCATCAGCCGGCTGACGAAATCGAAGCTGGTCTCGCGGTACTGCACGCAGTACTCGCGCTCGCAGTAGCTGCGGCTCAAGGCATCCTCGAAATCGGAAAAGCCAAGGTCGCGGAACACCTGCTTGATGATTTGCGGTGCGCTCAGGTGCTGGAAAATGCGGCAGTCGCTGGTGCGGGTCAGCAGCCACAACCACGGCCGCAGGGTGACCCGGTAGCTGGCGAACTGGCCCTGATCGACCGCCTGGCTGCAGCGGGCGACGATGCCATGGAAGTAGCGAGAGGTGTCCAAGCCCTGTTGCACGCTCAGGCTCATCGGCTTGCCCAGCAGGGCGTTGAGGTCGATGGCCGGGTCGTCGCTGGTCAGCCGCAGCTCATAGTCGAACAGGCGGCCGAGCTCGTCGCTGCCGCCCATTTCGGCCAGGATCAGCTTGTCCGGCCCCACCGGGCTGTTGATCTGCGCCAGGCGCGTGAACTGCGTGAACAGCATGGTCGGTCCTGTCAGTCGGCTGCGCCGAAGTCATAGTGCAAGTCGTTGTCGCGGCGGCTGATGCGTACGCTGGCTAGCGGCTTGCCTTCGAGCATGCGGGTGAGAAACTCGCGGCTCATGTCCGGCAGCAGGCCGTTGGTGAGGATGGCGTCGATCATGCGGCCACCGCTTTCGGTTTCGCTGCAGCGCGAAACGACCAGCTCGACCACACCGTCGTCGTAGGCGAAGCCTACCTTGTGCGTGCCTTCCACGCGCTTACGAACGCGCTCCAGCTGCAGACGGGTGATGGCCTTGAGCATGGCGTCGCTGAGCGGGTAGTAGGGGATGGTCACCAGTCGGCCGAGCAGCGCCGGCGGGAAGATCTCTAGCAGCGGCTGGCGCAGCTGGCTGGCTACCGTGTCGGGGTCGGGCAGAGCCTGCGGGTCGTTGCAGGTACGCGCGATCAGCTCGGTACCAGCGTTGGTGGTGAGCAGGATCAGGGTATTGCGGAAGTCGATCTGGCGGCCTTCGCCGTCTTCCATCACGCCCTTGTCGAACACCTGGAAAAAGATCTCGTGCACGTCCGGGTGGGCCTTTTCTACCTCGTCCAACAGCACCACGCTGTACGGCCGGCGGCGCACCGCCTCGGTCAGCACGCCGCCCTCGCCATAGCCGACATAGCCGGGCGGGGCGCCCTTTAGGGTGGACACGGTGTGCGCTTCCTGGAACTCGCTCATGTTGATGGTGATCAGGTTCTGCTCACCGCCGTACAGCGCCTCGGCCAGGGCCAGTGCGGTCTCGGTCTTGCCCACGCCGGAGGTGCCGGCGAGCATGAACACGCCGATCGGCTTGTTCGGGTTGTCGAGGCCGGCGCGGGAGGTCTGGATGCGCTTGGCGATCATTTGCAGCGCGTGGTCCTGGCCGATGATGCGCTTGGCCAGCAGGCTGTCGAGGTTGAGCACGGTCTCGATCTCGTTGCGCGCCATGCGCCCCACCGGAATCCCGGTCCAGTCGGCCACCACCGAGGCGACGGCCTGGTAGTCCACGGTCGGCAGAATCAACGGGCTCTCGCCTTGCAGCGCGCTCAGGCGCTGTTGCAGGTCGGCCAGTGTTTCGCGCAGTTCGGAGTTTGCTGGCAACGCCGCGTCCTGGTCGACCACACCGGCCTGGTCGCGCAGCTGCGCGCGGGTGGCCAGCAACTGATCGACCAGGGCCTTTTCCTCGGCCCAGCGGCTTTCCAGGGTGGCTCGGCGTTGGCGCTCCTCGGCCAGCAAGCCGTCGGCCTGGGCCTGGCGCTGCCCGGTGGCCACGCCGATGGCGGCTTCGCGGGCGATGATCGCCTGTTCGACCTCCAGCGCCTCGATGCGCCGGCGGCTGTCATCGACCTCGGCCGGCACCGCGTGCAGGCTGATGGCTACGCGCGCGCAGGCGGTATCGAGCAGGCTCACCGACTTGTCCGGCAGTTGGCGCGCCGGGATGTAGCGGTGGGACAGCTTGACCGCGGCCTCGAGTGCCTCGTCGAGGATCTGCACCTGATGGTGCTGTTCCATGGTCGATGCCACCCCACGCATCATCAGCAGGGCCTTGGCTTCGCTCGGCTCGTCCACCTGCACTACCTGGAAGCGGCGGGTCAGGGCCGGGTCTTTCTCGATGTGTTTCTTGTATTCGGCCCAGGTGGTCGCCGCCACCGTGCGCAGGCTGCCACGGGCCAGGGCCGGCTTGAGCAGGTTGGCCGCATCGCCGGTGCCGGCTGCGCCCCCTGCACCGACCAGGGTGTGTGCTTCATCGATGAACAGGATGATCGGCTTGGGCGACGCCTGCACATCCTCGATCACCTGGCGCAGTCGCTGTTCGAATTCGCCTTTCATGCTGGCGCCGGCCTGCAGCAGGCCGACATCCAGGCTGCGCAGTTCTACGTCCTTGAGCGCCGGCGGCACATCGCCGGCGACGATGCGCAAGGCGAAGCCTTCCACCACGGCGGTTTTGCCGACACCGGCCTCGCCGGTAAGGATCGGGTTGTTCTGCCGGCGGCGCATGAGGATATCGACCAGCTGACGGATCTCTTCGTCGCGCCCGACGATAGGGTCAAGCTTGCCGCTGCGCGCTTGTTCGGTAAGGTCGACGGTAAAGCGCTTGAGCGCCTCCTGCTTGCCCATCGCCGCCGGCGCCACGGCGCCGCTGGCTTCGCCGGGCAGCGCAGCGCTGAAGCCGTCGGTGGCAGCCAGGTGGTTTTCCGGCGAGTCGCCCACGTACTCGCTGAAGCGTTCGCTCAGCGCCTCGACCTTCACTTTGCCGAATTCGCTGGACAGCCCCTGCAGGGCATGGCGCAGGCTCGGGGTCTTGAGGATGCCGACCAGCAGGTAGCCGGTGCGCACCTGGCTTTCGCCGAACATCAGGCTGCCGTATACCCAGCCGCGTTCGACGGCTTCTTCCACCTGCGAAGACAGGTCGGTGATCGACGTCGAACCGCGCGGCAGGCGGTCCAGGGCATCGGTCAGGTCACGGGCCAGGCGCGCCGGCTCGATATCGCACTGGCGTACGATGCGGTGCAGGTCGCTGTCCTGCAGTTGCAGCAATTGGTGCAGCCAGTGCACCAGCTCGACATAGGGGTTGCCCCGCAGCTTGCAAAATACCGTGGCGGCCTCGATGGCCTTGTAGGCGACGCTGTTGAGTTTGCCGAACAGCGCGGCGCGGCTGATTTCACCCATGGTCCTGGTTCCTTGTGTGGTGGGCGGCGGCCGGCTGGTCGGCGTAGTACCGGGCCAGCTTCAGGTCGCGTGCATCGTGTGCAGGGCGGCCAAGCCAGGTGTCGAAACCCAGGCGTTGGCCGGCATTGAGTTGCAGCGCAGGCACCTGGTCCTGCGCAAGGATCAGGTTGAGGTCCCAGTCCAGTTCCTGGCCCAGGTACTCGGCGACCCAGGCCGCCAGTTCGACGAAAGCCTGCCCGCCGGGCAGCAGGGCGTGGTACTGGTCGAGGCTGAGTGGGCCCAGGCACAGGCGGAACTTGTGCTGGCGGTCCCAGACGTAGCGGCCCAGGCACAGGTCCACGCCCAGGCGGTTGGCGCGCACGCCGAGCTGGCTGCGTTCGGGCAGTTCTAGCCATTGGCCGACGTATTCTTCCAGCGTCACCGGCACGCCAAAATAGCCGCCAAGTATGCTGCACAGGCCGTCCGGGTAGCGGGTTTGCGCGCTCAGGTGGCCCGACCAGTGCAGTTTGCCGGTGTCGGCCAGCGCGCCCTGACCTTGCAGTTCGGGCTGGCCACGGCCACTCAGCGCCGCCAGGCGCGCGGCCCAGTAGTCGTCACCCGGGCGGTCGTGGCTGACCGTCGGGCGCGCTTCGGCCCAGGCTCGGTAGAACAGGCTCAGCAGGCGGTGATGGAAGACGTCCAGGAACGCCTTGCTGGTCGCGTCGCCGTGGTTGCGCTGGCGCTCGCGCATGTATTCGGTGAGGTGCAGTGGCAGCGGGCCATTGGGGCCACCCAGGCCGAAGAAGAACTGCTCCAGGCGCGCCGGCTGGTCGCCGTCGGCACTGACCGCAGCCAGGGTCGCCGGGGCGAACCCGCAGTCCAAGCGCTGGCCCAGGCGCACCGGCTCGTCTGCCAGGCGCAGGGAATGGCCGAAGCGTGGCAGCTCGGGGTGCTGCGCCTCGAGGCGGCGCAGCGCCTGGAAGAAATCGTACGCCCAGGGCTGCGCCTGCATGGCCTGCAAGGTATTCATAACGTCGGCCTGCGCCCGGGTTTAGCGGCCCAGCGCATGATCTCGCCACGTTCGCTGGTGCGCAGTACAGTTTCGGTGAAGCTGTTGATCGACACATAGCGGGTCAGGAAACGTTCGAACACCGCACCCAGCAGGAACACGCCGGTGCCGCGGAAGGCGTTCTCATCGAAGGTCAGGGTAATTTGCAGGCCACGCCCGAACACGATTGGCCCCGGCATCGGCAGGCGCCGCGTGCAGGGCTTGCTGCTGACCTCGCGCAGGCCGTCGATCTGCAGGTTCAGGGCGCTGTCCTGCGGGTCGCCGTACAGGCGCAGCAGTTCGCGCAGGGCAGCGGCGCCCTGGCCGTGTTCGGCCAGCGACAGGTAGTTCAGCGACAGCTGGCTGATAAGGCGCCAGGCGCGGTTGTCGTGGGCATGGCTGGCTTTGGGCCTGCTCGGGCCGGCCAGGCAGCGGATGCCGGCCACCGGCGCGCTGTCGGCCAGGCTGAAGTCGCTGCGGCCATCGCCCACGTTCATGAACAGCGGCAGGTCGCGGTTGCTGCACAGGGCGCTGATACCCAGCTGGCGCAGGTCGTGGCGGTACGGCGCCTGCTGGCCGTCAACCAGGCTGATGAACGTCTCGCTCCCCATGTAGCTGGAGCGGGTACCGTTGCGGCGCTGGTCGCTGGACAACACCCGTGGCTCGCGGCGCACGATGTAGTAGGCCTGGTCGCGGCCATAGCGCGACGGGTCGCGCACGGCGTAGAACGGCAGGAATTCCTGGTCCGGGCCGGTGCCGTAGCCGGTGACCCGCTGCAGCGAGTGAATCTCGAAATCGGTGGGCCGGGTGCGGTCGGCGATCACGTGGTGCTCATGCACCCGATCGGTCAGGTGCAGGCGGTCGACCCGGCGCGGGAACAGGTTGATCGCAGGGGTGCAGAACGGCACGAACTGGCTGGCGCCGACGCTGCTTTCCAGGCTCTGGTCGAAACGCTCGAACAACACCAGCACTTCCAGCGTCTGGCCGCTGCAGCGCTGCACCGCCCGTTCCAGCCCGGCGATATCGACGAACAGAAAGCGCTGCGGCAGGGCGAAATATTCCTGCAATAGGCGGTAGCCCTGGAACGCCTGCGGTACCACTGGCAATGCTGCCTCGCGGTCGTCGAAGCCACACGGGCGCAGTGCCTGTTCGACGGGAATACGCTCCACCCAGTCCGCGCCGGGTTGGCGGACGAACACCGCGCAAGCGCTGCCCAGCAGTTGCTCGTAGAGGCGGAACGGGGTTTCGTCGGCGCCGTTGAGGTACAGCGGCAGGTGGCTGAGCGGCAGGCTGGCGAATGGCACCTCGGCGCCAGTGCGCAAGGTCAGGCGCATGCCGGCGCGGGCCTGCGGCACGCTGCTGGCTAGGCGCCCGAGCACCGCACCGGGGTTGCCGAAGTACTCGGCGGCGGCCACCTGCAACGGCCACAAGGTAACGTCCTGGGTGCTGCGGAACTCGCACGGGGTCTGCGAGTTGCGCCCCAGGTTGGCGCGCAGCACACTGTCACGCGGCAGGCGGAAACCGCTGGCCAGCGAACCCTCGTCGGGGTCGGTCTGCAGTTGCACCACGGTCATCGACGGGGTCGGCGCCAGGTAGTGTGGGTAGGCGATTTCCAGCAGGTTGTGGGTGAAGGTCGGGTACTCGGCGTCGAGCTTGAGCTGCACCCGGGCGGTGAGGTAGGCGAAGCCTTCGAGCAGGCGCTCGACATACGGGTCGGCGCACTCGATGCCGGACAACGTCAGGCGCCCGGCAATTTTCGGGTATTCCCTGGCGAACTCCGCGGCACTCTCGCGAATGTGCTGCAACTCCTGGTTGTACAGCTCGAGCATGCGCGGGTTCATGCACGCCTCCGGCGTTCGGCGGGGGCCACACGCACATGCCCGGACTCAAGGTCGATGTCGGTCTGCAGCAGCAACGGCAGCGCCGCTGGCTGGGCCCACAGGTCGCCTTCGATCTCGAAGCTCAAGGCGTTGGCGTTCATCTCGCCGGGCGCGGCCTGGGCCCGCACCTTGAGGGTGTGGGGGAGAATGCGTGGCTCGTAGGTGGCGATGGCCTGGTGGATGATGCGTTCCAGTTCGGCCAGGTCGATGTTCGAGGCGCTGTTGCCGGCCAGCGCCGGTAGCCCATAGTTGACCACCGAGGCCCCGGCCGGGGTGTCCAGGGTGGTGACGCTGTCGAGCAGCGAAGTGGTGTTGAGCAACCAGGCGAGGTCGCGCAGCACAGAGGCCTTGAGCTGGTGCAGGCTGAGCACGCGCTTGTCCGGTGCTTCCTGCGGGTTGCCCGGGTTGTCGTCGGTCAGGCGGTCCAGCAGCGACGGCTGCAGACGGTCGCGGGCGGCGATCTCGGCTACCACTCGAACAGCCCCACGAAGTTCTTCTGGTCCACCGGGCCACGCGAGCAACTGCCGCCACGGGCCAGGATGGAGGGTTCCAGGCGCGTGCCGAGCTGGCGCACAGCCTGGAACTGGCTGTCGCAACGGCCAGGTTGCGCCGGGTCTGGCTGCACATGGCTGACAATGATGATCTGCGCCCCCTTGAATTGTTCGACGCGTGGCTTGCCGCTGTCGCGCCCTGGGCTGAGCTGGCAGGGCCAGGGCATGTCCAGTTGCAGCAGCGAGGCATCGGCTTTGCGCAGCGCGCAGCGGCCTTGGTGGTTAACCAGCGCAAGGGTGTGGCCGCCCAAGGTCACCTCAGGCGCCTCGCCCGACGGGGCAGCGGGCGCCTGGGCACACGCGTTCAAGGCGAATGCGAGCAGCAGCGCCGGCAGCAGGGTTGTGCATGCAGGTCTCATTTCAGCTCCCAGAACCAGACAGCCTTGGATCGGTGCGCCTGGTCGGCGAAATAGCCCGTGACCCGGCCTCGGTCCCACAGATCGATGTGGTCGCCGGTACGGTTGTCGAATGCCTGCCCGGCACGGGCGAAGCAATCCTTGAAGAAGATGATGCCGCGCTTCTCGCTGAGCTTGAGGCGGTCGCCGGCGCTGCCGCTCAGTTGCAGGGGTGCGCCGAGATGGTGCTTCCACAACCAGTTGGCCAGCGACTCGGCGCCCCGGGCATGGCCATGAGCACAGCGCGGTTCGCTGTAGCTGCCGGCGTTCACCTTGATGGTGTGTTCGCCATTGAGCGCAATGCTCATGCGAATGGCGCACTGGTTGTCCCAGCCGCCGTCGCAAGGCGACGAGTCGGTCGGGTAGGCATTCCACAGGTTGATGAAAGAAGGCTTGGCCATGGGTTCACCGTAAGCGGGTGAGGTGAGGGAAGGGCGCCCACGCCAGCCAAGGCGGCGCGGACGCGGTCGGTCAGATCTTGACGTTGGAGCGGATGTTCCAGCCGTACTTGATCGGGCCGCCTTCCTTGCTGCCGTCGGCTTTCTGCGGCTGATAATCGACGGTGACCTTGGCGAAGTTCAGGGTCACGTTCTCGGTCAGGCGGTCGTCGCTGCCCGAGCCACCGGTGCTGAGCGAGCTGATGATGACTTCTTCGAGGTTGATGATCAGGTACTCGACCTGACTCTCGCCCCCGGCCTTGCGCACGGTCAGCTTGACCTTGTCGATGTGCTTGCCGCTGGAGCAGTGGGCCATCAGGTTGGGGCTGGACTTGTCGATGTACTTGGTGATCGACAGGTCCTGGATGTTGACCTTGCCCGAGCCGCCGCCGCTGCCCGTGTGCATGTTGCCGGACTGGGACATGCCCCAGCTCCAGTTGAGCACGTCGATTTCGTCCTTGTGGGCCTTGTCGTGGGACTCGCCCTTGATGTCGCCGATCTTGATGAAAATATCTACAGCCATGATGTCCTCGGTATTACGCGTCAGGTTGGCGGTTGGGTGCAGTTGGGGCTGTCAGACAGCCCGGGGGCGGTCAGGCCCCTTTGGCCGAAGGCAGCTTCGATACCAGGCGCAGCGACACGGTCAGCCCTTCGAGCTGGTAGTGGGGGCGCAAGTAGAAGCGCGAGTTGTAGTAACCCGGGTTGCCTTCGACGTCCTCGACCACGACCTCGGCCGCTGCCAGCGGGTGCTGGGCCTTGGTGGTCTCGGTGGAGTGCGCCGGGTCGCCGTCGACGTAGTTGAGGATCCAGTCCTGCAGCCAGCGCTGCATCTCGTCCTTCTCCTTGAACGAGCCGATCTTGTCGCGAACGATGCACTTGAGGTAGTGCGCGAAGCGGCAGGTGGCGAACAGATACGGCAGGCGCGCGGCCAGGTTGGCGTTGGCGGTGGCGTCCGGGTCGTCGTACTCGGCTGGCTTCTGCAGCGACTGGGCGCCGATGAAGGCCGCGAAGTCGGTGTTCTTCTTGTGCAGCAGCGGCATGAAACCGTTCTTCGCCAGCTCTGCTTCGCGGCGGTCGGAAATGGCGATTTCGGTCGGGCACTTCATGTCCACACCACCGTCGTCGGTGGGGAAGGTGTGCGCCGGCAGGCCCTGCACTTCGCCACCCGATTCCACGCCACGGATGCGCGAGCACCAGCCGTAGTGCTTGAACGAGCGGTTGATGTTCACGGCCATGGCATAGGCGGCGTTGGCCCATGTGTACTTGCTGCTGTCGGCGCCATCAGTGTCTTCTTCGAAGGCGAAGGCCTCGACCGGGTCTGTCTTGGCGCCGTATGGCAGGCGCGCCAGGAAGCGCGGCATGGTCAGGCCGATGTAGCGCGAATCTTCCGACTCACGCAGCGAGCGCCAGCCAGCATACTCCGGGGTGGTGAAGATCTTGGTCAGGTCGCGCGGGTTGCTCAGTTCCTGCCACGAGCCCATGCCCATCACGGTCGGCGAGGCGGCGGCGATGAACGGCGCGTGCATTGAGGCGCAGACTTTCGACATCTCTCCCAGCAGCTCGACGTCGGGTGGCGACTGGTCGAAGTAGTAGTCGCCGACCAGGCAGCCGTAAGGTTCGCCGCCGAACTGGCCGTACTCTTCTTCGTACAGCTTCTTGAAGATCGGACTCTGGTCCCAGGCGGTGCCCTTGAACTTCTTCAAGGTCTTGTGCAGGTCGGTCTTCGACACGTTGAGCACACGAATCTTCAGCTGCTCGTCGCTTTCGGTGTTGTTGACCAGGTAGTGCAGGCCGCGCCAGGCGCTTTCCAGCTGCTGGAAATCATCGTGGTGGATGATCTGGTTGACCTGGGCGGTGAGCTTGGCGTCGATGGCGGCAATGATCTGCTCGATCGAACCGATGGCGTCGTTGGACACCAGGCTGGTCTGCGCCAGGGCCTGCTCGGCCAAGGTACGCACGGCGCTTTCCACCGCTTCCTTGGCGCGCTCGGTCTTGGGTTTGAACTCCTGCAGCAGCAGGCTGGCGAATTCGCTCGTGTCCTGGGTGGCGCCAGCTGGCTGGGCCTGGGCTTCGCGCAATGGATCGTTCATGGGCTGTCTCCTCAGGCCTTGGGCTCGTTGTCGACGGGTTTTGGCGCGCTGGCCAGTGCCTGTAGCAGGGCCGGATCCTTGATGGCCTTGAGGATGATGTCCTCGGCACCGGTCTTGCCGTCCATGTAGGTCAGCAGGTTGGCCAGCTGGGTGCGCGCCTCGAGCAGCTGGTTGAGGGCATCGACCTTGCGTGCCACGGCGGCCGGGCTGAAGTCGTCCATGCTCTCGAAGGTAATGTCCAGGCTCAGGTTGCCTTCGCCGGTCAGCTCGTTGGGCACGTTGAAGGCCACGCGTGGCTTCATGGCCTTCAGGCGCGAATCGAAGTTGTCGACATCGATCTCCAGGAACTTGCGTTCGGCTACCGCAGGCAGCGGTTCGGCCGGCTTGCCGGCGAGGTCCGACAGCACGCCCATGACGAATGGCAGCTGGACTTTCTTCTCGGCGCCGTAGAGCTCGACGTCATATTCGATCTGCACCCTCGGCGCACGGTTGCGTGCGATGAATTTCTGGGAGCTGTCTTTCGCCACGTTGTTCCTCCTGGTCGCCGGTGCGGCGGCGCTGTTCGTTGCGGGCGTCGGTGTTGATGCGGGCCGAGGGCGTCAGTTGTCCTCGGTGCCGCGCAGGTTCTCGAATTGCGACCAGCCATCGGGGATCAGGTCGCGGACAATGGTTGCGAAATCGGCATTGACCAGCCGCTTCGCCCGGTGCAACAGCACCGGCAGCGGGCTGGAGGGCTCGTGGCGGGCGTAGTACTGCAACAGCCGGTCGAGGCTCTGCTGCACGTCCTCGCGGCTGTTTACTTCGCCAGGGCGGGCGGCAGGCCGGGCGCTGGGGCTGGCGGCGGCGGGCGGCACTTGCTCGCTGGTGGTCGCCGGTGCTTCGGCGGCGGCCAGGGCAGGGCCTGCCCCGGCCGGGGCGTAATCGGCGAGCACCTGCTGCACCTGGCGCAGCGGCTGGCGCAGAGCCGACAGGTCGACGCCACTGGCCGAGCCGACCTGGTCGTTGACCCGCTGTTCGATGACGTCCACCGCCTCGCGGGCCAGCTGCAGGGCTGCCTGGCACTGCTGCACCTGGTCTTCGTCGGCGTCACGCAGGGCGGCGGCCAGTTCTTCGGCGCTGAGCTGTTCGCTGGCGAAGTGCTGCACGCCGGCGGCATGCAATGCGGCGCGCAGGGTGACCGGGCCGAAGGCGCGCGAGCGCACCAGCACGGCATCGCGCAGCAGGCCGATATTGGTGTCGCAGGTCAGGCCGGCCAGGGCGTTGACCCGTACCGTGGGGTCGTTGTCGTCGGCGGCGTCCAGCTGCGGGTGCAGGTAGAGCCAATACTCGGCGAGCAGGTCGCGGATCAGTTCCAGGCTGGTGGCCAGGCCCGGCAGGCCATGCAGGGCGAGGTTGGCCTGCAACAGAAAATGGGTGATGCGCAGGTCCTTGCTGCGTTGCAGCAAGCGGCTGCATGCCTGCTCGATGTCGCGCCACTGCGGCGGCTCGGCGGGCTGAACGGCATCGCCCATGACGCGCTCGGGGCGGCCCTGGGCATCACGCTCCAGTTGCAGAAACTCAGCGTCATATTCGAGGTCTTCGCCGCAGGGGAAGTCAGCAGAAACAGCGGCGAGCAACGGCGATGCGTACACCAGAATTCGATCTCCCTATCGGCCCTTGGTGAGGGCGTGTTCTTGTGCGAATTTGCAAATGTGAACTGGCGCACAAACTTTTTAACGCGTGTCGAAGTGGTATCACGATGATATTATTTTGGCACTTCGAAGTTGCGCATTTATGGTTTATTTATTTGCAGGTGTCAAGGTAAGCTACGCGCCGCCGAGTGCCTGCTGTGACGCTGTTGGCAGTAGCCAGGCACCGCTCGTCATGGATTCTGGTTAGGCCACGGCATGGGCGTTACATACCCTTCATATATTTGTGGTTTTTGCCTGGGCCGCGTGAATCAAGCGTTGCAACGGTGTTCGAGTGGCTTCGCGCACTAACTCGAATGGATGGATCGACGTTCTAAACGGATGCAAGGAGGCATGATGGCACTTTGCCTAACTATCACCAGCTATCACAAGATTACCCCTGGACAATGTCCGGAAATGCGGCTGGAGAGCGGTGCCATCACTATTGGTCGTGCGGCTAATAATGACTGGGTACTTCCCGACCCGGAACGGTTGGTATCGTCTCGGCATTGTGTGATCCAGTTCAAGCATGGCCAGTATTACTTGACCGACGACAGCACCAATGGTGTCGAGTTAGTTTGTGCCGGTATTCGTTTGCGTCGTGGTAACAGTGAGCCGTTGATGGATGGCGAAGTTATCCGTATTGGTGAATACGAGATACAGGCGCGGATCGACGCGAGCCTGCCTGGCAGCCTTGAAAGCGAGCCCCAGGCGCACAGTTTCGAAGCGCTGATGGCCAACCAGATGGCCGCTCCGGCCATGCCTGCCCCGGCGATTTCCGGGGCGCCGGCTGCGCTCCTGCAGGGGGCTTCGAGCCATGACACCCTGCCTGACCTGTTCGATTTCCTCGGCCCGGCCAGCGTGCCGCCGGTCAGCCAGCCCGACCACGTCCCTGCCCAGCAGCATGACTTTCGCCCACCAACCCCGTTGGCTCCCCCGGCACCGACTGCCGCCCCGGCCACCCCGGGGATGATCCCGGAAGACTGGGACCTGCTCGGCTCGACGCCGGCCGCAGCGCCGGCGGCAGTGGCCCCGGCCCCGGCTGCGGCTGCGGCTGCGGCTGCGGCTGCGGCTGCGGATATGATATCGCCACCGTCAGCGCCGCCGGTGACAGCGGCAGCGGTCGCGCCGCCTGCCGCTGCGCCCGCACCGGCCATGGCCAGCGACGCCCTGTTGCAGGCGTTCCTGCGCGGCGCTGGCATCGAGCACCTGCGCATCGACGCCGCCGATGCCGCCGCGCAGATGGAGGCCATCGGCCGTAGCTACCGCCTGATGGTAGAGGGCCTGATCGATGTTTTGCGTGCGCGCAGTAGCCTGAAGGGCGAGTTCCGCATGCAGCAGACCACCATTGCCCCGGTGCAGAACAATCCGCTGAAATTCGCCCCCAATGCCGACGAGGCGTTGCTGTTGCTGCTGCGCCACGGCAACCAGGCGTTTATGCCGGCAGACCAGGCGGTGCGCGAGAGCTTCGATGATGTGCGCGCCCACCAGCTGGCGGTGATGGCCGGTGTGCAAGCTGCCATCCAGCACTTGCTGGGGTGTTTCCAGCCGGCCCGCCTGGAGCAGCGCCTGGCACCGGCTGCCGGGCTGGCCAAGCTGTTCGGCGGCTCGCGCCAGGCGCATTGCTGGCAGCAGTTTACCGAGCTTTACGGGCAGATTTCCCGCGAGGCCGAAGACGATTTTCAAGAGCTGCTAGGCCGCGAATTCAGCCGCGCCTACCAGCTCCACAGCAGCCGTGCGCAACGTCGCTGAGTGCATCGGGGAAGCCCAAGGTACGTCATGAGGACAAGGATGAAAGCAATAACACTGGTAGCCGCCATGAGCCTGGTGCTGCTCGCGGCCTGCAGCAAGGACACGCCTGTTGCCGCGGTTGCCAACGAGGTGCCGGAGCGCGCCGCCGTGACCCTGTATTTCAGCGCTGCCGCCGGGCTGAACCCGGGCCCTGGTGGCACCCCGGCGCCGGTCCGGGTGCGCCTTTTCGAGCTGAAGAACAGCGCCGCCTTCGCCCGCGCCGACTACTTTGCCCTGGCCGAACGCGCCCAGGCCACCCTCGGCGCCGACCTGATCGACCAGGACGAAGTGCTATTGCAGCCCGGCGGGCATTTGCGCCTCGAGCGCCCGCTGGACCCCGCCACGCGCCACATCGGCCTGGTGGTCGGTTATCGCGAGATCGACCAGGCCCAGTGGCGCAGCGTGCTGCCTGTGCCGCCGCGCGACTACCAGATCAGCCTCGATGTGCGTGACGTGCGCAGCGCCGAGGCCACCCCTCAACCTGAACCTGCCCGCTAGGCAATCGGAGCCCCCATGTCCTGGAACAATCGCGTGGTCTGGTCGGAAGGCATGTTCATCACGACCCAGCATTTCCAACAGCACGACCGCTACCTCGAACACCTCGTAGACGCCCGCAGCCGGCCATTGAGCGCTGCTGCCTGGGGCTTCTCCGAACTGCTGTTCGACCAGGGCTTGCTCGCCCAGGGCAAGGTGGCAATCATCAGTGCCCGCGGCCTGCTGCCCGACGGCACACCGTTCGACATACCCCGCGACGACCTGCCGCCAGCGCCGCTGGAGGTGCCCGACGCGCTGCGCGATGGCGTGGTCCACCTGGGCCTGCCGCTCAAGCGCGCCGGGGCCCGCGACACCGTCGACGAAGGCGAGGCCAGCGCTGGCGCCCGCTACATCAGCCGGGTCAGTGAAGTGCGTGACGACAACGCGCCGTTCGAGAACCGTGCCGCGCTGGCCCTCGGCAGCCGCGCCTTGCGCCTGCTGCTCAGCGAGGATGGCCTGAGCGACTACGCCGCCCTCGGCATGCTGCGCATCCGCGAAAAGCGCGCCGACCGTGCCCTGATGGTGGATGACAGTTACATCCCACCGCTGCTTGACGTGGCGGCCAGCCAGCAGTTGTCCGGCTTCTGCGGCGAGTTGCTGGGGCTGCTGCACCAGCGTGGCGAAGCGCTGGCCGGGCGAGTGGTCGCCTCGGCCAATGGCGGGGCGTCGGAGATTGCCGACTTCATGCTGCTGCAATTGGTCAACCGCGCCCAGCCGCTGATCGAGCACCTCAATCAGCTGAGTCCGTTGCACCCCGAGCGCCTGTACAGCGAGTTGGTGGCGCTGGCCGGCGAGTTCGCCACCTTCACCCGTGATGGCCGGCGCCCGCTCAGCTTCCCGGTGTACCAGCACGACGACCTGGCAGCGACCTTCGCGCCGGTGATGAGCGCATTGCGCGAGGCCCTCTCGACGCTGATCGACAGCAAGGCGGTTGCGATTCCGATCGTCGAGAAGGCCTACGGCATCCATGTCGGCATGCTCGCCGACCGCAGCCTGCTCGACAGCGCCAGCTTCATCCTCGTGGTGCGCGCCGACGTGCCCAGCGAGACCCTGCGCAGCCGCTTCGGCCAACAGAGCAAGATCGGCTCGGTGGAGCACATTCGCGACCTGGTCAACCTGCAACTGCCGGGCATCGGCCTGCTGCCGTTGCCGGTGGCGCCACGGCAGATTCCGTTCCACGCCGGTTCCACCTACTTCGAGCTCGACCGTGGCAGCGAACACTGGAAGCAGCTGCAGCATTCCGGTGGCTTTGCCTTCTACGTCGCCGGCGAATTCCCCGGCCTGAGCCTGGCCTTCTGGGCTATTCGAGGATAACCCGCGATGCACCCGGACGATCCGCTGGCCAACGACCGTACCCAGTTCATGCCGCGCCCCGGGGGCCGCGCCGCGCAACCGGCCCCGGCCCCGGCTCTCGCGCCGTTGCAGGTGCCGGCCGAGCCGCTGGCGCCCGGCCAGGGCATGGGCCTCAACCCACTGGAGCAGGCCGCCGGGCCGCTGCTGGCCTTGCTTACCCGTCTGCGCAACACCATCGCCCACTCAGCGCCGGCCAGCCTGCGCGCGCAGTTGCTGGCCTACCTGCGCGAGTTCGAAACTCGTGCCGAAGCTGCTGGGGTCGCGCGTAACGAGGTGCTGCTGGCGCGCTACGCACTGTGCACCGCGCTGGACGAGGCGGTGCTCAGCACGCCGTGGGGCAGTGCCAGCGACTGGAGCCGGCAGAGCTTGCTGATCACCGTGCACAACGAGGCCTGGGGCGGCGAGAAAGTATTCCAGTTGATGGAGCATTGCCTGCAAAGCCCGCGCGAACGACTCAACCTGCTGGAGCTGCTGTACCTGTGCACCAGCCTCGGCTTCGAAGGCCGCTACCGGGTCATGAACGATGGCCGCGCCCAGCTCGAAGCACTGCGCGAGCGCGCCGCTGCGGCGATTCGCAGCGCCCGTGGCGAGCGCGAGCGCGAACTGTCGCCGCACTGGCGCGGGGCGACCGTAAGCCGCGATCGCCTGGCCCAGTTCGTGCCGCCATGGGTAGGCCTGGCGGTGGCCGTGGCGTTGCTGTTGCTGTTGCTGTTCGGTCTGCGCCTGAAGCTGGCTGCCGATGCCGAGCCGGTGTTCCGTGGTATCCACGCGCTGGGCGAGATCCCGGTGCAGGCCATGGACCGCCCGGTGGTGCAGCCCAAGCCGGTGCAGCGCCCGCGCCTGGCCGGGTTCCTCGCCGAAGACATCAAGGCTGGCCGGGTCGCCGTCGAAGATGCGGTGGACCGTTCGGTGGTGACCATTCGCGGCGATGAGCTGTTCGCCAGTGCCAGCGCCAGCATCAAGGGCGATTTCCAGCCGTTGATGCTGCGCATTGCCGAGGCCGTGGCCAAGGTCAAGGGCAACGTGCGGGTGACCGGGCACAGCGACAACCAGCGCATCGCCACACTGCGCTTCCCGTCCAACTGGGCCTTGTCGCAGGCGCGCGCCGAAGAGGTCAAGGGCCTGCTCGCTGCGCGCACAGGGCAGCCCGAGCGCTTCAGCGCCGAAGGATTAAGCGACACCGAACCGCTGGCGTCGAACGACACCGCGCAAGGTCGGGCGAAGAATCGCCGGGTTGAAATCACCGTGCTGGCGGAGGGCGTCGAGTGAAGGCGTTGTTCAGTTTTGTCATTCGCTGGGTGATCCCGCTGCTGGGCCTGATCGCCCTGAGCCTGATCATCTGGTTTGTCGGGCCGTTGCTGGAAGTGCTGGCGCCGCCCGCACCGCGCTGGCTGCTGATTGTCCTGCTGTTCGCCGTGTGGGGCGCCTACCGCGCCTGGCGCATCGTGCAGGCGCGTCGGCAGGCGGCCAAGGTCATGCAGAGCCTGGCCGCCGAGACCGCCCCGGACCCGGCCAGCGTGGCCACCGCCGAAGAGCTGGCCGCCCTGCGCCAGCGCATGGACGAGGCCCTGGCCCTACTGAAAAAGGCCCGCCTGGGCGGTGACGAGCGGCGCAACCTCTACGAGCTGCCGTGGTACGTGATCATCGGCCCGCCCGGTTCCGGCAAGACCACCGCGCTGGTCAATTCCGGGCTGCATTTCCCGCTGGCCGCGCAATTGGGCGAGGGCGCCATCCGCGGGGTGGGCGGCACGCGCAACTGCGACTGGTGGTTCACCGACCAGGCGGTGCTGCTCGATACCGCCGGCCGCTACACCACCCAGGACAGCCACGCCCAAGTCGACAAGGCGGCCTGGCTGGGCTTCCTCGACCTGCTCAAGACCCAGCGCTCGCGCCGCCCGATCGACGGTGCGTTCATTGCCATCAGCCTGGCCGACCTGCTGCTGGGCAGCGACGCCGAGCGTGCCGCCCATGCTGTGGCGATCCGTGCGCGCATCCAGGAACTGTACAGCCAGCTGGGCGTGCGCTTCCCGGTGTACCTGATGCTGACCAAGCTGGACCTGGTGCCGGGCTTCACGGAGTTCTTCGACAACCTGGGCAAGGACGAGCGCGCCCAGGTGTGGGGCATGACCTTCCCGCTGGATACCCTCGAGCAGGGGGCTGACAGCCCGTTGGCACAGTTCGACAACGAGTTCGGCCTGCTCGAACAGCGCCTTGGCGAGCGCCTGGTCGAGCGCCTGCAACAGGAACGCGACCCGACCCGGCGCGACCTGATCTACGGCTTTGTGCAACAGTTCGCCGCCCTGCGCGGCGACCTCAAGGGCTTCCTCGATGGCATCTTCAAGCCCAACGCCTTCGAGGCGCGGGCGTTGCTGCGCGGTGTGTATTTCACCAGCGGCACCCAGGAAGGCAGCCCCATCGACCGGCTGATCGGCAGCATGGCCCAGAGCATGGGCCTGGACCGCGCGCAGCTGGCGCGCCAGAGCGGTAGTGGGCGCAGCTATTTCATCGAGCGACTGTTCACGGCTGTGGCCTTCGCCGAGCGCGGTCTGGTCGGCAGCAACCCCAAGGTTGAACGGCGGCGCAGGTGGATCGCCCGTGGCGCGCTGGCCCTGAGCGTGGCGCTGGTGCTGCTGGTCGGCACCTTGTGGGCACTCAGCTACCGTGCCAACCAGCAATACATCGCCGAGGTCGACAGCCGCCTGCAGCCGCTGGGCAAGAGCGTGCAAAGCCTGAGCCCGGCGCAGCGCAACGTCGTCGAGGTGCTGCCGTTGCTCAACACCGTGCGCCATCTGGCCGACGACCCACCCAGCTGGGCCGAGGGCCTGGGCCTGTACCAGGGCGACATGCTCGAAAGCGAATCGCAAAGCCTGTATCGCAAGCTGCTGATCGCCATTTTCGCTCCGCGCCTGGTGACCCGCATCGAGGAGCAGCTGTACGCCGGCGGCCCGTCGGACTACCTCTACGAAGGGCTCAAGGCCTACCTGATGCTGGCCGACGGCGAACACTACGACGCGGACTTCATCAAGGCCTGGATCACCCTGGACTGGGAGCGCCAGCTGCCTCGCGACCTTGCCCCTGATCTGCGCCGGGCCTTGGAACAGCACCTGGCAGCGCTGTTCGACAAGCGCCTGCCAAATGCCCGCCTGGACCAGCGCCTGATCGACGACACCCGGCGCCAACTGCAACAGCTGCCGGTGGCCCAGCGCGTCTACGACCGGGTCAAGCGCCAGAAGCTGCCGGCTGGGGTCGAAGACTTCCGCGTCAGCGACGCGGCCGGCCGCGATGCGGCCCTGGTGTTTCGCTTCAAGAGCGCCAAGCCGCTGAGCGAGCCGCTGCCGGGGCTGTTTACCGTGCTGGGTTACCGCCAGGCGTTTCTGGCTGCCAGCCTGACGCAGAGCACCACGCTCGCAGAAGAGCGCTGGGTACTCGGCCGCGCGCCGGGCGAGGCGGGCGATGCCAGGCGCCTGGCCGACGATGTGCAGCAGCTTTACTACCAGGATTACATCCGCCACTGGGATGCCCTGCTCGACGACCTGGACTTCGTGCCGATCACCAGCGTCGGCCAGGCCGCCGACGTGCTGCGGGTGCTGTCCGGGCCCAGCTCGCCGATGAAGCTGCTGCTGCAGGCGGTGGCGCGGGAAACCAACCTGGCGCAGCCGACCACCCTCGACAAGGTTCAGGACAAGGCCCAACAGGCCGGTGTCGACCAGTTACGCCAGCGTCTCGGCGGCCTGCTCGGCGACGCCCCGCTGCCGGCCGACAGCCCCGCTGCCCGCACCCAGGACCCGGTGACCGCGCACTTTGCCCAACTGGCTGCGCTGGTTGACAGCGGCGAAGGCCAGCCGGCCGCCATCGACGGCCTGCTCACCGACCTCAACGCGCTTTACGTGCAAGTCAGCGCCATGGTCGGTGCCAGCGGCGACGCGCTGCTGGGTGAGGCCAAGAACCAGGCCCAGGCGGCGGCGCAACGGGTTGCCTTGGGCGCGGCGCGCCAGCCCAAGGTGGTGCAGAACCTGGTCAGCTCGGTACTCGGCTCGACCCACGGCGTGGTCATGGGCGGGGTGCGCAACCAGCTCAACGCCGCCTGGGCCAGCGAAGTGCTGAACGTCTACCGCCAGTCGCTCAGCGGCCGCTACCCGATGGTGGCCGGCAGCTCGCGCGACGCCACCCTGGAAGACTTCGGCCAGTTCTTCGGCGTTGGCGGGGTGATGGACAGCTACTTCCGCAAGTACCTGCAGCCCTACGTCAACACCTCCAGCACACCCTGGAGCTGGCAGCCGGGCGCGGCGCAGAAGCTTGGCATCAACAGCAACGTGCTGTACACCTTCCAGCGCGCGGCGACCATTCGCGATGCCTTCTTCCGCAGCGGCAATGGCCTGCAGCCAGGCGTGCGCTTCGAGCTCAAGCCAGTGGCGATGGACGCCAGCATCAACCAGTTTCTGCTCGACCTCGACGGCCAGCAGGTCAGCTACGACCACGGCCCGAGCCGCCCGGTGGCGCTGCAGTGGCCCAACCCCAACAGCATCGGCGTGGTGCGCCTGGCGATCGCGCCGCCGGCGGCCAGCGGCCGTTCTGGGTTGACCATGGAAGGGCCGTGGGCGTGGTTCCGCCTGCTCGACCAGTCCGACCTGGTGGCCGGCAGCTCGCCGGAGCGCTTCAACCTGCGCTTGCGCGTGGACGGCGCCAGTGTGTCGTACGAGCTGCGTGCCAGCAGCGCCTTCAACCCGTTCCGCAGCCGAGTGGTCAGCGGTTTCAGCCTGCCGGAGCGCCTGTGAACGACGTGGGTTTCTACGGAAAAATGGCCTGTCGCGGCGACTTCGTCAGCCGTGGCCTGCCACAGAGTTTCATCCAACCCTGGGACCAGTGGCTGGCCGCCGGTATCCAGGCCAGCCAGCAGGCGCTTGGCGAGGGCTGGCTGCAGGCCTACCTGGTCAGTCCGCTGTGGCGTTTTGCCCTGGCGCCCGGGGTGTGTGGCCCGGAAGCGGTGGTCGGCGTGCTGATGCCGAGCATCGATCGGGTCGGGCGCTACTTTCCGCTGAGCGTGGCGCAGCTGCTGGAGCCCGGCGTGGCACTTGCGGGTATCGTTGGCGGCGCCGATGAATGGTTCGAAGGGGTCGAGGCGGCGTTACTGGGCACGCTTGCCGCAGAGGCAACGTTCGAGCATTTCACGGCAGCCCTGCAGCCTTATCGCGACGCCCCCCCACTGCTGCAGGGGCCACGGCTGACCGTGGGCGGCTTGCAGCGGCTGAACGGCACCACCTCGCAAGGCCGGGCATTGGCCCTGGCCGAATGCGCCTGTGACGGCATGAGCCTGTGGTGGGGGCAGGGCAGCGAGCGGATCGAGCCAGGCCTGTTGCGCAGCCAGGGCCTGCCACGCAGCGAGCAGTTCGCCGCATTTTTACTGGGCAGCGAGGCGAGGCCGGCATGAGCAGCGTGCGCTACAGCGCGGCCAGCTACAGCCATGTCGGCATGGTCCGCAAGATCAACGAAGACGCTTGCCTGGAGCTGACCTGGGATGGCCTGTGGGCCGTTGCCGACGGCATGGGCGGGCATGCCGCCGGCGATTATGTCAGCAGCCTGGCGGTGGACAGCCTGCGCCAGTTGCCGCTGATCGATGGGCTGGAGGAATTCACCCAGGCCTTGCGCGACACCTTGGCCCGGGTCAACCGTGCGGTGCGCGAGCAAACCCTTCGCCAGGGCGTGGCGATGATGGGCAGCACGGTGGTGGTGCTGGCCGCACGCGGCGACCGCGCCGTGGGCCTGTGGGCCGGTGACAGCCGCCTGTACCGCCTGCGCGGTGGCCGCATCGAGCGCCTGTCGCATGACCACAGCTATGTCCAGGAACTGCAGGACAGCGGCCTGCTCAACGAGGCCGAGGCCCGCATGCACCCACGCGGCAACATCGTCACCCGCGCCATCGGCGTCGAGGACCAGCTCGACCTGCAGGCGGTGAGCGTGCAGGTGCAGCCCGGCGACACCTACCTGTTGTGCAGCGATGGCTTGAACAAGACCGCCGAAGACCACGAGATCGCCGATGTGCTCGGCCATGCCGACCCCTACCAGGTGGTCCGCAGCCTGGTGCACCTGGGGCTGACCCGTGGCGCGCCCGACAACATCACCGCCGTGGTGGTGAAGGCGAATTGAAGAGCACCCTGAACATGCAGATTCCCGGATTCGACATCGACAGCGAGATTGGCCAGGGCGCCATGGCCAGTGTCTACCTGGCCACCCAGCGCTCGCTGCAGCGCAAGGTGGCGCTGAAGGTGATGGCCGCAAGCCTTGCCGCCGACCCCATCTTCTGCGAACGCTTCCTGCGCGAAGGGCGCACCCTGGCGCGTCTGTCGCACCCGCACATCGCCACCATCCATGACATCGGCAATATCGGCGAGCTGTACTACATGGCCATGGAGTACCTGCCCAGCGGCACCCTGAAGGAGCGCCTAGCCGCCGGGCTTGCGCCTGAGCAGGGCCTGCTCTACGTGCGGCAGATCGCCCAGGCGCTGGGCTATGCACACGCCCAGGGCTTGGTGCACCGCGATGTGAAGCCGGCCAACATCCTGTTCCGCGCCGACGGCACGGCGGTGCTCTCGGACTTCGGTATCGCCAAGTCTTTGGATGACCGCACCCAGTTCACCCAGGCCGGGTTCGCCGTCGGCACCCCGAGCTACATGAGCCCGGAGCAGGCGCGCGGCATGGACATCGACGGCCGCGCCGACCTGTATGCGCTTGGCGTGGTGCTGTACGAGATCCTTGTCGGCGAGCTGCCTTACCGTGGTACCGATGCCTTGTCGACCGCACTGGCGCACCTGACCGAGCCGCTGCCGGAACTGCCGATCGAGCACGGGCGCTTTCAGAGCATCCTGCGCGGCTTGCTGGCCAAAGACCCCGAGCAGCGCTTTGCCGATGCTGCCGCGTTGCTGGCAGCGCTCGGCCGCTTGCCTGTCGATCACCAGGACAGCACAGTGATCCGGCCATTGCCGGTGGCGATGCCGGGCAAGGCTGAGCTGGGCGGACTGACGCCGGTATCCATCGATATCCCGCAGGCCGTAACTGCGCCAGTCGCCAGCCCCGCGCCTGCGCCGACCCGGCCGCAACCGAGCGCGCCAGCGCAAGCCGGCCCGGGCAAACCGGCCAAAGCGCTGCTGGCCGTGGCCATCGCTGCGGCGCTGGGCCTGGGGGTGACTTGGTTGTGGTGGCCGGCCGATAGCGACCAGCCGGCTGCGCCGCCGCCGGTGACGCAAGCCGCCAGCCAGGTGCAGACACCGGCCACGCCGCCACTCGCCGCCAGCGAGGATGGCCGGCCATTACTGATGCCAGGCAAGAAAACCCTGTTCCAGCGCGTGCTGAGCAAGCCCGAGGCGCAACTGCTGGCGCGGCCCGGCGACAGCGCGGGTGAGCCCCTGCCGGCTTTTTCGGTGCTGTACGTGTACCAGCGTAAGGACATCGACGGCCAGCAGTGGCTGGAAGTTGGCACCTCCAGCGCCGGCCAGCGCGATGGCTGGTTGCCGGCGACCCAGGCCAGTGACTGGAAGCAGAGCCTGGTGCTCAAGTTCACCGAGCGTTCCGGCCGTTCACCGGTGATGTTCATGCGTCAGGCCGATGACCTGCAGCAGCTGCTCGACGACAGCGGCAAGGCCCGCGCCGAGCTGCTCAAGGCGCAGCAGCAGCCGGAGCAGGCGCCGCAGGTGCTGGCGCTGGAGCCGGCCGCCAGCGCGGTGCCGCAGAACCAGTTCTACCTGATGCCGATCTTCGACTATCGCGAAAGCTTCGGTGCCGACGGCCAGCCGGTGCAGTTGCTCAACGTCGCCTCCATCGACCCTGGCAGCCGCGCGCGCAGCCAGCCGGCCACGGCTGCCGGCGCGGCGCTTATGGCGGACAACCGCTTCCGCACCGGCATCGTCCTGGTGGTCGATACGTCGGTGTCGATGCAGCCGTACATCGACCGGGTGCGCCAGGTGGTCAGCGAACTGCAGGCGCAACTGGCCGCGCGTGGCGAGCTGGACAACGTCAGCTTCGGCCTGGTGGGCTTTCGCAACAGCGTCAAGCGCACCCCCGGCCTGGATTACCTGAGCAAGACCCTGGTCAGCCTGGAGCAGGGCCGCGACCCGGCGCGCTTCCTCAAGGCCGCCGCGCAGGTCAAGGCCACCAGCGTTTCCAGCCATTCGTTCAATGAAGATGCCTTCGCCGGGGTGATGCAGGCCGTCGAGGGCATGGACTGGTCCGGCTACGGCGGGCGTATCGTGCTACTGGTCAGCGATGCCGGCGCGCTGCGCAAGAACGACCCCTACAGCAGCACACAGATGAACGAGGCCGAGGTCCGCCAGGCTGCGCTGAGCAAGCAGATCAAGATCTATGCCCTGCACCTGCGCACGCCAGCCGGGGCGAACAACCATGGCGCAGCCGAAAGCCAGTACCGCGTGCTGACCGCCGACAGCAACCCGCAGATCGGCGACCTCTACGTGGGCGTGCCGGGCGGCGATGTCGGGGCCTTTGGCGAGCGCGTGCGCGAGATCGGCTCGACGTTCGCCGAGCTGGTGCACCAGGTGCGCCAGCAGCAGGCGCAGCCGCTGCCGCAACTGCACGCCGGGGCAACCCTGGCGGCCAAGACCCAGGCCATCGGCTATGCCATGCACATGGACTTCCTCGGCCGCGCCGGCGCCAGCCAGGCGCCGCAGCTGGTCAGCGCCTGGGCCGCCGACCGCGACCTGATCAACCCGGCATTGCCGAGCCTGCAAGTGTGCGTGATGCTGACCAAGCTGCAGCTCAACGACCTGCAGCAGTCGCTGAAGCTGATCGTCGATGCCGCGCGCAAGACCCGCAGTTCGCCAGGCGATTTCTTCAATGAAATCGCCAGCGCCAGCGCTTACATGAGCCGCGACCCGGGCGCGCTGGCCAAAGGCGCCAACCTGGCCCAGGGCGGGGTACTCGGCGAATACCTCGAAGGCCTGCCGTACCGCAGCAAGTCGCTGAGCATGACCGAAGACCTGTGGCTGTCGCTGTCGGTGGCCGAACAGGAGGACTTCATTGACGAGCTGGACTCGAAGATCCGTCTGTACGAAACCTTCCACAACGACATGGCCAACTGGGTGCGTTTCGGCAAGGCCGAGCCCGGCGATGCCCTGTACCGTGTGCCGTTGTCGACGCTGCCGTGATGATCAGCCTGCACGGGGTGCGCAAGACGCGCGGGCAGGGCGCCCAGCGCTACAGCCTGCAGATTGACCAGCTGCAGCTGGCGGCGGGCGCGCGGGTGGCGCTGGTCGGCCCAAGCGGCTGCGGCAAGAGCACCTTGCTCGACCTGCTGGCGCTGGTGCTGGCGCCGGATGCCGCCGACGCTTTCGTCGTCGCCGGCAGCGACGTGGCCGGCCTGTGGCAGCAGGGCCGCCTGGACCGGTTGGCAGCGCTGCGCAGCCGCCAGCTGGGCTACGTGCTGCAGGCTGGCGGGTTGCTCGGCTTTCTGGATGTGCGCGGCAATATCCGCCTGCCCCGGCAGCTGCTGGGGCTAGCCGAGGACGGCAGCGTCGAGCGCCTGGCCGAAGCGCTGGATGTGCACGATCAGCTGGCCAAGAAGCCTGCCGCGTTGTCGCTAGGGCAACGCCAGCGAGTCAGCTGTGCCCGCGCCCTGGCGCATGCGCCCGCGTTGTTGCTGGCCGATGAACCTACCGCAGCGCTGGACCCGGTGAACGCCGAGCGGGTCATGCAGCTGCTGCTGCGCGAGGCCCAGGCACGCCAGGTGACCTGTGTGCTGGCCACCCATGACGAAGCATTGGCACGCCGGGCCGAGTTGAGCGTGCTGCGCATGGCCTGCCGCCGCGATGCCGACGGCGGCGTCACCGCCACACTGGGGCAGGCCTGCTGATGCGCGCGTGGCTGATCGCCGGCCTGGCCTGGCAGGACTACCGCAACGATGCGCGGCTGTCGGCGTGCAGCGTGCTGGCATTGGTCGCAGTGATCGCACCGTTGCTGGTGCTGTTCGGGCTCAAGTTCGGCCTGGTCGGCAGCCTGACCGAGCGCCTGCAACGCGACCCGGCGGTGCGCGAGATCGTGCCGCTGGGCGGGGGGCGTTTCCGCGCCGATTTCATCCACGAACTGGCGCAGCGACCGGACGTTGCCTTTGCCATCGCCCGTACCCGGCAGATCGCCGCTACCGCCGAGCTGTTGCTGCCGGCACGCGGGCGTGCGGTGACCGTGGAGATGCTGCCGACCGCTGCCGGCGACCCGTTATTGCAGCAGGTGACGCCGCCGCAGGGGCTGCAGCAGGTGGTATTGAGCTTTACCGCCGCTGAAAAGCTCGGTGCCAAGGCCGGTGACGAGCTGCATGCCAGCTTCAGCCGGCAGCAGGCCGGCCAGCTGCAATGGCGCCAGACCCGCCTGCAGGTGGCGGCGGTGCTGCCGCTGGCGGCGTTCGAGCGCGATGGCCTGTTCGCCTCTCTGGCCCTGCTTGAGGCGGTCGAGGACTACCGCGACGGGCGCGGCGTGCCGGCGCTGGGCTGGCCGGGCGAGGCCGCAGGCAGCGATACCCGGCGGGTGTACCCGGCGTTTCGCCTGTATGCCCGGGGGTTGGCCGATGTCGAGCCGATGCGCGCGTATTTCGCCGAACGCAAGTGGCTGGTATCGACCCAGGCGGCGCAGATCGCCCAGGTGCAGGCGCTCAGCCGCAACCTCGACCTGGTGTTCTGGATCATCACCAGCCTGGCCGTGGCCGGTGCCCTGGCTGCCATCGCCGCTGGCGCCCTGGCGGCGGTACAGCGCAAGCAGCGCGAACTGGCGGTGCTGCGCCTGCTGGGGTTCGGCACGGCGGCGCTGCTGCTGTTCGTGGTGCTGCAGGCGCTGTACAGCAGCGTGCTGGCGGCGGCCGCAGCCGGCGGCCTGTACCTGCTGGCCGAGCAGGGCTTGAACCGAATATTCACGCAGGTGCCCGGCGAACACGCCAGCCATCTGTTGCCGATGCATTACCTCGTTGCGTTGTCTGCGGTGCTGCTGGCCAGCACCGCCGCCGCTGCCTTGGGCGGCTGGCGGGTGACGCGCATCGATGCCAGTCAAGGAATCCGTGATGTCTGAACTTCGCGCTGGGGCTGCGGCCCTGTTGTTGACCACGCTGGGCCTGGCCGCCTGCTCACCAGGCGCCGAAGAGCCGCCTGCCAAGCCGCAGGCCACCGCTGCCAGCGCCCCGACACAGGCACAGGCACCGGCACCGGCCGTCGACACCAGCAAGCTGGACAACCCCAAGCCGTTGCCGGGTGACGTCAGCCTGCCGCTGCCGTGCGGCGGCGAGTTGGTGCTGCGCAGTGTCTATGTGCTGGCCCAGGGCAGCCTGGACGACCGCGAGGTCAACCTCGGCTACCCGTTCAGCGAGGGGGAGGCCGGCTACCAGCAGTCGTTCATTTCCGGCTACCGGCGTGACTTCATCAACGGCCAGTTCAGCCTGCACGACCTTTCCGCCGACTGGCAGAAAGCCGTCGCCCCGAGCCTACCCAGGCTCGACCAGGCCGGCCCGCTCAAGCCGATGATGTATTTCATCGGCAAGTACGAGGTCAGCGCCCGCCAATACGCGCAGGTGATGGCCCAGGCGCAATCGCTGGCCAGCGGCGAGCCGGCGCCGGCCTGCCAGCCCGACACCACGGCGGCCGGGCGCCTGCCCAAGGTCAAGCTGTCGCGTTTCGAGGCCGAGCGCTTCGCTGCGGTGTACAGCGCCTGGCTGCTCAAGTATCACCGCGAGCTGCTGCCGGTCAGTGGCCGTGGCAGCAAGGCCGAGGACGGCGGGGTCGGCTTCGTGCGCCTGCCCACCGAAGTGGAGTGGGAGTTCGCTGCCCGGGGTGGCTCGGCGGTGAGCCGCCAGGAGCTGGAAGGGCGCCTGTTCCCGCGCAAGGTGCCGGGCAGTGACAGCGACGGGCCGCTGGCCGATTGGGCAGTGTTCAACCAAGTGGCCGGTGGCACCGGGCAGGCTGCCCGGCTGATGCCGATCGGCACCCGCCTGCCAAACCCGCTGGGGCTGTTCGATATGATCGGCAATGCTGCGGAAATGGTCCAGGAGTCGTTCCAGCTGGTGCATGCCGGCCGCCTGCAAGGCGCCTATGGCGGCTTCGTGGTCAAAGGCGGCAATTACCTGGAAGGCGAAGGGACATTGTTCACCGGTATGCGCCGCGAGTACCCGCTGTTCGGCGCCGACGGTACCGAACAGCGCAACGAGACCACCGGCTTCCGGGTGGCCATCGGCGCTCTGTCGGCACCCCGTTCGCGCTACCAGGAACTGTTCGAGCAGTGGCAGAAACAAGGCCGCCTGACCAGCCTGACCGATGACATCGACGCCGCCCAGGACCCGACCAAGCGCCTGGACAGCATCATCGCCGCCACCACCGACCCACGCCAACAAGCCGAGCTGGGCCTGGTCAACGAAGAGCTCAAGCGCAGCGTGTCGCTGATCGGCCGCCAGCGCGAGGAAGCTGCCGGCAACCTGATCCAGTCCGCCGCGCTGGTGGCCGAGACCATCAACAACTACAACATCCGCCTGACCAACCTGCGCAACACCCAGGCCGAGGCTCAGGCGCGCGGTGACCAGACCAGCGTGCGCATGTACGCCGCCGCCATCAGCAACGGCCGCGCCGCCCTCGATGGCGCGGTGGCGATCTACATCGACAACCTGGCCAGTGGCACGCGCTACACCGAGGCGGTGATCCAGGCGCAGTTCCAGCGGGTCAAGGAAGAACTCAACCGCAAGCCGGTCCTGGGCAACAGCCTGGTGAGCCGTGCGACCCTGTTCGTCCGCCACGTTGGGGAGTACCGCCAGAACCGGCGGGCCGACCCGGCGACGATCCTCAAGGAGCTCCTGGCATCGGCCGCGGCGCGGCCCTCGTAGTAGTAGCTTCTGCTTGACGTACCCACGGTGGGCATGAGGCCCGCCGTTTTAACCAACCACGTGAGAAAGTGACATGCTCAAGACCCTCTTCACGGCTTCCCATGCCCGTTCCGCCCTGCTGCTCGCCGCAGGTTTCAGCACTGTCCTGGTCGCCGGCTGCTCCAGCTCGCCAGTGTCCAAGGTGGGTGCCACGACCAAGGTCGAGTACTACCCGAGCTGCTACGAGCCGGTGCAGCACCTGCGTTCCACCGACGGGGACATGACCCGCTCGGTGGCCAGCGGTGCGGTCATCGGCGCCCTCGGCGGTGCCTTGACCGGCGCCCTGATCGACGGCGACAACCGCGGCCGCAATGCCGCCATCGGTGCAGCAGGTGGTGCCCTGGTGGGTGGCGCCGCCGGCTACTACACCGAGCGCCAGAAGCAGATCAGCGACGACAAGCAGCGCATCGCCTCGTACGCCACTGACATCGACAAGAGCGCCGCCGACCTGGACCGCACTACGGCCTATGCCAAGGCTTCGCAAAGCTGCTACCAGCGTGAGTTCACCAGCCTGATCAACGGCCGCAAGGCCAACCGCATCAACGACACCGAAGGGCGCAAGCGCCTGGCCGAGATCGTCTCGGGCCTGCAGGAGTCGAACAAGCTGCTGGCCACCGTCAATGGCCGCGTCGCGGAAAACCTCGACAGCTACACCCAGGCCTACGAGCAGGACCTCAAGCAGGTTGGCGTGGCGCGTACCGAAGTCGCCACCGTGGCCGCACCGGCCAAGACCACCGGCAAGAAGACCCAGGCCAAGAAGGTCAACAAGGCCGTGCCGCAAGAGGCCGTAGCCACCGAGAAGACCCTGCAGAAGGCCGCCACCAAGAAGGCCGAGGCCCAACAGGTGGCCAACGCTGGCGTGGACCAGGTCAACAAGATGTGCCGCAGCCCCGACATGGGTGACTGGGCGCCGGTACCGTGCCCGAACGTGTAACCCCACGCTGCGTTGCGCTCGCGCCGCTGCACCCGCAGCCCGTGTGCAGGTCGCCTGACCTGCCAGGGACGCGGTTGCGCCGGCGCAGCGGCTTTTTGAAACTAGGAGAGTTGTTGTGACAGACCTGATGACCGACGTGCTCGGCGGCTACCGGCAGCAAATGGCACGCCAGCGGTTGTTGCTGACCCTCGACCAGCAGAAGCTATTCAGGGCCATTGATTCCGACCCGGGTATCGTTGGCGCGGGTGTTGTTTACATCGATGCCCAGTACAACGTGATCGTCCTGCGCGAATTCAAGCCGATCTGCAGCATCGCGCCCAAGCGCGTGATTTTGCAGGAGGCGCCACCTTACAAGTCACCTGAACAGTTCATGACCCAGCTGCAGACCGGCGCTCGTGAGCGCAAGGTGATGGGAGAGGCTGTGAACGCCAGTTTGAGTTGCCTGTCGGCCTACCTGGGTTGGGTCGTCATGTTCAGCGGCACCATTGCCGTACCTTTCACTGGCGGCGCCAGCATGGTGTTGACGGCGGTCGGTTATGCCGCCGCAGCGGCAGGGACCGGGCAGTGCATGATGGGCGGGTACCGGGTGTTCAACGAAGTGTTCGACCCTGGGCAGAACGACTGGCTCGACAGTAATGACACGGTCCAGACGGTAATGAGCATACTCGACGGCGTAGCGCTGGCCGGTGTGGGCGCATCGAGCCTGAACACCGTGCGTTTCCTGCAGGCACGCAAAGCGGCGACCGGCAAGGGCTGGAGAGAGCTGTTCCAGAGCCTGTCGCGGCAGCAGCGCAAGGCCCTGGCCGAGGAACTTCTGCAGATCAAGCACCCGTCGCTCACCGCCAAGCAGCTGAAGCTGAAGCAGGCGGCGGGTACCGCGATCAAGCGTTTCACCCCCACCCAAATCCAGCACGCCACGCATACCTTGATCAAGGACTCGATTGGCGGCTTGTCGGGTTTTGCCAGCAGTAGCTTCGTGCAGTCGGTTGCCGTGGGGCTTTATGAGGAAATTTACGAATGACCCATGGCCAGGAACTGCAAGCATTCCTTTCCCGTTATTTCGGCGTGTTCATTGCCGAGTTTTTCTTTTCCTGCATGGCGCTGGGCGGCACCGTCTCGCTGGTGTTCTCCACCTATATGCGCGGTTCAGACCCTGAACTCTCGGTGATGGTGCTGGCGGCAGCCGGTGTAGTGAGCGCCGCCTCGCATATCGCCATGGTGCGTGGCTTTGCCTGGGGCGTGCGCGGTGTGGTCGGCATCCTCGTGGTTGCCTTGCTCGCCGCATTGCCCAGCTACGGTTATCGCCCGCACATGGGGGGGTATATTTCCGTCCTGGTGTTCGGTTTGCTGGCTCTGCTGATCATCAACAGCCAGCGCTACCGGGACATGCGTGTTCGCCTGATGGAGTATCGGGACATCCGTAAATTCAACCGCCGGGTAGCGAAAGCCGGTAAATGACACCTTTGTATTGATGTAACGAGGTTATCTGGATGAATCTGCGCCGAAAGCGTACCTGGCTTGGCGGTTTGCTGTTGCCCTTGCTCGCCGCCTGCAACGGGCACAAGGTCGAACGCGTCGTGGTGTATGAAAACGACGTCCATCACTGGCGCATCGAGCACGTGGTAGCGCACAACTGGCCTGCTGGGTCTCGCCAGTACTACGAGGTATTTCTCAAAGACCGCTTGCTGATCCTGCCCGCCAACACCTTCAACGACGTGCGCGACATCCGCGAGTTCATTGCCGCCGGCGGCTTCGATATCAGCAACTGGCGTAACGATACGGTCGTTGTGGCGTTCGAGAACGTTCAGGAGCGCAAGGGCGGCAACGAGCACTTTGTCCGCTCGCTGATGATCACCCCGACGCACCAGGAAGGGGAGGTGATACTGGCCGACATGACCACCCGCCAGCAGGTTGCCGTGCAGCGGGTGGAGCCGGGTGGTGATCACTAATGTGCATAACGACTTGCGTTGCACCTGTAAGGTGAACAGCGGACTGAGAGGCAAGTGAAACCGGCCTCTCTGCTGCCATTGCCATTGGCGCTTCCCTCTGCTTTGCGCTTGCGTGGCCTGAGCGCCCGACCCATTCTGGGCGGATAACAGCACTGCCAGGGACACTGGTCCCCGGCAACTCTTGGCGCGTGACGGTTCAAATTGGAACCCGGTCCTTCCTTGCTATTCGACGATACAAAACAACCGTCGAGCACAGCGCACACAGTGCAGCGAATGCGACCCAGTAAGCAGGCGCTGCTTTGTCACCGGTTTCATGGATCAACCAGGTCGACATGACCGGTGTGAAACCGCCGAACAGGGCCGTAGCCAGGCTATAGGCTAGGGAAAAGCCCGCTACCCTCACTTCGACTGGCATGATTTCCGTGAGCGCCGGGATCATCGCACCGTTGTACATCGCATAGAGGAAGGAGAACCACAGCAGTACCTCAAGCATGTGCGCGAAGCTTGCCGCATGGGCCAGGTAAGACAGTGCCGGGTAAGCGGTGAGCAAGGTGAGTACGGTCATGGCGATCAGGATTGGTTTGCGACCGAAACGGTCGCTGAGCGTGCCGCCGATGGGTAGCCAGATAAAGTTGGACACCCCTACCAGAAGCGTCACCAGCAACGCGTCGGTTGTGCTCAGGTTGAGTACAGTCTTACCAAAGGTAGGCGCGTACACCGTGATCAGGTAGAAGGCACTGGTGGTCATGGCGACCATCAGCATGCCTGCGATGACTATCGATGAGTTTTGACCAAGGGTGGCGATCACCTGCTTCATGGTCGGGCGATGCTGACGCTTCTCGAACGCTTCGGTTTCTTGCAGGTTACGGCGCAAGAAGAAGATGAACGGGATGATCAGGCAGGCAGCGGCGAACGGAATTCGCCAGCCCCACTCGCTGATCTCGGCTGGCGCCAGGCTCTGGTTCAGTCCATAACCCAACGCAGCGGCGACCACGATGGCGACCTGTTGGCTGCCGGATTGCCAGCTGGTATAGAACCCTTTGCGACCCGGTGTAGCCATTTCGGCTAGATAGACCGATACCCCACCCAGTTCAGCACCGGCGGAGAAGCCTTGCAGCAAGCGGCCAAGCAGTACGAGCGCGGGTGCCCAATAGCCGATCGTGGCGAAGCCAGGGACCAGGACGATGAGCAGCGTGCCACTCGCCATGATTGACAGCGTGACGATAAGGCCTTTGCGGCGGCCCACATCGTCGATGTAAGCGCCCAGAATCACCGCCCCCAGTGGACGCATGAGGAAACCGGCGCCGAACACCGCGAAGGTCATCATCAGCGAGGCGAATTCGCTGGAGGCAGGAAAGAAAGCAGAGGCGATTTGGGTGGCGTAGAAACCGAACAGGAAGAAGTCGAATTGTTCGAGGAAGTTACCAGATGTGACACGTAGAACCGCCGCGGCCTTGGACCGGGCGGGAGGCGAAGCAGGCATAGACGGTTCTCCAGCATAAATCTGTTTATCGTTGAGCGATTAAGCCCTTCGATTATGCTGGACACATCCTGAAATGCTTAATGAAACATTCTGATCACTGCGGTGCAGGGCGCAGTCACGCGACACGAGCGCTAACAAGCGCTTGTACCCATTCGCAAGTCATCGTTTGACGAAAGAACCGATTTTCAGCCGCAGATTTGCCAGATCACTGGTCTTTTCCAGGCTCTGGCTGCTTCTTCACGCCGGTACAACCCGCGTCGGCACCAGATAACGTTTTTGTCGCCAGGCGACAGGTGAGCGACCTCCGCTACATCGGCCGTAGACTTTCCGCCTGCTGTAGCACGTGTCGGAGGTGCAGTGAAGGGTTCAGCGTTGACTGAATTTCAGTACAAAGGCTGAATAAGAAAATTTCAGAGGGATTGGGTGCACAATGAGCTCATCCGGGCCTTGTGCACTCAATCAACATCGCTTGTAGCAGGAGGGGTTCAGTTTAGTGTTGGTGAAAAAACTTCAGCCAGAGGTGAAAACCTACGCGCTTGAAGATCAATCCCAGCTCAACGCCCCACCCGTCTGATACTCGATCACGCGCGTCTCGAAGAAGTTCTTCTCCTTCTTCAAGTCCATGATCTCGCTCATCCATGGGAACGGGTTGGTAGTCCCTGGATACTCTTCCTTCAAACCAATCTGGGTCAGGCGACGGTTGGCGATGAACTTGAGGTAGTCCTCCATCATCGCCGCGTTCATGCCCAATACCCCGCGTGGCATGGTGTCACGGGCGTATTCGATCTCCAGCTGGGTCCCTTGCAGGATCATCTGGGTGGCTTCTTCCTTCATCGCCGCATCCCACAGGTGCGGGTTTTCGATCTTGATCTGGTTGATCACGTCGATACCGAAGTTCAAGTGCATCGACTCGTCACGCAGGATGTACTGGAACTGCTCGGCCACGCCAGTCATCTTGTTGCGGCGGCCCATGGACAGGATCTGGGTGAAGCCGCAGTAGAAGAAGATGCCTTCCAGCACGCAGTAGTAGGCGATCAGGTTGCGCAGCAGTTCCTTGTCAGTCTCGACAGTACCGGTATTGAATTCCGGATCGGAGATGGCGCGGGTGTACTTAAGGCCCCAAGCCGCTTTTTTCGCGACCGACGGGATCTCGTGGTACATGTTGAAGATCTCGCCTTCATCCATGCCCAGCGACTCGATGCAGTACTGGTAGGCGTGGGTGTGGATCGCCTCCTCGAAGGCCTGGCGCAGGATGTACTGGCGGCACTCGGGGTTGGTGATCAGGCGGTACACGGCCAGGGCCAGGTTATTGGCAACCAGCGAGTCGGCCGTAGAGAAGAAGCCCAGGTTGCGCATGACGATGCGGCGTTCGTCCTCGGTCAGGCCGTCCTGGCTCTTCCACAGGGCGATGTCGGCGGTCATGTTGACCTCCTGCGGCATCCAGTGGTTGGCGCAGCCGTCGAGGTACTTCTGCCAGGCCCAGTCGTACTTGAACGGGACCAGCTGGTTGAGGTCGGCGCGGCAGTTGATCATGCGCTTCTCATCCACCGCCACACGGGCGGAGGAGCCTTCCAGCTCAGCCAGGCCTTCGGCAACATCCAGGGCATCCAGGGCCGCCTTGGCGCGCTTGACGGCCTCGGAGTCCGACGCCGTCGCGGCGCGAGCTTCCAGGGCCGCGGCACCGCCAGCGCTGTCGAGCTTGTCGAGGGTGGCGGCGGCGTGTGCCTGCGCAGGGGTGTTGCCTTTGGCGGCGACTTCGCCGTCATCTTCTTTATCGAATTCGTCCCAGCTCAGCATGGTGAGAGTCTCCTGCTCGAGGGCCATCTGTGGAGTATGGCCGGTAGATCTTGGTTGCGGTGCGGTGCACGCAAATCAGCGGTGCCCGTAGCGGGCTGGCCCCAGCGGCGTGGCTGCGGCTTTTGTATCGGGTAGCGGGGCGGCAGCGCCACACCCGCAGGCTTGCATACGGCTCTACAAAAAAGAGGCTTCCCGCAGGAAGCCTCGGCCTGGCCTTACTGGCAGGCTTCGCAGTCCGGCTCGTCGATCGCGCAGGCCTTGGGCACTGGCGCAGGGCCGGCTGCCTGGACCGGGGCGCTGTCGCCACCGCTGGACACGGCGTTGAGCTTGCCGGTGTTGATGGTCGACTTCTCGGTGCTGGTGGCGGCCAGGGCACGGAGGTAGTAGGTGGTTTTCAGACCACGGTACCAGGCCATGCGGTAGGTCACGTCCAGCTTCTTGCCCGAGGCACCGGCGATGTACAGGTTCAGCGATTGAGCCTGGTCGATCCACTTCTGGCGACGGGAAGCGGCGTCGACGATCCACTTGGTTTCCACTTCGAAGGCCGTGGCGTACAGGTCCTTGAGCTCTTGTGGAATACGCTCGATCTGCTGTACCGAACCGTCGTAGTACTTCAGGTCGTTGATCATGACCGAGTCCCACAGGCCACGGGCCTTGAGGTCGCGAACCAGGTACGGGTTGATCACGGTGAACTCGCCCGACAGGTTCGATTTCACGTACAGGTTCTGGTAGGTCGGCTCGATCGACTGCGACACGCCGGTGATGTTGGCGATGGTTGCGGTTGGCGCGATGGCCATGATGTTCGAGTTACGAATACCTTTCTGTACACGGGCACGGACCGGCGCCCAGTCCAGGGTTTCGTTCAGGTCGACGTCGATGTACTTCTGGCCACGGGCCTCGATCAGGATCTGTTGCGAGTCCAGCGGCAGGATACCTTTGGACCACAGCGAGCCCTGGAACGTCTCGTAGGCACCGCGCTCGTCGGCCAGGTCGCAGGAGGCCTGGATGGCGAAGTAGCTGACCGCTTCCATCGACTTGTCGGCGAATTCGACGGCAGCGTCGGAGCCATAGGCGATGTGCTGCAGGTACAGCGCATCCTGGAAGCCCATGATGCCCAGGCCCACCGGACGGTGCTTGAGGTTCGAGTTACGCGCTTGCGGCACCGAGTAGTAGTTGATGTCGATCACGTTGTCGAGCATGCGCACGGCCGTGTTGACGGTGCGTTGCAGCTTGGCGGTGTCCAGCTTGCCATCGACAATGTGGTTCGGCAGGTTGATCGAGCCCAGGTTGCAGACCGCGATCTCATCCTTGTTGGTATTCAAGGTGATCTCGGTGCACAGGTTCGAGCTGTGCACCACGCCCACGTGCTGCTGAGGCGAGCGCAGGTTGCACGGGTCCTTGAAGGTCAGCCACGGGTGGCCGGTCTCGAACAGCATCGAGAGCATCTTGCGCCACAGGTCCTTGGCCTGGATGGTCTTGAACACCTTGATCTTGTTGTACTCGGTCAGGGCTTCGTAGTACTCGTAGCGCTCTTCGAAGGCCTTGCCGGTCAGGTCGTGCAGGTCTGGCACTTCCGAGGGCGAGAACAGGGTCCACTTGCCGTCGTCGAAGACACGCTTCATGAACAGGTCAGGGATCCAGTTGGCGGTGTTCATGTCGTGGGTACGACGGCGATCATCACCGGTGTTCTTGCGCAGCTCGATGAATTCTTCGATGTCCAGGTGCCAGGTTTCCAGGTAGGCACACACAGCGCCCTTGCGCTTGCCGCCCTGGTTGACCGCAACAGCGGTGTCGTTCACGACTTTGAGGAACGGCACGACGCCCTGGGACTTGCCATTGGTGCCCTTGATGTAGGAGCCCAGTGCACGCACCGGCGTCCAGTCGTTGCCCAGGCCACCTGCGAATTTGGACAGCATGGCGTTGTCGTGGATCGCGTGGTAGATGCCCGACAGGTCGTCCGGGACGGTGGTCAGGTAGCAGCTCGACAGCTGCGGGCGCAGGGTGCCGGCGTTGAACAGGGTCGGGGTCGAGGCCATGTAGTCGAAGGACGACAACAGGTTGTAGAACTCGATCGCGCGCGCTTCCTTGTCCTTTTCTTCCAGTGCCAGGCCCATGGCCACACGCATGAAGAACACCTGTGGCAGCTCGAAGCGCACGCCATCCTTGTGGATGAAGTAGCGGTCGTACAGGGTTTGCAGGCCCAGGTAGGTGAACTGCTGGTCACGCTCGTGATCGATGGCCTTGCCCAGGCGCTCCAGGTCATAGGCTGCCAGTGCCGGGTTGAGCAGCTCGAACTCCACGCCCTTGGCGACGTAGGCCGGCAGGGCCTTGGCATACAAGTCGGCCATTTCGTGGTGCGTGGCGCTGTCGGCAACGTTCAGGAAGGCCAGGCCTTCGGCGCGCAGGGTGTCCATCAGCAGGCGAGCGGTGACGAACGAGTAGTTCGGCTCACGCTCGACCAGGGTGCGAGCAGTCATCACCAGGGCGGTGTTGACGTCCTTGATGGCCACGCCGTCGTACAGGTTCTTCAGGGTTTCGCGCTGGATCAGGTCGCCATCGACTTCGGCCAGGCCTTCGCAGGCTTCGCTGATGATGGTGTTCAGGCGCGCCATGTCCAGCGGCGCCAGGCTGCCGTCGGCCAGGGTGATGCGAATGCTTGGGTGCGGCTCGACCACGGCGTCGGTGCTGACGCGGGTGGCGCGCTCCTTGGCGCGCTGCTCACGGTAGATGACGTAGTCACGGGCGACTTTCTGCTCGCCGGCGCGCATCAGGGCCAGTTCGACCTGGTCCTGGATTTCTTCGATGTGGATGGTGCCACCCGATGGCATGCGACGCTTGAACGTGGCCGAGACCTGCTCGGTCAGGCGCGCGACGGTGTCGTGAATGCGCGACGAAGCGGCGGCGGTACCGCCTTCAACTGCGAGGAACGCCTTGGTGATGGCCACGGTGATCTTGTCGTCGGTGTAGGGGACGACAGTACCGTTACGCTTGATCACGCGCAGTTGGCCAGGGGCAGTGGCGGCCAGATCCTGATTGGATTCGGCAACCTGCGGGGCCTTGGCCTGCGGGTTCTCGCGAGTCGTGTCGGTTTGCATGGGTGGGTGTCTCCACAGTTTCTATATTGATCAGGCGCCCAATTGGGCGCCCACCGTTCCGTCCACTTGCTCGATTGCCTGGCGGGGATGCGCAACGCAAGCGCATCCGTCCGCGCGGGCGTACCGACTTCGGGACAGACTCAGGAATAAGGGCAATGGCTTGCCGCTCCCTGGCCGAAGTCAAAAGTTCCGGGTTGCCGGAATCTGTTGCTGATGAGTGCCAGGCTCGCCTGGTGCACCCATGCCCGAACAAGGCCCTGGCAGGGCTTGCCTCGGTCGCCTCCGCAGGAGCGGTTTGGCTGCTGAAACCACCGTAAGTTCAGCCGAAAAATCCGATGATTTTGCGGGTTGACTTTTGTAAGTGATTTTGCGCGAACCCCTATATCTAGTGGTTCGTCGCGATCGCGATACAAGATAATGCGGTATGGGGGTGTTTGCAAGGCGAGCGGCTGTGGATATCTTGTGGGTACTTTGTGAGTGAAACGTAAGTATTCGCTGTAGGCCTTGTGCCCACTGGTTTGAAGTATTTTTCTGCGTCTGCTTGCCGCTGGGCAGTTTTTTTCAGGGGCTGCCAACGCACCCGGTTCTTCGTCCACAGAACCACCCGGTGGGTTGGCTCGGCAGGGCGCTGGTCGTACTATCCAGGGAAAAACAACACCAACAGGCCCTACGCCATGGATCCAACGCCACCGCGCATTCTCATCGTCGAAGACGACCAGCGTCTGGCCGAGCTGACCGCCGAATACCTGGGCGCCCAGGGGTACGCGGTCAGTGTCGAGGGCGATGGTGCGCGTGCAGCGCGACGCATCGTCGATACCCAGCCGGACCTGGTCATGCTGGATGTGATGTTGCCGGGGGAAGATGGCATGAGCATCTGTCGCCGCGTGCGCAGCCAATACCCTGGGCCCATCCTGATGCTCACGGCACGCACCGACGAGCTGGATCAGGTGCAAGGGCTGGACATCGGCGCAGACGACTACGTGTGCAAGCCCGTACGCCCCCGGCTATTGCTGGCGCGCATCCAGGCCCTGCTGCGTCGCAGCGAGGTGCCTGCGGGCAAGCGCCAGGACCTGACCTTCGGCGCGCTGCGCATCGACAGCCGGGTGCGTGAGGCGTGGCTCGGCGAGCGGCAGATCGAGCTTACGGGCGCCGAATTCGACCTGCTGTGGCTGCTGGCCAGCAATGCTGGCAAGGTACTGACCCGCGAGCAGATATCCACGGCGCTGCGCGGTGTCGGCTATGACGGCCAGGACCGCTCCATCGACATACGCATTTCCCGCATCCGCCCTCGCATCGGCGACGATCCCATCCAGCCCCGGCTGATCAAGACCCTGCGCAGCAAAGGCTATCTGTTCGTGGGCCAATGCTCGTGAACTCCATTTTCCTGCGCATTTACGGCGGCATGCTGGCGGTGCTGGTACTGGTGGCGCTGCTGGGGGTGCTCAGCCTGCACCTGGTCAACGAAGTACGTGCCGCCCAGCATCGCGAGGGCCTGGCCCAAGGCACGTTCAGCCTCATGGCAGACAACCTGGCCTTGCAGAGCGACACCGAGCGCAAGCGTTCCCTGCTGCTGTGGGGGCGGCTGCTGGGGGTGCCGCTGCAATTGCAGCCCATGTCGGCCTACGCCCTCGATGGCACACAACGCGCGCGCCTGTACCGCAGCCTCGTGGTGGTCGAGAAGACCGGCCCGCATGCGGCTCGGGTGTTGCGCAGGGTAGGGCAGCAGGACCTGCTGCTGGTCGCCCAGGTCAGGCAGATCAGCGAGCAACTGGCCCGCGCGACCCTGTACTTGCTGGCCGACGAGCTGGTGCGTTATCCGGTGACCGAACAGCAGCAGCGCCTGGAGCAGATCAAGCGCGACAAGGGCTTCGGGTTCGGGGTTGCCTTGCAGCGCATCGAGCGGGCCAGCCTGGATGACGATCAGCGGCGCCGGGTGGAGGAGGGTGACACGGTGATGGCGCTGGGCATGGATGGCGATTCCATACGCGTGTTCGCCGGGCTCTCCGGCTCGCCGTGGGTGCTGGAGATCGGGCCCTTGCACCAGCTCAACCCTTACCCACCCCAGTTGCTGGTATTGATCACCCTGGTTGGGCTGAGCCTGATTGGCCTGGTGGTCTACCTGCTGGTGCGCCAACTGGAGCGGCGCGTGTCTGGCCTGGCGCTGGCCGCGGCGGGCATCGCCCAGGGCAGCCTGGACACACGCGTACCCGCAGGCGATGCCGACTCGGTCGGGCGCCTGGCCGCAGCATTCAATGGCATGGCCGAGCACTTGCAGCGCTCGCTGTCCATGCAGCGCGAGCTGGTGCGTGCCGTGTCGCACGAGCTGCGCACCCCCGTGGCCCGCTTGCGCTTCGGCTTGGAAATGGTCGAAAGCGCCGCCACCGAGCAGGCCCGCGCCAAGCACCTTGCCGGCATGGACGGCGACATTCAGGACCTGGACAAGCTGGTCGACGAAATGCTCACCTACGCGCGCCTCGAGCAGGGCGCCCCGGCGCTGACGTTCCAGCGTATCGACCTGGATGCCTTACTCGATCAGGTCATTGCCGAATTGGCTCCACTGCGCCGTGAGATACGCCTGCTGCGAGGCGATTGCCAGGGCGTCGAAGGCGAGACCGCCTGGGTCGAGGCAGAACCCCGCTACCTGCACCGCGCCGTGCAGAACCTGGTGAGCAATGCCCTGCGCCATGCCGAGCACGAGGTGCGCGTGCGCTACCAGCTAGGCCCGCAGGTGTGCCGTATCGATGTGGAAGATGACGGCCCAGGCATCCCGGAAGGGGTGTGGGACCGCATCTTCACGCCGTTCATGCGCCTGGACGACAGCCGTACCCGGGCCTCCGGTGGCCATGGCCTGGGTTTGTCGATCGTGCGCCGTATCATCTATTGGCATGCAGGCCGTGCCACGGTAGGTCATGGCAAGGCCCTGGGAGGCGCCTGTTTCAGCCTCGCCTGGCCGCGGCAACAGGCGCCGATGTAGGCCTCAGGCGCTGACCAGGCTCAGCAAATGGCCGTCCTGCAGGCAGAATTGCCCCTGCAATTGGTCGCCCTTGCGCCATTGGGCGGACAGGTCGGTGAGCAGGCGCAGCGTGGCCAGCCCTTCAGCGGACCATTCGAGCAGCTCGGCATGTTCGAAGTAAAAACGCTGGCCAGTGAGGGGGTAGAGCGTCTTGAACAGGCTTTCCTTCAACGAGAAGGTCAGGGTCACGGCCAGGCCCAACTGCCGGTGGTCCAGGCGCTCCAGCTCCATCGGCGTCAGAATCTCGCCCATCAGCCGCTCGGCGCGCTCGTCATCGAGCAGCGCTTCCTGATCCAGCCCCAGCCCGCGACAGCTGCTTTGGGCGGCAACCACCGCCGCCGCCCAGCCTTTACCGTGGGTAATCGAGCCCCGAATACCGGCAGGCCAGATGGGGGAGCGGTCTTCGTGGGTGGTGGGCACGTAGTCCCGGCCATCCAACTGCTGCAATGCAGCACGCGCGCATACCCGTCCGGCGACATATTCAGCCTGGCGCTTGGCGACTGAACGTAGCAGGCCCGCACTGGGTACGATGCCAGCACGCGCGAAATCGTCCGGGGTCATGCGTGTGGGGTCGAAGGCGCAACTGACCAGCACCGCGCCAGGCAGGGGGCGGGGCAAGGGCCAGTGTTGCCGAAGCGAGGTACAGCAGGCAGGAAGGGTAGTCATGCGCGGTATTGTGCCAGCTGAGCAGGAGTTGCGGGAGGTGCAGGGCGATGCTGCCCGGCACATGGGCGCAGTTTTCAACGCAAGCATGAAAACGCGCCCAGTGTTGCCTACCTATCACGGTGAGCGCTGGCGCCCCAGCATGGCTGCCCCGTGTGATCACTCATTGAACACTTGCTTGAAGAACGCCTGCATGTCTGCCCAGGAGCGGTCGTCGGCTGCCTTGTCATAACCGATGTCCGGGCCGCCGTGATCCCCATGGCTCAGCCGGTCGGCATCAGGGTTGGTGAACCCGTGCTTGGCCCCGTCGAGGCTGACGAAGCGGTAATTCACCTTCGCCGCGTCCATCTCCGCCTTGAAGGCCTGCACTTGTTCGGCCGTCACCATGCTATCCGCGGAGCCGTGCTCCACCAGAATCGCCGCCCTCACCACCCCGGGCTTTGCTGGTGTAGTGGTAGCCAGGGCGCCATGGAAACTCACCACTCCGTCAAGCTTCTCGCCGCGCCTGGCGGCATCGAGTACCACCTTGCCGCCAAAGCAGTACCCCACAGCGCCCAGGTCATGCTTGTTGGTGTTGGGCTGCAGCTTGAGCAACGCCAGCCCGGCGTCGAAACGCCTGGCAGCAGCCTTGGGGTCCTTGAGTGCTGCCGCCATGAACGCCTGTGCGTCCTGAGGGTGCTCGGTGTGCTTGCCGTCACCGTACATGTCGATGGCCAGGGCGTTATAGCCCAGCGCTGCCAAGTCCCGGGCGCGCCGTTTGGCGTAGTCATTGAGCCCCCACCACTCATGCACCACAACGATGCCAGGCCGCTTGCCGGTGACGGCGTCGTCATAGGCGTAATAGCCCACCAGCCGGTTGCCGTCGGCATCCTGATAGGGAATCTCGCGGGTCTGTACCGCCGCCTGGGCGAAGGCGGCGGTACACATCAAGGTCAAGGCCAGCAAGGCGCGCATGGTGACTACTCCTGGATTGCGATCGGTTCGTTCAGTCAATGTTCAGCAGGGGTTCAGTCGAGGTTCAGTGTGCCCTGCTTACTCTAGCTTCCACACCTCAACAGCGCACTCGACTGGAGTAACCTCACCATGAAAACATTCAACACCCTGCTTGCCGCCGTAGCCGTCTGCGCCGCTGGCATGACCAGCGCCCAGGCGGCCGACGAAAACTTCGCCAGCCTCACCTACGGCCAGACCAGCGACAAGGTTCGCAAGTCAGGCCTGCTGCAACGCAACACCGACCACCTCAACACCGACGGCGTGATCGCCAAGGACGGTACCTGGGGCGTGCGTTTGGGCCGTATCAATGACCAAGGTCGCTACTACATGACCTACGACAACGTCTCCGGTGACCACAGCGGCTTGAAACTTCGCCAGGAAAACCTGCTGGGCAGCTATGACCTGTTCCTGCCCGTAGGCGATACCACCAAGCTGTTCGGCGGCGGTACCCTGGGCATGACCAAGCTGTCCCAGGAATCGCCAGGCCTGAGCCGCGACACCGACTACGGTTACGCCTACGGCCTGCAGGCAGGCGTCATCCAAAACATCACCGACAAGGCCTCGGTCGAACTGGGCTACCGTTACCTGCGCACCAACGCCGCCACCGAAGTCAGCCCCCACGGCGCGCCGAAGGCCGGTACATTGCGCCTGAGCAGCAGCGCGCAGACCTATCTGGCGGCTTCCTACAAGTTCTGACTTGCCCGTCGCGTTATCCTGTAGCGACCCGGGTCTGGCAAGCCAGCTCCAACCAGTGCCATGCTGGGCCATCGGGCCGGTAGGCGCACGCGGTGGGGCTGGCTTGTCAGCATTGGGCACCGTACAGGCACATCCATCAAGGAGCTGCACATGAAACTGCTGGTGGTCGAGGACGAAGCCTTGCTTCGCCATCACCTCTATACCCGCCTGGGGGAAAGTGGCCACGTGGTCGAGGCGGTCGCCAATGCCGAGGAGGCGTTGTACCAGGCCGAGCAGTACCACTTCGACCTGGCGGTGGTCGACCTGGGGCTGCCGGGCATCAGTGGTCTGGAGCTGATCACGCGCCTGCGCAACCAGGCCAAGACCTTCCCCATCCTCATCCTCACTGCCCGCGGCAACTGGCAGGACAAGGTCGAAGGGCTGGCCGCTGGCGCCGACGACTACCTGGTCAAGCCGTTCCAGTTCGAAGAACTGGAGGCGCGCCTCAATGCGCTGCTGCGCCGCTCCAGCGGCTTTACCCAGTCAACCATCGCCGCCGGCCCGTTGGTCCTGGACCTCAATCGCAAGCAGGCCACGCTCGACGAGCAGCCACTGGGCCTGACCGCCTATGAATACCGCATCCTTGAGTACCTGATGCGTCATCACCAACAGGTGGTGGCCAAAGATCGCCTGATGGAGCAGCTCTACCCTGGCGATGAAGAGCGTGATCCGAACGTCATCGAAGTGCTCATCGGGCGCTTGCGGCGCAAGCTCGAAGGCGAATGCGGCTTCAAGCCCATCGATACCGTGCGCGGGCTTGGCTACCTGTTCACCGAGCGCTGCCGATGATTCGATCCCTGCGCGTGCGCCTGATGCTGGCCGCTGCCGTGTTGGCGGTGCTGTTCATGCTGGCGCTGCTGCCAGCCTTGCAGAAAGCCTTCAGCCTTGCCTTGCAGGAATCGATCGAACAACGCCTGGCCTCGGACGTGACCACGCTGATCTCGGCGGCGCGTATCGAAAACGGGCAGTTGCAGATGCCGGCACTGTTGCCTGACGAGCGCTTCAACCTGCCCTATACCGGCCTGCTGGGGTACATCTTCGACCGCAGTGGCCACCTGGTCTGGCAGTCCCGGGCCACGGCAGCGCAGAACATCAACTACCAGCCTCGCTACGATGGCCGCGGAAACGAGTTCGCCCGCATCCACCAGGCCAACGGCGAGGAATTCTTCGTCTATGACGTCGAGATAAAGCTGCTGGGCGGCAAGAGTGCTGCCTTCAGCATCGTGGCCCTGCAGCCAGTGCGCGACTACCAGCGCACCCTCGACGGCCTGCGTGAAAAACTCTACCTGGGCTTCGGCGCTGCCTTGCTGGCACTGCTGGCGCTGCTCTGGGCAGGGTTGACCTGGGGGTTGCGTTCGCTGCGCCGGCTCAGCCGCGAGCTCGACGATCTGGAATCCGGCGCGCGGGACGGGCTCAGTACCCAGCACCCGCGTGAACTGCTGCGCCTGACCGGTTCGCTGAACCGCCTGCTGCAAAGCGAGCGCGAGCAGCGCCAGCGCTACCGGGACTCGCTGGACGACCTGGCGCACAGCCTGAAGACGCCCTTGGCCGTATTGCAAGGGGTGGGCGAAAGCCTGCAGCAGCACAACGGCGAACGCGAGCAGGCCAGGGTCCTGCAGAGCCAGATCGAACGCATGAGCCAGCAGATCGACTATCAACTGCAACGCGCCAGCCTGCGCAAGAGCGGCCTGGTGCGTCATAGCGTGGTGCTACGCCCCTTGCTCGACAGCCTGTGCAGCACGCTGGCCAAGGTCTACCGCGACAAGCACGTGGACGTGACCTTGCAGGTGCCGGACCAGGCGCGCGTGCCCATGGAGCAGGGCGCATTGCTCGAGCTGCTGGGTAACCTTCTGGAAAACGCCTACCGCCTGAGCCTGGGCCAGATCAGGGTAAGCCTGTTCAGAGAAGCCGGACGGCTGACCCTCTGTATCGAAGATGACGGCCCAGGCGTGCCCGCCGATCAGCGCCAGCGCATTCTGGAGCGCGGCGAGCGGCTGGACAGCCAGCACCCGGGGCAAGGCATTGGCCTGGCTGTGGTGAAGGACATCATCGACAGCTACGATGCCGAACTAAGCCTCGATGACTCGGCGCTTGGCGGGGCCGCCTTCCGTATCACCTTCAATCTGGAATGAGCCCAGGCGGTTTTCCGCCATCTGAGCCGCTCCAATTCCGCCAGCGGGCGGAAACCCGCCACCCTTGCTCAGGTTTCGCCCCGTCGTTGGGCATGGAAAGCCAGCAATAGCCCAGCCTGCACCCGGTTTGGGCATTTTGGCATCACCCTTGCTATTGCTATTGGCAGAGGCCTCAACAGGCAGCTCTACCACAACGACAAATCCCTCCAAGTGCAGGAGGGTTAGCGATTCAGGTGCTGCACCCCTGGAACAGGATGGCGCGGCACACTTGAGGAAAAACAGCCATGACGACACGTCAGCCGCTTTACAAATCCCTGTATGTCCAGGTGTTGGTTGCCATCACCATCGGTATTCTGCTCGGCCATTACTACCCGGAAACGGGTGTTGCCCTCAAACCCTTGGGTGATGGCTTCGTCAAACTGATCAAGATGGTCATCGCCCCGATCATCTTCTGCACCGTGGTCAGCGGTATCGCCGGCATGCAGAGCATGAAATCCGTCGGCAAGACGGGCGGCTATGCGTTGCTGTATTTCGAAATCGTCTCCACCATCGCGCTGATCATCGGCCTTGTGGTCGTCAACGTGGTCAAGCCCGGCGCTGGCATGCATATCGACGTCAGCACCCTCAATGCCAGCAGCGTGGCCGCCTATGCTGCCGCCGGCGCGCAGCAGACCACCGTAGGCTTCCTGCTCAACGTCATTCCCAACACCGTGGTCGGTGCCTTCGCCAACGGCGACATCCTGCAAGTACTGATGTTCTCGGTGCTGTTCGGCTTCGCCCTGCACCGCCTGGGCAGCTACGGCAAGCCGTTCCTGGACATGATCGATCGCTTCGCCCATGTCATGTTCAACATCATCAACATGATCATGAAGCTGGCCCCGATCGGTGCCTTCGGCGCCATGGCCTTCACCATCGGCCAGTACGGCGTGGGCTCGCTGGTGCAGCTCGGCTACCTGATGGCGTGCTTCTACATCACCTGTCTGCTGTTCGTGCTGGTGGTGCTCGGTGGCATCTGCCGCGCCCACGGTTTCAGCGTACTCAAGCTGATCCGCTACATCCGTGAAGAACTGCTGATCGTGCTGGGCACGTCCTCGTCCGAGTCCGCGCTGCCGCGCATGCTGGCCAAGATGGAGCGCCTGGGTGCCAAGAAGTCCGTGGTAGGCCTGGTCATCCCGACCGGCTATTCGTTCAACCTGGACGGCACCTCGATCTACCTGACCATGGCTGCGGTGTTCATTGCCCAGGCCACCGACACCCCGATGGACATCACCCACCAGATCACCCTGCTGCTGGTGCTGCTGGTCGCCTCCAAAGGCGCCGCGGGTGTTACCGGTTCGGGCTTCATCGTGCTGGCGGCCACGCTGTCGGCCGTGGGCCACTTGCCGGTTGCCGGCCTGGCCCTGATCCTGGGTATCGACCGCTTCATGTCCGAGGCGCGTGCCTTGACCAACCTGGTGGGCAACGCCGTTGCCACCGTGGTCGTGGCCAAGTGGGTCAATGAGATGGACAACGACAAGCTGGCGTCGGAGTTGGCTTCTGGTGGCGGTCCGCTGATCGACACCCGTCCGACCGATGACCTGGGCGTTGCCGAAGGTCCTGCGCGTTGATCGCACCGTAACGGCACGAAAAAAGGCGACCCGATGGGTCGCCTTTTTCGTGGGTGACTGTTCGTGCCTGCGGCCGATGGCGGCAGCACAATCCCCAGGTGTGGCCCTATTGCACCTTTAGGCCAGCACCACCTCAAGCACGCAGATCACATCCGTCTGCGGGTAGTGCCACCTGACCTGCACATCCCAGAACTTCACCCCATACACCCGCTCGGCCACAGGCACCTGATAGGCCGGCCGTGGGTCCTGCGCCAGGCATTGCTCGATCAGGGCCACCAGGGGCTCGCCCAGCCGCAACGCATGCTCGCGGGCCTGGGGCAGGGCGCTGTCGGCCCACTGCACGGTAATGGCGACTGGCGCACCGCTGGCCATGTGGTTATGGGCACCCTCGACACTGTCGGCATAGGGTACGTAAGGCTTGATGTCCAGCACCGGCGTGCCGTCGAGCAGGTCGATGCCTGACAGCAGCAAGCGGCCAGGTTCAACACCCTCCAGCCGCACCACCGACTGGCCGATGCCGTTGGGCCGGTGGGTAGCGCGGGTGGCGAACACGCCCATGCTCTTGTTGCCCCCCAGGCGCGGTGGGCGCACCTTGAGCCTGGGTTTTTCTTCCAGGGCCTGGTGGAACAGAAACAGCAGCCAGACGTGGCTGACCTGTTCCAGCCCTTCGACCGCCTCGGGTTGGTCGAAGGGTGGCAGCAGTTCCAGCACACCGCGTGCGGCCGGTGCCAGCTGCGGCTGGCGCGGAATGGCGAACTTCTCCATGAAGCAGGAGCGCACGATGCCTACCGGCGCCACCGTATGCTGCATGACCATTCAGCCGTGCACGCGCTGGGTCAGGCCCTTGAGGAAGTTGCGCAGCAACTGGTCGCCGCACGGGCGATAGTTGTCATGGCCGGCCTTGCGAAACAGTGCGCTGAGCTCAGGTTTGCTGACGGGGAAATCGACCGATTTCAAGATCGCGTGCAGGTCGTCTTCCTTCAGTTCGAAGGCCACGCGCAGCTTCTTCAGGATCTGGTTGTTGGTAACCGGCAGCTCGACAGGTTGTGCCGGACGGCTTTCGTCCTTGCCGCGACGGTAGATGACCAGGCCGTCGAGAAAGTGCGCCATGACCCGGTCCGGGCAGCGCACAAAGCCATGCTCTTCTTCTTTCTTCACATAGGTCGCCAGCACGACAGGGTTCACGTCCAGGCCGGTCAAACCGATGATCTCGGCCATCTTGGCGTCATTGACTTTCAACATGTAGCGCAGGCTGCGCAGGACGTCATTGTGGTTCATTGCTGCAAAATCCTGTTCTTGTGCCGCACGTCATCGCACGGCATCTCACTTAGAAACGTTCGGTGCCCATCAGGTAGCGCCATTGGCCCAGCGCCAGCTTGCCCATCGAAACCCCACCCAGGCGTATGCGGCGCATGCCCAGCAACTCCAGGCGCAGATAGGCGCACAGTTCGGAAATCTGGCCAGGTTGCGGGTTCTTCAGCACCAGGCGCAAATGGGTTTCGTTCTGCCAACTGGCCTTGGCCTTGGGCAACTCGCGGTCATTGCGCGTCACACCGCGTGCCAGACGCTCGAGCATCTGTGCACTGGCTTCACCGCGCACCTGGACGACGAATTCCTGTTCGAGCTTGCGCAGGTCGGCGTTGATCTTGCGGGTTACCCGCCAGTCCTGGGTAAATACCTGCAAGCCGCTGGCACCCGGTTCCAGTGGTGCTACACAAGCCTGGCGGGTGAAATGCCCGTGCAAGGGGCGCACGCCTTCGCGATGGGCTTCGCTGAGGCTGGTCATGTTCATGCCAAGCCGGGCGGTTTCATTGTCCATGCCCGCGGCTTGGTGCAACAGCAGCGTGACCGGCTCCAGGCTCTCGGCGCGCGCGTCGGGCAGCAGCTCCACGTGCTGCTGCTCAATCTTGAACTGCGGCTGCTCGACCACCACGCCGTCGACCGTCACCCAGCCTCCTTCGATATACAACTCAGCCTCGCGGCGGGAGCAGCCAAGCTGCTCGACAAGGCGTTTGGACAGACGGACGGGTTCGGACATGACGACGATTCGCAAAGGCAATGAAAGGCTGCATTGTACCCTTCCCGCCGGACGAGGGGCGGGAATCTGTGAGAATCAGGCCGTGCCGCGTCGGCGCATGTGCAGCAATGGATACGGCTGGCCCAGGCCGTCCTTGGGCGAACGGCCCACGATTTCGAAGCCCTGGTGCAGATAAAAGCCCAGCGCCTGGGTGTTCTGCTCGTTGACGTCGAGGGTCAGGGCGTCCAACGCCTGCACAGCATGCTGCAGCAGCTGTTTGCCGATACCCCGGCCATGCCATTGCGGGTCCACGAACAACATGTCGATTCGCCCGCCCGCCACGCCGACAAAACCCTGGATGCTGCGATCAGGCCCACGGGCACAGACCAGCATCACCGCGTCCAGGTAGCGCCGCAGCACCTTGTCGCGCAGCAGCACGATGTAGTATTCGGGCAGGAAAGCGTGCGTTGCACGTACCGCGTCTTCCCACACGCTGACCAGCTTGGGGTAGTCGCTGAGATGTGGCGTTTCCAGGGTCGAGAAGGTGCGCATCGGGTCCTGGCTCCAGTGGCCGTCAAACCAAGGATAGATGCTGGGGGAGGGCGCGACCCGGGGCGGGCCGCGCTACTGCGACAGGAGGCCAGCGTGGCGCCCTGTCAGATGGGCTCTGCCCACATGTCGTATTCGTCGGCGTCTACCACGCGGCAACGCACCTTGTCGCCAGGCTTGAAGCCATGGTTGCCATCGATGAAGACACTGCCGTCGATTTCTGGCGCGTCGAAGAAGCTGCGGCCCACCGAGCCTTGCTCTTCGACCTCATCGATGAGTACGTCGATTTCCTTGCCGATGCGCATCTGCAGGCGAGCGGCGCTGATGGCCTGCTGGTGGGCCATGAAGCGGTCCCAGCGATCCTGTTTGATCTCGTCGGGGACGTCGACCAGGCCCAGGTCGTTGGCCGGGGCACCTTCGACGGGCGAATACTGGAAGCAGCCCACGCGGTCGAGCTGGGCTTCGGTCAGCCAGTCCAGCAGGTACTGGAAGTCTTCCTCGGTTTCCCCTGGGAAGCCGACGATGAAGGTCGAACGAATGACCAGCTCCGGGCACTGCTCGCGCCACTGCTTGATGCGGGCCAGGGTCCGGTCTTCGAAGGCCGGACGCTTCATCGACTTGAGCACCTTGGGGCTGGCGTGCTGGAACGGAATGTCCAGGTACGGCAGGATCTTGCCGGCAGCCATCAACGGGATCACGTCGTCGACATTGGGGTACGGATACACATAGTGCAGGCGCACCCACGCACCCAGGCTGCTCAGGGCCTCGCACAACTCGAGCATGCGGGTCTTGACCGGGCGGCCGTTCCAGAAGTCGGTCTTGTACTTGACGTCTACGCCATAGGCGCTGGTGTCCTGGGAGATCACCAGGATTTCCTTGACCCCGGCCTTGACCAGGCGCTCGGCCTCGCTCAGCACCTCGCCCACCGGGCGGCTGACCAGCTTGCCACGCATCGACGGGATGATGCAGAAGCTGCAGCTGTGGTTGCAGCCTTCGGAAATCTTCAGGTAGGCATAGTGGCGCGGCGTAAGCTTGACCCCTTGCGGCGGCACCAGGTCGATCAGCGGGTTGTGGTCCTGACGCGGCGGCACCACTTCGTGCACGGCGTTGACCACCTGCTCGTACTGCTGCGGACCGGTTACCGAAAGCACGCTTGGGTGCACATCGCGAATGCTGCCTTCCTCGACACCCATGCAGCCGGTGACGATCACCTTGCCGTTTTCCTTGATGGCTTCACCGATCACTTCGAGCGATTCGGCCTTGGCGCTGTCGATGAAACCGCAGGTGTTGACCACCACCACGTCGGCATCCTCGTACGTTGGCACGACTTCATAGCCTTCCATGCGCAACTGGGTCAGGATGCGCTCGGAATCGACCAGGGCTTTGGGGCAACCCAGGCTGACGAAACCGACCTTGGGGGTGGCGGGCGTGGTGGACATGACTAACCTCGGCATTGAATACAGGTCGCCCAGCGGTGATCGGGGGCGATCTTGACGGGCGCTTTTGGCGCCTCTGATCAAAAAGTGCGCAATTCTAGCGAGCGATGGGTCGATTGACCAGCACAAATACGACGAACGCTGCGCTATGCTTCGCGCCGTTACGCCAGGCCCGGATGGGCGACCTGGCATGCACGCTGACAACAGTGGCCGTGAGGGCCTTTTGCGGGAGTGGTCGATGGTTCAGGCAAGCAGTCACGCCGAGGGCGGGCACGCAGCGAAGCAGGGGGCGACCCGATCGCTGGGCCTGCTGGTGGCGGCGGTCGGGGTGGTTTATGGCGATATCGGCACTAGTCCGCTGTATACCTTGAAAGAAGTGTTCACGGGCGGTTACGGGGTGCAGGTCAATCACGACGGTGTGCTGGGGATCCTGTCGTTGATCCTCTGGTCGCTGCTGTGGGTGGTGTCGTTCAAGTACGTGGTGTTCATCCTGCGTGCCGACAACCAGGGGGAGGGCGGCACCATGGCCCTGACCGCGCTGGCGCGGCGCGCCACGGCGGCGCATCCGCGCCTGCGGACCCTCATGGTGATCTGCGGCTTGATCGGTGCCTCGCTGTTCTATGGCGACAGCATGATCACCCCGGCCGTTTCGGTGCTCTCGGCCGTCGAGGGCCTGGGCCTGGCCTTCGATGGCATCGATCATTGGGTGGTGCCGGTGTCGCTGGTGGTGCTGGTGGCGCTGTTTCTGGTGCAGCGCCACGGCACCGAAAAGATCGGCAAGCTGTTCGGCCCGGTCATGGTCATCTGGTTCGTGGTGCTGGCCGCGCTGGGGGTTCATGGTATCGCACAGACGCCTGAAGTGCTGCGCGCCTTCAACCCCGGTTGGGCAGTCAATTTCTTCATCGTCCACCCCGGCATGGGCGTGGCCATCCTTGGCGCGGTGGTGCTGGCGCTGACCGGTGCCGAAGCCCTATACGCCGACATGGGGCATTTTGGCCGCAAGCCGATCGCACGGGCCTGGTTCGCCCTGGTGCTGCCGGCACTGGTGCTCAACTACTTTGGCCAGGGCGCCATGCTGCTGCAAAACCCCGAGGCCGCGCGCAACCCGTTCTACCTGTTGGCCCCTAGCTGGGCCTTGCTGCCGCTGGTCGGCCTTGCCACGCTGGCCACTGTCATTGCGTCGCAGGCGGTGATCTCCGGCGCCTTCTCGCTCACCCGACAGGCCATCCAGCTGGGGTACATCCCGCGCATGCACATCCAGCACACCTCCAGTGACGAGCAAGGGCAAATCTACGTGGCGGCGGTCAACTGGACGTTGATGGTGGGCGTGGTGCTGCTGGTGATCGGCTTCGAGTCCTCTGGCGCCCTGGCGGCAGCCTATGGCGTGGCCGTCACCGGGACCATGCTGATGACGACCATTCTGGTGGCGGCGGTGATGTTGTTGCTGTGGAAGTGGCCACCGGTCCTGGCCGTGCCGCTCCTGCTCGGCTTCTTGTTCGTCGATGGGCTGTTCTTTGCCGCCAACGTTCCGAAGATCGTCCAGGGTGGGGCCTTCCCTGTGCTGGCGGGCGGTGTGCTGTTCCTGCTGATGAGCACCTGGAAACGTGGCAAGCAAATTCTCGTCGAGCGTATAGACGAAGGGGCGCTGCCACTGCCGCTGTTCATCAGCAGTATCCGCATCCAGCCGCCGCATCGGGTGGAGGGCACGGCAGTGTTTCTCACCGCGCGCTCGGATGCCGTGCCCCATGCATTGCTGCACAACATGCTGCACAACCAGGTGCTGCATAGCCAGGTCGTGTTGCTGACGGTGCTCAGCGAAGATCGACCCCGCGTGCCTGAGCAGGAGCGATTCGAGGTCGAGGCCTATGGCGATGGCTTCTTCAGGGTGGTGCTGCATTTCGGCTTCATGGATGAGCCGGACGTGCCGGCGGCGCTGAAACTCTGCCACCTGGACGAGCTGGACTTCACGCCCATGCGCACCACCTACTTCCTCAGCCGCGAAACCGTGATCGCGTCCAGGCTTGAAGGCATGTCGCGCTGGCGAGGCAACCTGTTCGCGTTTTTGCTGAAGAATGCCAACGGCAATTTGAGGTTCTTCAACCTGCCGCTCAACCGGGTGATCGAGTTGGGGACTCAGGTTGAGATCTGAAACAGGGTAGGGGAGCGGCTGAGGGGATTCCCCTAGGGCCTGGTGATGTTTGCGGCGACGCGAGGATACTGGGGCTGCTGCGCAGCTCATTGCGGCCGGTCCGGCGCCCCGGCGAGGCCGCCCCTACACTGACCGCATAACGCCTGAGTCAGGAGCTTCACAGGGCTTTGTAGGAGCGGCCCTAGTGCCGCGATGGGCCGCAGCGCGGCCCCGGCAATATGCGCTGCGAAGCTGAAATCTTGGGGCTGCTGCGCAGCTTATCGCGGCATGAGGTCATGCAGGGCGCTGGGTAACCCCCGATCCGCGCTATCAGTGCCGAGCGCTCGACCTGGCCCTTGCAAACTGTGCGTCCAATAGCCCTCAGTTCTGCTCAGCCACACTCGACTTGCCCTGACGCGTCTCGATCTCATCGATCAGGCGCTTGGCCAGGGCCGGGTAGTTTTCATCGAAGTGGTGCCCGCCCGGCAGTTTCAGGCGTTCGCCCACGGCGGTCTTGTCCGTGCAACCGCTTTCGTCGCTTTCCTCTACCCCGTACACACACACCACTTTCGCAGCCGGCAGCTTGGCCATCTCAGGCCCGGTGGGTGCCTCTTGACCTTCCTTGCCTAGCCAGCCTTCGACTTCGATCTCGAAGCTGCCGCTGCGGGCAAAGGCCAGCAACATGACAGCGTCCACCCGTTGCTGGTCTTCCGCCGGCAGGCGGTTGTAGATGGCAGGCAGTACGTCTGCACCGAACGAGTACCCCGTCAGCACGAAACGCTTGGTCCCCCACTTCTGCCGGTAGTGATGCATCAGTTCGGACAGGTCGGCAGCGCTTTGCTCCGGTGTCTTGTGCTGCCAGTAGTAGCGAAGGGTATCGATGCCCACCACCGGATAGCCCAGCTTGGCCATCTCGCCGGCCACGTCGCGGTCCAGGTCGCGCCAGCCACCATCGCCGGACAAGAACAACGTAACGGTATCGGTGGTTTGACCGGCAGGTACCTCGACCACGGGGATCGCCAATGCGTTGCCATCCTGGCCCACCAAGGCCTGGGTCAGCTGTGCCTTGAGCACCTGCGGCAGGTGGATGTCATAGTCGCTGATGCTGGTTTCGGCATTGCTCTGGTCGCGCACGAAGGCCGCACTGGCATCGTCCGGGTTATCGTTCCACGCCACGCTCCAGTGGCCGTGGGGCGCGGTCTTGGGCAAGGGGGCCTGGCACCCTGGCTGCTCGACCGTAAAGCCCACGGAAATGGCCCTGGCCTTGTCGTCGTTCTGGCTGGCCAGCCAGCGCCAGGCTTGGGTGGCACCCGGGCCAATGCCGGCGACCAGGGTCGGTTTGCTCGGCAACTGCGCCAGGGCCGTGTCCATGGCTTGCTGCTGCTTGGTGCAATCACCGGCAGGCAGCACCACTTGCACCAACTGCGCTTCGGCCGCCTGGGCAAGGTCCAGCAGTTGCTTGTGGGTCAGGGCCTGGTCCTGCGGCACGCCGATCGCCACCCAGGCAGTGGGATGCACGCCTGGGGTGACGCGGGTGATGCTGGCATCGTTGATTTGAAGTTGCTCAAGCTGTGCATCAGGCGCCGGGCGCGTCCAGAACCAGAACGCCGTGGCGCCGGCCAGGGCGGCCAACAGCAGGGTCAGCAACAGGTAAAGCCAAAAGCGTCGGGTCATCAGCGTTTCACCAATCCAGTCAAGCCGCCGGCAATCAGGGCGGCAGTGTCGGCCAGCGCCACCAGCGGGTCGAGCCCGGCAGGCACGGCCATGTAGCGAGGTTCCCAGTCGGGCTGGAACTTGTCCTTGAACCGGCGCAGCCCTTGGAAGTTGTAGAGCTGCTCGCCACGGCGGAACACCATCGAGCCCAGGCGCTGGGTCAGGGGCGCACCGCGCCGTGGTTGTAGCCCCGAAAGCGGTACCATGCCCAGGCTGAAGCGGCCGTAGTCATGGCTTTTGTAATGCAGGATCAAGCCGATCATCATGAACTCCATGGTCAGCTTGGGCGCCTGCGGGTGTGCGCGCATCAGGTCGAGGCTGGCCAACTCGTTGCTGTGGGTCTCGAGCAGGTTGGCAAAGGCCACAGGTTGGCCCTGGAAGCGGATCAGGGCGATACGGAAATGTTGCAGATAATCCGGGCTGAAACGGCCCAGCGAAAAACCCTTTTCGCGAACGTTCTTGCCACTTAGCCATGCATCGGAAATTTCCTTGAGCTCAGCCAGCGGCGCATGGCCTGGCTCATGGATTTCCAGGCTCAGCCCGTCACGGCCGCCTCGATTCCACGTGTAGCGCAGGTCCTTCATCTCCTTGCCCTTGGCGTCGAGGTCGAAGCGGCGCAGGTCGACACGGGCTTCTTCACCAAGCTTCAACGCGGTCAGGCCGATATCCATGTAGAACGGCAGGTTCTCCGCACGCACCTGGTAAAACACCGGTCGGGCGTGGTGCAGGTCGCACAGGTCGCGGAACTGCCAGATCATTTCGGCACGCTCCTGGGCCGGCCCGATCGGATCGTAGAGCGCTACCAGGCTGCGACCACGGCGGGCATACATCAGGAACGCGTTGTCCCGGGGATGGAACAGCAGCGCCTTGTCGCCGGTCAGGGCCAGGCCGCCATCGGGCTGGTCGGATGCCTGCAGAATGCGATGGGCACGTTGCAATTCGGCTTCATCGGGCAGGTGGATCACCGGCGGTGCGGTGCGTAGCAGCCAGGTCAGCGCCAGCGCTGCTAGCAGCAAGGCACTGCCCATCGCCGCACGCAGCCCACGGGGGGCATCGGCGTCCAGGGTGAACTGCCACCACAGCTGATGGCTGTAGGGAACATCCTGGTAGGCGAACAACAGCAGCCACACCGAGGCGCCCACCGCGCAGGCGCTGGCCACCAGGTACACTGGCGAGAACGGCAGCTCCATCAAACGGCTGGGCCGGTAGAACGAGCGGCGGAACAAGGCCAGGAGCGCGGCCGTGAAGGTCAGCAGGCAGGCTTCCTCCCAATCGAACCCCTTGAGCAGCGAGAGCAATGCACCCACCAGCAACAGCACCGTGGTCAGCAGCCATGCGGCCGACAGGCGCCGACGCAGGCCTTGGGCCAGCAGCAGGCACAGTACGCCGATCAGGCTGGCGCCGAAGTGGGAGGCATCGATCAGCCGATGAGGGATCAGAAAGCCCATGTGCTCAAGGCGGGTATCGATCTCGGGCGTGGCGCCGGAAAACAGCAGCACCACCCCAGACAGAAATACCATGATGGCCAGGATAGGCGCTGCCAGCCCGGAGGCAGCCTTCATGGCCTGCCGCGCGAACAGCAAGCGCCGGGCTTCGTTGGCCAGCAGCAGGACGCAGGCCAGCAGAAGCGGCAGCACCACATAGATGATGCGGTACAACAGCAACGCGGCCGCCAATGGCGCAGCGCCCAATTGATCGGCGAAGGCGGCCAGCAGGATGGCCTCGAACACACCAACGCCACCCGGTACATGGCTGAGCACGCCCGCGGCCAGCGCCAGGAGGTAGACCAGTACGAAGGCACCGAACGGGGGTGCTTCGGGCAGCAGCAGGTAGAGCACGGTAGCGGCGGCGGCGACGTCCAGTGCCGTGATCAGCAGTTGCAGGCCAGTAAGCCGGGCGCCGGGCAGTCGTAGCGTACGCCGACCCAGTTGCACCAGCAGATTGTCAGGCACTGGCTGCTCGGCCAGCCGCTTGCGGTACAGGCCTACCGCCAACAGTGCGCAGGCGGCCAGGACGGCAACCGCAATGCCGGCCAGCAAGCCTTGCGGCAACCGCAGGGCAGTCGAGGCGGCGGGCAGATTGCTAAGGGTGGCCAATGCTGCGAGCGGTGGCAGTGCACAACCCAGTGAAAGGCTCGCGAAGACGGTCATGCGCGCGACCTCGCCCGCACCCACGCCTTGGCGTGCATACAGCCGGTAGCGCACCGAGCCGCCCGACAGCATGGACAGGCCGATGGCATTGCCGATGGCGAAGGCGCTGAAACCGCCCAGTATCAACGTTCGCGCAGGTAGCTTGACCCCAGCGTAGCGGCTGGCCGACCACTCGTAGCCCAGCAGAATCACGAATCCGATCACGGTCGCCAGCAGCGCGCCAAGCAGTGACTGCACCGGCACTTCGAGCATGGCATCGTGCAAGGCATAGATGTCCAGCTCGCTCAGCAGGTGGCGGCAGGCGATCAAGGCCATGGTGAACAGCACCAGCGTCACCGCCAGCCCGATCGGCTGACGATAGCGGCTTATCCGTTCAAGCAAGGGCAGGCGCTGCACGGCTCCGGGCAACGCTGTGGCCAGCGGCACCGTAGGTTCAGGGTTCTGAGCGGTCATGAATTACCCCGGGCGTCAGGCACGAGGTGAAGAAGAGGCGCGGCCAAGTGAAAGTCCCTTTGGAAAACGTATCCAATATTACTCCGGCCATGGGCGCATAACAGCCCGGCAGGGGTTAAAGATAGTTCATCCACGCAAGGGCAGCGCCAGCCGCTAATCGGGAGGGGGCGCCAAGGCATGCAGGCATCGCTTGCAAGTAAGGGAGGTAGAAACGAAAAACCCCGCGCGTATCGCTACGTGCGGGGTTTGTTCTGACGAATATGGTTGCGGGAGCCGGATTTGAACCGACGACCTTCGGGTTATGAGCCCGACGAGCTACCAGACTGCTCCATCCCGCGTCAGAGGTGCGCATTCTACAGCGAAGTGCATTGATGTCAAGTGTTTAATGAAGCGCGCGGGCAACACTCGAACAGGGCAGGGCGCACCCGTGCCAATCCTGCCGCCGTATGACAGGCAAAGAAAAAGGCCACTGCGTTAACAGTGGCCTTTTCTTGAACTTGGTTGCGGGAGCCGGATTTGAACCGACGACCTTCGGGTTATGAGCCCGACGAGCTACCAGACTGCTCCATCCCGCGTCTGTGGGGCGGATTCTACAGCTTTAGCAGGGGGTGTCAAGTGCTACTCATTGATTTACCGAGGTTTTTTACGAATTGCTTTACACACGCGCAAAGAAAAAGGCCACTGCGTTAACAGTGGCCTTTTCTTGAATCTGGTTGCGGGAGCCGGATTTGAACCGACGACCTTCGGGTTATGAGCCCGACGAGCTACCAGGCTGCTCCATCCCGCGCCTGTGAGATCGAATTCTACGGATTTCTTGCCCAGTGTCAAGCAAATAGTATGAAAAGCCCTTTTTGTTCAACCCTTTAGCCTTGCAAGGCGCGGGCAGGGGTCGTTCCCCTGAGCCGAAGACCGGCGTTGCCCAACCCACGGCCATGCTGTTTGAACACGAAACCATGCGCTATTATCTGTATGAATTTACAGTGCCTACGGTCATCCATGTCCCTGCGCAAGATCATTCACGTCGACTGCGACTGCTTTTATGCTGCCATCGAAATGCGCGACGACCCTCGTCTTGCAGGTCGCCCCATGGCAGTGGGCGGGTCGGCCGAAAGGCGTGGGGTCATCGCCACGTGCAATTATGAAGCGCGTGCCTACGGGGTGCGTTCTGCAATGTCGTCCCGTCACGCCCTCAAGTTGTGTCCGGACCTGTTGATCGTCAAGCCGCGCTTCGAGGCTTACCGTGAGGCTTCTCGAGAGATCCATGCCATCTTTCGTGACTACACCGACCTGATCGAGCCGCTGTCCTTGGACGAGGCCTACCTGGATGTCAGCGAAAGCCAATGGTATGCCGGCAGCGCTACACGCATCGCCGAGGACATCCGTCGGCGCGTGGCCCGTACCCTGCATATCACCGTCTCGGCCGGAGTGGCGCCCAACAAGTTTCTGGCCAAGATCGCCAGCGACTGGCGAAAGCCCAATGGCCTGTTCGTGATCAGGCCTGATGAAATAGAAGCGTTCGTGGCGACGCTGCCGGTCACCCGCCTGCACGGTGTGGGCAAGGTCACAGCAGACAAGCTGACCCGCCTGGGGATCGAGACCTGCTCGCAGTTGCGCGAATGGTCTCGCCTGGCGTTGGTGCGAGAGTTCGGCACCTTTGGCGAGCGGTTGTGGGGACTGGCGCGTGGTATCGATGATCGCGTGGTTCAAAACGACAGCCGGCGGCAGTCGGTCAGCGTCGAGAATACCTACGACACCGACCTGCCGGATTTGCCCAGTTGCCTGGCACGGTTGCCGGAATTGCTGCAGAGCCTGAACGAGCGCATCGAGCGGATGGACAGCACCTACCGGCCGGAAAAGCCTTTCGTCAAGGTCAAGTTCCATGACTTTACCCAGACCACCCTTGAGCAAGCAGGCGCCGGCAGGGACTTGGACAGTTACCGGCAGCTGGTGACGCAGGCGTTCGCGCGCGGTGGTAAACCTGTGCGATTGCTAGGTGTAGGGGTGAGATTGCGGGACTTGCGCGGTGCGCATGAACAGCTGGAGCTTTTCCCGCCGGTATAGCTCGCAAGGAAAGTGCTGCGGGTCACGAAAGTTGCGCTCGAAGGGACTGCTTCGGATTATATCGCCGGTAGGCCGGCTTCTATGGGGCAGGAGCGTGTAAGGCCTATTAAAGGCAGTTGCCCCGCGTTGAGCCCATCACGGGCCCAACGCAGGTCAACCACAGGCGGCCATCAATGCCCGGGATCGGCAACCAGCCGGCCAGTGGCCTTGGTCAGGGACTGCAAGAACTCCTGTTGCAACTCGGGATCGTTGCGCGTCAGCTCGATCAGGCTCTGCTCCAACTCACTGGCTTCCTCTTCAAGGCCCAGCTCGGACAGCCGCTTGACCCGGTGCACCCACTGGCTCACCTCATCATCTTCGAGGTCGTCGAAAATCAGCTCGTGAGCTTCGCGCAACTTGTTGCGCAGCGTGGCGCTGATCAACAAACTGGCGTCACCGCGCACGGCGTTGTCCTCATCGACCACTTGCAGGTGCAAGGTGCCGACATGGTTGAGGTTCTGCTCCGAGAAGGGGCTGTCGAGCAGGTTCAGGCGCAGGATGCCCGCGCGGTCGGTGGTCAGCTCATAGGTGTTCTTGCCGGCCTTGACCTCCACCAGGCGCTCGCTCCACGGCATGCTCGTGGCCTCTTCGCGCTTGGCTTTCTGCACTTCGCTGATACCTGCCAGGTTCTGCTGGGCGCGGCCGTTGGAAGGCACGTTCATGAACGGATTAAGGCCGTCCACGCCATAACTGAGCCAATCGTGGGTAATGCTCTGGGGCAGGTTGCCCAAGGCGAAGACGTTGACCACGTTGGCACCCACGCCCGCTACAACCGCCACGGCGCCCAGCGGAATCTCGTAGATTTCCCGCCAGGGTTGGTAAGGCGTGTAGCGGTCGTAATGGCGCGTCACCTCGAACTCGGTGACCTCGAAACGCTTCTGCTCATGCACGCGTACACGTCGTTGCGGCAGCTCCATCACCTTCGGCTCGCCAACGTCGATCTGCAGGGTGTGTTCGAGCAGTTTGCGCTCGACGCGCTCCTCGTGGTCGCTGCGCTGGGGCATCTGGTTGGCGCAGCCGCTGACGAGCAGGGCGCCGCACAGTGCGGCGCCCTTGAGCTTATAGGTACTTCGCTTGGACATGATCACTCGTGCATTGATTATCAGCGGCGAACGCGGGCCTGCAGGAAGGTCAGCACTTCTTCGAGTGGCAACACCTGGGCATCCTGCTCGGTACGGTGTTTGTATTCCAGGTTGCCATCGGCCAGGCTGCGATCACTGACGACGATGCGATGCGGAATGCCGATCAGCTCCATGTCGGCAAACTTGATGCCGGGGCTGGTCTTCTTGTCGCGGTCGTCGAGCAGCACTTCGTAACCTGCCGCAGTCAACTCGGCATACAGCTTGTCGGTAGCTTCGCGAACCACGTCGGTTTCATAGCGCAGGGGTACCAGGGCAATCTGGAAGGGCGCCAGGGCGTCGTTCCAGATGATGCCTTTCTCATCGTGGTTCTGCTCGATGGCAGCCGCTACCACGCGGGACACGCCGATGCCATAGCAGCCCATGGACAGCATGACCGGCTTGCCGTTTTCGCCCAGAACCTGGCACTTGAGGGCTTCGCTGTACTTGGTACCCAGCTGGAAGATGTGACCTACCTCGATGCCACGCTTGATTACCAGGGTACCCTGGCCATCCGGGCTCGGGTCGCCTTCGACCACGTTGCGCAGGTCGGCCACCTGCGGCACTGGCAAGTCACGCTCCCAGTTCACGCCGAAATAGTGCTTGTCGTCGATATTGGCACCGATACCGAAGTCGCTCATCAGGGCGACCGAACGGTCGATCACGCACTCGAGCGGCAGGTTCAGCGGGCCCAGCGAGCCTGCCCCAGCACCGATGGCCTCGCGCAGTTCGGCATCGGTGGCCATGACCAGGGGGTCGGCCACCTGTTCCAGCTTGGCGGCCTTGATTTCGTTGAGCTCGTGATCGCCGCGCACGATCAGGGCGACCAGCTTGCCTTCCTCGGCGCCGCGTACGATCAAGGTCTTGACGGTCTTTTCGATCGGCAGACCGAAGTTTTCGACCAGCTGGGCGATGGTCTTGGCATCGGGCGTATCGACCAGGCGCAGCTCTTCGGTTGGGGCAGGGCGCACGGTTTCGCGCGGCACGGCCTCGGCCTTTTCGATGTTGGCAGCATAGTCGGAGCTATCGCTGAAGATCACATCGTCCTCACCGGACTGGGCCAGGACGTGGAATTCATGGGAGTAGCTGCCACCAATGGAACCGGTGTCGGCCTGCACCGGACGGAAATCCAGCCCCAGGCGGGTGAACACATTGGTGTACGCCTGGTGCATGCGGTCATAGGTTTCCTGGAGGGAAGCCTGGTCGGCATGGAAGGAGTAGGCGTCCTTCATGATGAACTCGCGGCCACGCATCAGGCCGAAGCGCGGGCGGATTTCATCGCGGAATTTGGTTTGGATCTGGTACATGTTCAACGGCAGCTGCTTGTAGCTCGACAGCTCGTTGCGCGCCAGGTCGGTGATGACCTCTTCGTGGGTTGGGCCCACGCAGAAATCGCGCTGATGCCGGTCCTTGACCCTCAGCAGCTCGGGACCGTACTGCTCCCAGCGGCCGGACTCCTGCCACAGTTCGGCAGGCTGGATGCTGGGCATGAGCACTTCCAGGGCGCCGGCGGCGTTCATTTCCTCGCGCACCACGTTCTCGACCTTGCGCATTACCCGCAGGCCCATCGGCAGCCAGGTGTATAGGCCCGAAGCCAGTTTGCGGATCATGCCGGCACGCAGCATGAGCTGATGGCTGATGACCACTGCGTCGGCAGGGGTTTCTTTTTGGGTGGCGAGCAAATATTGACTGGTGCGCATGGTTAGCCGTGTCGATTGCCTAAGACGTTGAAATAGCCCCGCATTGTACGGGGGTGAAGCCAAGGCGTACAGGATGCCCCAGGGCGTCCTGCTTGTCAGCCAAGAAAAAGCCCGGCACGGTCGCCGGGCTTTTCAGGTGCGAAGCGTTGCAAGCCAGGCTTACAGGATGCTCAGCGGGTACTCCACGATCAGGCGCAGCTCGTCCAGCGATGGGGAGCCGTAGTAGACGCCATCGGAAGAACGGTAGGTGGCTTGACGAACGCGGAAGCTCAGGTCCTTGGCAGGGCCCTCTTGCATCACGTACTTGATGTCGATGTCGCGTTCCCATTCCTTGCCGTTGCTGGTGGTGCCGGTGTCGGCGCCGCTGCCACGCACGTAGCGGGTCATGAAGCTCAGGCCTGGAATGCCGTACTCGGCGAAGTTCAGGTCGTAGCGAGCCTGCCAGGACTTCTCGCCTTCGGCGTTGAAGTCGGAACGGGCCACGGAGTTGGCCAGGAACACGGTGCCGCCACCGTCGACGCCGTAGCCATAGTCGCCGTCGCCGGTCACTTTCTGGTAGGCCAGGGTGAAGGTGTGGGCGCCGATGTTGTACGCACCGGACAGGCTGAACGCACGGTTGTCGAGCTTGGTCACGCCGTCTTTTTCGGCGCGTTGCAGGCCTTGGCCGTCGCTCTTGGTGTCATAGAAGTTGAAGTCGAACACCAGGCCTTGCTTGTCCGACAGCGGCAGCGCCCAGTTGACGTTGGCGTAGTATTTGCGCCAGTAGTCTTCGACCTTGGAGTAGTACAGGCTGGTGGACAGGCTGTCGGTGAAGGCATAGGTGCCGCCGAATACGTCGGCTTCTTTCAGGCGCAGGCTGTCACGGTTGGTCTGTTCCTGACCGGTCAGGCTGGTGAAGCGACCCGCGTGCAGGGTCAGGCCCTTGATGTCGTTGCTGGTCAGCAACGCGCCCTGGGCGATTTCCGGCAGCAGGCGGCTGTCGTCGGTGGCGAACACTGGCAGGGCAGTGAACTGGTCGCCGACTTTCAGCACGGTGTCGGAAATACGGAATTTAACCGCGCCGCCACCCTTGGAGTAGTCATCCTGTGCACGGCCGTCCGAGCCGTTCGGGAACAGGCCGGTGCCAGCACGGCCCTTGCCGCTGTCCAGTTTCAGGCCGAGCATGCCAATGGCGTCGATACCCACGCCCACGGTGCCCTGGGTGAAGCCCGACTCATAAGTGCCCACGAAGCCGAGGCCGGTTTCTTCACGGCGGCTCTGGCCGCCTTCGTTGTTGCGGAAATCACGGCTGAAATACAGCATGCGAGTTTTGACGCTCAGCTTGCTGTCTTCAATGAAACCTTTGGACTCATCCTGCGAAGAGGCCAGTGCCATCTGCGAGGACCCCGCCGAAACGGCCAGGGCGATCATGCTCCACTTCATCACGCGCATCGTGACTTGCTCCTTTGGTTTTTTTAGGAAGAGTACCGCTGCATCCAGGTGTTCTAGTTATAGGGTGCAGCTCTTTCTTGTTATGTCGGCGAAAATGTATAGCACGCTGAAGGTCGTTGGCGATACGGCGTAAAGCACTCTTGATGGAACTTTTTGGTCGTGTCGCTGTCGGGCAATTCAGCGTCGCATCCGAGGGTGGTGACGCCCGGTGTGCAGGTGTTTCAGAGAGCATGCCGACTTGGGGTGAAGGCAATGCAACAAGCGTGCTCAACTTGGGCTGGCATTGATGAATTTTTCACAAAATTTTCAGGAATCCGTTTTTAACCGCCGTAAACACGGGGGTTGGTCGGACTGCACCTCAAGCCTGCCCGGCCGGGCTATTCAGTTGGCTAGCTTGCTATCAAAGTCAATGTGTTACCGCAACATGTTGATGCGGTGTCAATTGTGGTGGGCCACGGAGTCAGTCGACGTGGCGAAGCACCTTATTGGTGCGAAAAGTAGCGCTGTGTTACCGCAATTGCGCAAGGTATCCTTGCTGCCGTTTTTTACCGCCACCGTGCGGGTCGCTTTGCCTGAAGGAGGTACGCCGTGTTCGTTCTTGATCCACGCTTGCAGCAGGACACATGGGTGCTGGGCGATTTCGCCCTGTGCCAGTTGCTGCTGAGCCGAGATGCCAACTACCCCTGGTTCATCCTGGTGCCCCGCCGTGCCCAGGTCAGCGAACTGTTCGACCTGAGCCTGGATGACCAGCACCTGCTCTGGCAGGAAACCACGCAGCTTGCCGAGGCGCTCAAGCGCAGCTACGGGGCTGACAAGATGAACGTGGCGACGTTGGGCAATGTGGTCAGCCAAATGCACATGCACGTGATCGTTCGCCAGCACGGTGATGTGGCCTGGCCTGCACCGGTCTGGGGCAAATGCCCGGCCGTGGCCTATACCGACGCACAAGTACAGGCGATACGCGCCCGCGTGCGAAATCTGCACCTCGAAGGTTTCCAGGAGGCCGCCGATGTCGCTTGAGCCGAGAATGATCGAGCTGGAAACGCGCCAGGCATTCCAGGACGACACCCTGCAGGCGCTCAATGATGTGGTGGTCGAGCAAGGGCGCGTGATCGAGCGGCTGCAGTTGCAGATGGCCGAGTTGATCAAACGTTACGAAGAGATGGCAGGTCAGTATGGCAGCGAGGGTGAAGAGGCGCCGCCGCCTCACTATTGATCATGTGGTCGTCAGGCCTGTCGCACCCGTGGGCGAAGCGACAGGCCTGGTTTCAACGTGTTGAAGCCTGCTCGCCTGTCAGCGGCGCGTGACGGGGACCACATCCTCGGCCTGCAGGCCCTTGTCGCGGTGCATGACCGAGAACTCGACGCGTTGACCCTCTACCAGGATGCGATGGCCCTCGCCGCGGATGGCGCGAAAGTGCACGAAGATGTCATCGCCTGAGTCCCTGGAAATGAACCCGAACCCCTTGGACGTATTGAACCACTTGACCGTGCCCATATCTCGGTTGCCGGCCTCCGTCAGTGGCTGTTGGCTGCTGCGTACCTTGCGCGTGCCCTGGGCAAAGCCTGCGCCCAGGTGCAGGGCCACGGCCAGAGCGGCGCACACCAGCGCCGCCAGGTTGCCAAGCTCCGGTCGAGCCAGCACGGTAAGGGTCTGCAGCACCACGGCCACCACCAGCAGGGCGCAGGCCAGGTATTGCAACTGCTGCCTGGCACCTCGGTAGTACAGCGGCAGGACAGGCGCCAGGATCAGGTTGAGCAAGCCGAACAGGGCCAGGTAGACCGCGTCGGGTTGTTGCAGGAAAGGCGTTGCCTCGGTTTTAAGGCTGGGTATGAACGCTAGCAGCAAGGCTGCCGCGCCTGTCACCAGGTGGACGATCTTGAACATGGGATTGGCTCACATTGATTGAAGCTGATCACGGGAAGAGCTGACGGCCCGGTGCGCATGAAGTGTTGGCGCGAACACGTGGCCTTCAGCCTATGCATTCGGCAATTGCAGTCCGCACGAATGGCACGCTGCCTATTTAACCGTAAACCTGCAGGCTACTCAAACTGCACCCGGCGCCCTGTGCGTGCGGCCACCTGACAGAGGCGCGGCGCTCAGAGTGTTGCTAAAGTGGTCGGCACCCGCTTGGGTTTCACGTTTTCCGAAGGGGAGCATCATGGCAATCGATATCGGCATCAGTGAAGAAGATCGCAAGTCCATCGTCGATGGGCTTTCCCGCCTGCTTTCAGATACCTACGTGCTGTATCTGAAAACCCACAACTTCCATTGGAACGTCACCGGGCCCTCGTTCCGTACCCTGCACCTGATGTTCGAGGAGCAGTACAACGAGCTGGCGCTGGCGGTGGACGCCATTGCCGAGCGCATCCGCGCCCTGGGGTTCCCGGCGCCTGGGTCCTATGCGTTCTACGCCAAGCACTCTTCGATCAAGGAAGAGGAGGGGGTTCCCCCGGCCGACGAGATGATCCGGCAACTGGTGCAAGGGCAGGAGGCGGTAGTGCGCACCGCCCGCAGTATCTTCCCGGCGGTGGACAAGGTCAGCGATGAGCCCACCGCCGATCTGCTCACCCAGCGCATGCAGGTCCACGAAAAGACCGCCTGGATGCTGCGCGTGTTGCTCGACGAGAAATAGCCGGGTCGTGCCGGCAGGCCTGCCCAGGGTGGCTGGGCCGGCCTGCCGGTTTCTGTGCGGGAAGGGTTTGCCGCTGCTCTGCACTGGCGCGTTCGGCGCTTGATACACCCCTTGGTTCAATCATCAGGAGGTGTGCAGATGGCTCAGTCTGGCAAGCGGACGGCAGGTCAGGGGCGCTGGCCCGGCAAGCAATGCGTCGACCCATTCACGGCAGATTTCGACATGTTGCAGACCCAGCCTATTTCCCGCTCGGTGCGGCTCAATGGTTTTTCCACCTGTCTGCGCCTAGAAGCCGTGTATTGGGGTATCCTCGAGCGCATTGCCGCTGCCAACCAGTGCTCGGTCAGTGCGGTGTTGTCCTACGTCGACCGTGAGGTGCACCTGCGCCAGGGGGGCGTGCGCAACTTCAGTGGGCTGATACGGGTGATCTGCGTGGCCTGGTTGCAGCAGCCACCGACGTCGCACTGATTGCCCGGCGGGCTGCGCAGCGCTGGTTAACCATATATAATCCCGCCTTTTGCTGCCCAGGCAGCCAGCGTTATGGTTGACGAGAGACATCCATGCCCCTTTACGACTATCAATGTGCGTCCTGCGAGCACCGTATGGAAGTGCTGCAGAAAATCAGCGCCGCGCCGCTCACCGATTGCCCGGCCTGCCAGGCGCCGGCGATGAAGAAACTGCTGTCGGTACCCGGCTTTCGCCTGAGCGGTAACGGCTGGTACGAAACCGACTTCAAGACCGGTGCGAAAAAGAATCTGGCAGGCGGCGACAAGGCCGACTGAGTTGAATGCTATGACCGGGTCTTGCAGTATTAGCCCTCCGGGCGGCCAAGGCCTCCATCGAATACACGAATCACGAGAAGCGAAACCACCATCATGATGCGCAGCCATTATTGCGGCCAACTGAACGAGAGCCTGGACGGCCAGGAAGTCACCCTTTGCGGCTGGGTCCATCGTCGCCGGGACCACGGCGGGGTGATCTTCCTCGACATCCGTGACCGCGAGGGCATGGCCCAGGTCGTTTTCGATCCGGATCGCGCCGACACCTTCGCCGCAGCCGACCGTGTGCGCAGCGAGTATGTCGTGCAGATCACCGGCAAGGTCCGCCGTCGCCCGGAAGGTGCGGTGAACAGCAACATGGCCTCCGGTGCCATCGAAATCCTCGGCTACCAGCTCAATGTGCTGAACGAAGCCGAAACCCCGCCGTTCCCGCTGAACGAATACTCCGACGTTGGTGAAGAAACGCGTCTGCGCTACCGCTTCATCGACCTGCGTCGCCCTGAGATGGCCGACAAGCTGCGCCTGCGTTCGCGCATCACCAGCAGCATTCGACGCTTTCTCGACGAAAACGGCTTCCTCGACGTGGAAACGCCGATCCTGACCCGCGCCACCCCTGAAGGCGCGCGCGACTACCTGGTGCCAAGCCGTACCCACGCCGGTAGCTTCTTCGCCCTGCCGCAGTCGCCACAGCTGTTCAAGCAGTTGCTGATGGTCGCCGGTTTCGATCGTTACTACCAGATTGCCAAGTGCTTCCGCGACGAAGACCTGCGTGCCGATCGCCAGCCGGAATTCACCCAGATCGACATCGAGACCAGCTTCCTGGACGAGTCCGAGATCATGGGCCTGACCGAGAGCATGATCCGCAAGCTGTTCAAGGAAGTGCTGGACCTGGAGTTCGGCGAATTCCCGCACATGACCTTCGAGGAAGCCATGCGTCGCTATGGCTCCGACAAGCCAGACCTGCGCATCCCGCTGGAGCTGGTTGACGTCGCCGACCAGCTCAAGGACGTGGACTTCAAGGTATTCGCCGGCCCCGCCAACGATCCTAAATGCCGCGTCACCGCGCTGCGCCTGCCAGGCGGCGCCAGCATGCCGCGCAGCAAGATCGACGAATACACCAAGTTTGTCGGCATCTACGGTGCCCGTGGCCTTGCCTACATCAAGGTCAACGAGCGTGCCAAGGGCGTTGATGGTCTGCAGTCGCCGATTGTCAAGAACATCCCCGAGGCCAATCTCAACACCATCCTCGACCGCGTGGGCGCCGTTGACGGCGACATCGTGTTCTTCGGTGCCGACAAGTTCAAGGTGGTCAGCGAAGCGCTGGGCGCCCTGCGTATTCGTCTGGGTCACGACTTCGAACTGTTCACCTGCGAGTGGGCGCCGATGTGGGTCGTCGATTTCCCCATGTTCGAAGAAAACGAAGACGGCAGCTTCACCGCGCTGCACCACCCGTTCACCGCGCCCAAGTGCACGCCCGAGGAACTGGAAGCCAACCCGGCCACGGCCCTGTCCCGTGCCTATGACATGGTGCTCAACGGTACCGAACTCGGTGGCGGCTCGATCCGTATCCACCGCAAGGAAATGCAGCAGGCCGTGTTCCGCCTGCTGGGTATCGAGGCGGCGGAACAGGAAGAGAAGTTCGGCTTCCTGCTCGATGCCCTGAAGTTCGGTGCACCGCCTCACGGTGGCCTGGCCTTCGGCCTGGATCGCCTGGTCATGCTGATGACCGGCGCCCAGTCGATTCGTGAAGTGATTGCCTTCCCGAAAACCCAGAGCGCCGCGTGTGTCATGACCCAGGCGCCGGGCATGGTCGATGCCAAGGCATTGCGTGAGCTGCACATCCGTCTGCGCGAGCAGACCAAGGTCGAGTAATCGGCCCGGGCGCAGCCGGCGGTTGCGCCCACGCGCTTTGGCGCAGTCTTTCCACGTTCCGCCCTTCGGGGCGGAACCTGTTTCTGTTACACGGATCGGGAGTCGTTATGGCGGGTCATTCCAAGTGGGCGAACATCAAGCACCGCAAAGAGCGCCAGGATGCCAAGAGGGGCAAGGTATTCACCAAGTGGATCCGCGAGCTGACAGTCGCTGCCAAGCAAGGCGGCCCGGACCCTGCCTCCAACCCGCGCCTGCGCCTGGCGCTGGACAAGGCCCTGGGCGCCAACATGAGCCGCGATATCATCGATCGCGCAGTGGCCCGTGGCGCCGGCACGAACGAAAGCGACAACGTCGAAGAGCTCACCTATGAAGGTTACGGGCCGGGCGGTGTAGCGATCATGGTCGAGGCCATGACCGATAACCGCAACCGCACAGCTGCAGCAGTGCGCCATGCCTTTGCCAAGTGCGGGGGCAACCTGGGCACCGATGGCTCGGTCGCCTACCTGTTCGAGCGCAAGGGGCAGATCAGCTTTGCACCGGGCCTGGAGGAGGATGCCTTGATGGAGGCGGCGATGGAGGCCGATGCCGACGACGTGGTGGCCCACGAGGACGGCTCGTTTGACGTGTTCACCTCGTTCAACAGCTTCTACGCCGTGCGCAATGCCTTGGAAGAGGCCGGTTTCAAGGCGGCCGACGCCGAAATCGTGATGCAGCCGACCACTAGCGCCGAACTCGATCAGGAGGGCGCCGAGAAGGTACTCAAGCTGATCGACATGCTCGAAGACCTGGACGACGTACAGAACGTCTACTCCAATGCGCAGATTTCCGACGAGATCATGGAAAACCTCGGCTGAGGGCTTTCCGGCGCGCCATACTGACGCTTCCGGGCGTCGTACAGGCCCTTTCGCAGGGCACCCGTGGCACAGGTGGCGACACATGCGACCTGGCCAGGGGGTTGACCTGCGAAAGGGCCTGTACTGTTTGCACACCGCTTCACTTCAACGACAGGCGCTATGACTCTGATTCTAGGTATCGACCCCGGCTCGCGCATCACAGGTTATGGCGTCGTCCGCCAGACCGCACGTGGTTGCGAGTACGTGGCCTCAGGCTGCATCCGCACAGGCAGTGGTGAACTGCACGAGCGCTTGCAGATCGTGTTTCGGGGGGTCAGCGAAGTCATCGGCCAGCATGGCCCGGTGACCATGGGCATCGAGCGGGTGTTCATGGCCCGCAACGCCGATTCCGCCCTCAAACTGGGACAAGCCCGAGGCGCGGCCATCGTCGCCGCGGCTGAAGCAGGGTTGGAAATCGCCGAGTACAGCGCCACTCAGGTCAAGCAGGCAGTGGCCGGTACGGGCGGGGCGAACAAGGACCAGGTGATGATGATGGTCATGCACCTGCTCAAGCTGACCCAGAAGCCCCAGATCGATGCTTCCGACGCGCTGGCCATCGCCTTGTGCCATGCCCACACCCGTTCGAGCCTGGTGCCCCATGGGCTGTCGACGGCGCGTCGGCGCGGTGGGCGCTTGCGTCTGTAAGCGCTTCATGCGCTGATACACATTTTGTGCAGGTGGAGCGTCCGCCTGCCGTATTTGCTGATAGGGTTGAGCGGCCATCGAGCAGCTCCCCGTGAAAAGGATCGAAACGTGATCGGACGTTTGCGCGGCACCCTGGCGGAAAAGCAGCCGCCGCACCTCATCATCGACGTCAATGGCGTGGGCTACGAACTGGAAGTCCCCATGACGACGCTTTATCGCCTGCCCAAGGTCGGCGAACCGGTGACAGTGCACACACACCTTGTGGTGCGCGAAGACGCCCACCTGCTCTATGGCTTTGCCGAGAAGCGCGAGCGCGAATTGTTCCGCGAACTCATTCGGCTCAACGGTGTAGGCCCCAAGCTGGCCCTGGCACTGATGTCCGGGCTTGAGATCGATGAGCTGGTGCGCTGCGTCCAGGCCCAGGACGCCTCGGTGTTGGTACGCGTACCCGGCGTAGGCAAAAAAACAGCAGAGCGCCTGCTGGTCGAGCTCAAGGACCGCTTCAAGGCCTGGGAAACGTCACCGGCCATGTTCACGCTTGTGTCCGATGGCCCACTGCCGGCCGCCAGCGAGTCCAGCGCCGAGGCGGATGCGGTCAGCGCCCTGGTGTCCCTGGGCTACAAGCCTCAGGAAGCGAGCAAGGCCATCGGCGCGATCAAGGACAAGTCGGGGCTTTCCAGTGAAGAGCTGATTCGTCGCAGCCTCAAGGGGATGATTACCAAGTGATCGAAGCCGACCGCCTGATCGCTGCCAGTGGCCGCGACCGCGAAGAAGTCCAGGATCGCGCCATCCGGCCATTGCGGCTGGAGGAGTACATCGGCCAGCCCGTGGTGCGCGAGCAAATGGCGTTGTTCATCCAGGCGGCGCGTGGGCGCAGCGAGTCGCTCGACCACACCCTGATCTTCGGCCCGCCAGGCCTGGGCAAAACCACCTTGGCCAACATCATCGCCTATGAGATGGGGGTATCGGTCAAAAGTACCTCGGGGCCGATTCTCGAGCGCCCTGGCGACTTGGCCGCCATGCTGACCAACCTTGAGCCCCATGACGTGCTCTTCATCGATGAGATCCACCGGCTGTCGCCGGTCGTCGAAGAAGTGCTCTACCCAGCCATGGAAGACTTCCAGCTCGACATCATGATCGGCGAAGGCCCGGCGGCCCGCTCGATCAAGCTCGACCTGCCACCTTTCACACTGGTCGGTGCCACCACGCGCGCTGGCATGCTCACCAACCCGTTGCGCGATCGTTTCGGTATCGTCCAGCGGCTGGAGTTCTACAGCGACAAGGACCTGGCCACCATCGTCAGCCGTTCGGCCAACATCCTGGGCTTGGTCATCGAGGACCTCGGTGCCTACGAGATCGCACGCCGTGCCCGTGGCACGCCGCGCATTGCCAACCGTTTGCTGCGGCGGGTACGCGACTACGCCGAAGTGCGCGGCAAAGGCCAGATCACCAAGGCCGTGGCCGACATGGCGCTCAACCTGCTGGACGTCGATGAGCGCGGCTTCGACCATTCCGACAGGCGCCTGCTGCTGACCATGATCGAGAAGTTCGACGGTGGCCCGGTCGGCGTCGACAACCTTGCCGCCGCCATCAGCGAAGAACGTCACACCATCGAGGACGTGCTCGAGCCCTATCTCATCCAGCAGGGCTACATCATGCGCACCCCCCGTGGCCGTGTGGTGACCCGGCACGCCTACCTGCACTTCGGCCTGAATGTTCCCGGGCGGTTGGGGGAGGGCGCGGATTTTTCCGAGCCGGGTGATGAATGACAGATCGAAACATGCTTTTCGTGGTCCTACCGCTGGCATGCAGCGGGGGCGTTGGCACCTGGACATGAATGTTGAAAAACAGTTGCCAGAGCGGATTGGCAAGCCGAGGAGTAAGCACTAGAGTATGCGCGCGCAAAAAGGCCTGGAACCGTTCACACACCGTTGTCGCGTCTATTACGAAGATACCGATGCCGGTGGCGTGGTGTATTACGTCAACTACCTGAAATTCATGGAGCGCGCGCGCACCGAACGCTTGCGGCACCTGGGCTTTTCCCAGTCGCAACTGGCTGACGACAACCTGCTGTTCGTGGTCCATTCCAGCGAAGCGCGCTACCACGCGCCGGCGCGGCTGGACGATGAATTGCGGGTGACCGCGCACGTACTTGAACTCAATCGCGCCAGCTTGCACTTCGTGCAGCAAGTGTGGCGGGAAAGGGACGACACGCTGCTCTGCGAAGGGCGGTTCCTGATAGCCGCTGTGCGCGCCGACACTTTCAAACCCCGAGCCATACCTCCCCAGCTGCGCGACGCCTTTGCGGCAGACGGCTCGGGTAATCAATCGAATGCAGGAGAATAAGCGTGGAAGCTAACGTCGTCGACCATACCTCCATGTGGAGTCTGGTCAGTAACGCCAGCGTCGTGGTGCAGCTGGTGATGCTGACCCTGGTGGCCGCCTCGGTCACCTCGTGGATCATGATTTTCCAGCGCAGCACCATGCTGCGCGCCGGTCGTCGTGCGCTCGATGCTTTCGAGGAGCGCTTCTGGTCGGGTATCGACCTGTCCAAGCTGTACCGCCAGGCCGGTAGCAACCCGGACCCGGACTCGGGTGTGGAGCAGGTCTTCCGTGCAGGCTTCAAGGAGTTTTCCCGCCTGCGTCAGCAACCTGGCGTTGACCCGGATGCCGTGATGGAAGGGGTTGGTCGTGCCATGCGCGTTGCCATTTCCCGCGAAGAAGAAAAGCTCGAGCAAAGTTTGCCGTTCCTGGCGACCGTGGGTTCGACGAGCCCCTATATCGGCCTGTTCGGTACCGTGTGGGGCATCATGAACTCCTTCCGCGGCCTGGCCAGCGCCCAGCAAGCCACGCTCGCCACCGTTGCGCCGGGCATCGCCGAGGCGTTGATCGCCACGGCCATCGGCCTGTTCGCAGCCATCCCGGCGGTGATTGCGTACAACCGCTTCGCGGCCCGCAGCGAGACGCTGATCGGCCGTTACTACACCTTCGCCGACGAGTTCCAGGCGATCCTGCACCGCAAAGTGCACACCAGCGAAGAGTAATCAGGTAGAAGCCCATGGCCCGAGTTCGCCACAAACGCAAGCCCGTCGCCGAGATGAACGTGGTGCCCTACATCGACGTGATGCTGGTGCTGCTGGTCATCTTCATGGTGACGGCGCCCATGCTCAACCAGGGCGTGAAGGTCGACCTGCCCAAGGTTTCCAGCGAAGCCTTGCCGCAGGACAACAACGTCCAGATCCTTACCATTTCCATCAAGGCCGACAAGACCTACTACTGGAACCTTGGCAGCGAAGTCGATACCGACAAGCAGATGGACAAGGCCATGACCCTGCCGGCCATGACCGACGCCGTCACCAAGATCATCGCGGCCGGCCGCGACCAGGGCAAGCAGACCCAGGTATTCATCCGCGGCGACAAGGCGGTGGACTACGGCGCGGTCATGGGTGCCATGGGCGGGCTGCAGAAAGCCGGTGTCGGTAACGTCGGCCTGATTACCGAGGCACCCTGATGCAACAGCGAGAGCCCTCTGCCTCGGAAAGCTACTTCTGGCCCAGTGTCTGGGCCATCGGCCTGCATGTGCTGGTGTTCGGCATGCTGTTCGTAAGCTTTGCCATGACGCCCGAACTGCCGCCGGCCAAGCCGATCGTTCAGGCTACGCTGTATCAGCTCAAGTCCAAGAGCCAGGCCACCACCCAGACCAATCAGAAGATTGCCGGGGAAGCCAAGAAAACCGCTTCGCGCCAGACCGAGGTCGAGCAGCTTGAGCAGAAGAAGGTCGAGCAGGAAGCGGTGAAAGCTGCGGAACAAAAGAAAGCCGACGCTGCTCAAAAGGCCCAGGAGGCACGCGAGGCAGCCGAGGCCAAGAAAGCCGAGGACGCCGCCAAGGCCGCTGAAGCTGCCAAAGCCGCCGAGGCCAAGAAAGCGGCTGAAGCCAAGAAGGCCGATGAGGCGAAGAAAGCGGCCGAGAAACAGCAGGCTGACATCGCCAAGAAGAAGGCCGAGGAAGAAGCGAAGAAAAAAGCCGAAGAAGAGGCCAAGAAACAGGCCGCTGAAGAGGCGAAGAAGCAAGCTGCCGAGGAGGCCAAGAAGAAGGCCGCAGCGGCCGAAGAAGCGAAGAAGAAGGCAGCCGAAGACGCCAAGAAGAAGGCCGCGGCCGATGCCCAGAAGAAAAAGGCACAGGAAGCGGCTCGCAAGGCGGCTGAAGACAAGAAGGCACAGGCCCTGGCCGAGCTCTTGTCCGACACCACCGAGCGGCAGCAGGCGCTGGCCGACGAGCAGGGTGACCAAGTGGCCGGCGACTTCGACGACTTGATCCGCATGCGCGCGGCAGAAGGCTGGGCTCGCCCGCCATCGGCGCGTAAAGGCATGACGGTGGTACTGCAGATCAGCATGTTGCCCGATGGCACCATCACCAGCGTCAGTGTGGCCCGGTCAAGCGGTGACGGCCCCTACGACAGCTCGGCGGTGGCAGCGGTGAAGAACATCGGTCGCCTGACTGAAATGCAGGGCATGAAGCCGAGCGATTTCAACCAATATCGCTCGTTCAAGATGACATTTACACCTGAGGATCTAGCGTTGTGATTAAACGTCTGAGAGGACTGCTGGTCATGCTGTGCTGCGTGGCAGGCATGGCCGTAGCAGAGGAAAAGAACATCCTGGTCACCAGTGGCAGTGACCGGGCAACGCCAATTGCGGTGGTGCCGTTCGCTGTTCAAGGTGGCAGTGTGCTGCCTGAAGACATGGCCGACATCATCGGCAACGACCTGCGCAACTCCGGCTACTATTCGCCTATCCCGCGCCAGAACATGATCAGCCAGCCTTCCCAGGCCAGCGAAGTCATCTTCCGCGACTGGAAGGCGCTGGGTGCCCAGTACGTGATGGTAGGCAGCATCGTGCCCTCCGGTGGGCGCTTGCAGGTGCAATACGCCCTGTTCAACGTCGCCACCGAGCAGCAGGTCCTGACCGGCAGTGTCGCTGGCGGCACCGACCAGTTGCGCGACATGTCGCACTACATCGCCGACCAGTCGTTCGAGAAGCTCACCGGTATCAAGGGTGCCTTCTCCACGCGCATGCTGTACGTGACGGCCGAGCGCTTCTCCACCAACAACACGCGCTACACCCTGCAGCGTTCGGACTATGACGGTGCCCGCGCCGTGACCCTGCTGCAGTCCCGCGAGCCCATCCTGTCGCCGCGCTTTGCGCCCGATGGCAAACGCATCGCCTATGTATCGTTCGAGCAGAAGCGCCCGCGTATCTTCGTCCAGCACATCGATACCGGTCGCCGTGAACAGGTCACCAACTTCGAAGGCCTCAATGGCGCACCTGCCTGGTCGCCAGATGGTTCGCGCCTGGCCTTCGTGCTGTCCAAGGATGGCAACCCGGACATCTACGTGATGAACGTGGCTTCGCGTCAGATCAGCCGCGTGACCGCCGGCCCTGGCATCAATACCGAGCCATTCTGGGGTAAAGACGGCAACACCCTGTACTTCACGTCCGACCGTGGCGGCAAGCCGCAGATCTACAAACAGTCGGTCAGTGGCGGCAGCGCCGAGCGCGTAACCTTCGTGGGTAACTACAACGCCAACCCTAAACTCTCGGCGGATGAAAAGACCCTGGTGATGATTCACCGCCAACAGGGTTTCACCAACTTCAAAGTTGCCGCCCAGGACTTGCAACGCGGAAGTGTAAAGATTCTCTCGGAAACAAGTCTTGATGAGTCTCCCACTGTTGCGCCCAACGGCACCATGCTAATCTACGCCACCCGCCAGCAGGGCCGGGGAGTCTTGATGCTCGTGTCGCTTAATGGCCGCGTGAGGCTCCCACTTCCTACCGCTCAAGGCGAAGTCAGAGAACCGTCCTGGTCCCCTTACCTGAACTGATTGCGGCGTAATACGTTTTGCTTAACACACTGGGGTTTCATTAGGAGTTTCACGATGGAAATGCTGAAGTTTGGTAAATTCGCTGCGCTGGCTCTGGCCATGGCCGTGGCTGTAGGTTGCTCCTCCAAGGGCGGTGACAACGCAGGTGAAGGCGCTGGCGCCGTTGACCCGAACGCTGGCTACGGTGCCAACACCGGCGCAGTCGACGGTTCCCTGAGCGAAGAAGCCGCTCTGCGCGCAATCACCACCTTCTACTTCGAATACGACAGCTCGGACCTGAAGCCAGAAGCCATGCGCGCTCTGGACGTTCACGCCAAGGACCTGAAAGCCAACGGCAACCGCGTTGTCCTGGAAGGCAACACCGACGAGCGCGGCACCCGCGAGTACAACATGGCTCTGGGTGAGCGTCGTGCCAAGGCCGTTCAGCGCTACCTGGTTCTGCAGGGCGTTTCCCCTGCTCAGCTGGAAGTGGTTTCCTACGGCGAAGAGCGTCCAGTTGCTACCGGCAACGACGAGCAGTCCTGGGCTCAAAACCGTCGCGTAGAACTGCGTAAGTAAGTTCCTATGCGCAAGTGCCGCCGTGCAGTAACCGTCCTCGCACTCAGCCTGCCCTTTTCGGCGTGGGCTGCAGTCCCTGTAGTAGATGACAACACAGGCAGCTATCCGCCTGCGGGTTATGGCACGAGCGGCGCCTATGCCGGGTCAGGGGCTTCGGCCCCTGCCTCTGCACAGGGCCAGCTGTTCATGCAGCTGCAACAGATGCAGGATCAGCTTTCCCGCCAGCAAGGCATCATCGAAGAGTTGCAAAACGATGTGTCTCGTATGAAGCAGGAAAACCTGGAGCGATACCAGGACCTGGACCGTCGCATCAACAGTGGCGCTGCGCCTGCCGCGACCCCTGACAATTCTTCCGCCGGTGGTGCCTCTGGTGCCGCCGCGGGGGCTGCAGCCGGTGCTGCTGCCCAACAACCGGCCGCCAGTAGCGAGCCCGGTGATCCGGCCAAGGAGAAGCTCTACTACGATGCTGCCTTCGACCTGATCAAGCAAAAAGACTTCGACAAGGCCAGCCAGGCGTTCAACGCCTTCCTGCGCAAGTACCCCAGCAGCCAATATGCTGGTAACGCACAGTATTGGCTGGGCGAAGTGAACCTGGCCAAAGGTGATCTGCAGGGCGCAAGCCAGGCGTTCGCCCAGGTAAGCCAGAAGTACCCCAAGCACAGCAAGGTGCCAGACTCCTTGTACAAACTGGCCGACGTCGAGCGTCGTCTCGGCCACACGGACAAGGTAAAGGGCATTCTCCAGCAGGTGGTGACCCAATATCCGGGCACATCGGCTGCGCAACTGGCGCAGCGAGACCTGCAAAGGCTGTGAAGTAATGCGGCGCTTGCCTGCCGTTCGAAAGAAACCCGCGCCTGGCGCGGGTTTTTTCGTTAGAATCACCGCCCTTTTTTCGTAAACACGCTGTCACGGATAACGCTATGTCGAGTCCGTGCCAGTGCCTGACGGAGGCGGGCAGCCTGTTTTGCTGTCACGCCCGTGGCGATCATGCAAGATACATTACGCATCACCGAAGTCTTTTACTCGTTGCAGGGTGAAACACGAACGGCTGGGCTGCCCACGGTATTCGTGCGGCTCACCGGTTGCCCCCTGCGCTGCCAATACTGCGACAGCGCCTATGCCTTCAGTGGCGGCACCCTTCGCAGCCTGGATTCGATCCTTGAACAGGTGGCCGGCTTCAAGCCGCGCTATGTCTGCGTGACGGGCGGCGAGCCCCTCGCCCAGCCTAACGCCTTGCCCCTGCTGCAGCGCCTGTGCGACGCCGGTTACGAAGTCTCGCTGGAAACCAGCGGCGCGCTCGATATCGCCGGCACCGACACCCGTGTCAGCCGCGTCGTCGACCTGAAAACCCCAGGTTCGGAAGAATCGCACCGCAACCGCTATGAGAACATCGAGCACCTGACGCGCAACGACCAGGTCAAGTTCGTCATCTGCTCCCGCGAAGACTACGACTGGGCGGTGTCCAAGTTGATTCAGTACAACCTAGCCGAGCGCGCCGGCGAAGTATTGTTCTCGCCCAGCCACCACCAAGTGAGTGCCACTGATTTGGCCGACTGGATCGTTGCCGACAACTTGCCTGTGCGTTTCCAGCTTCAGCTGCACAAGCTGTTGTGGAACGACGAACCTGGCCGCTGAGCAAGAGAGTGAGACATGACTGATAAACGCGCAGTAATTCTTCTGTCCGGTGGCCTGGATTCGGCCACGGTAGTGGCCATGGCCAAGGCCCAGGGCTATGCCTGCTACACCATGAGCTTCGATTACGGCCAGCGTCACCGCGCTGAGCTCAACGCCGCTGCACGGGTCGCTCATGACCTGGGCGTGGTAGAGCACAAGGTGATCGGGCTGAACCTGGACGGCATCGGTGGCTCGGCCCTGACCGACAGCAGCATCGATGTGCCGGAAACGCCGGGCGAAGGTATCCCGGTGACCTACGTACCAGCGCGCAACACGGTGTTCCTGTCGCTGGCGCTGGGCTGGGCCGAAGTGCTGCAAGCCCGTGACATTTTCATCGGTGTCAATGCCGTGGATTATTCCGGCTACCCGGACTGCCGCCCCGAATTCGTCGAAGCCTTCGAACGCATGGCCAACCTGGCTACCAAGGCAGGGGTCGAAGGGCAGGGTTTCCGCATTCAGGCGCCCTTGCAGAACATGAGCAAAGCCCAGATCGTCCAGGCCGGCGTGGCGCATGGGGTCGACTATAGCTTGACTGTGTCGTGCTACCAGGCTGATGACGACGGGCGTGCCTGTGGCAAGTGCGACAGCTGCCGCTTGCGCGCTGACGGCTTCAAGGCAGCATCCGTGGCGGACCCAACGCGCTATTTTTAAGAAATTTTACTGCGGGGTGTTGATTTCTCTATAGAAATCAGTATTATACGCGCCATCCAACGGGTCGTTAGCTCAGTTGGTAGAGCAGTTGGCTTTTAACCAATTGGTCGTAGGTTCGAATCCTACACGACCCACCATATTCGCAGCGGTTCGTATGTACTAGGAAGTAAGGCCTGTCACAGCCAACCTAGTCGTGCTGCCGTATGGAGCGAACCTTAGGCGCGCTTCAGCGTGATGCAAATATGAAATAGCCCGCAGCCTGCACAGGTTAGCGGGCTTTTTCGTTGGTCCAGTCAGCGTATGCACCTGCCTTCACCCCATATCCCACCTGCGGCCAGTGCTCAAAAAAATCATGCAACACAGCTTCATAGCTGAAGCAGGTGATAGTTTTTCGCCAATACATAGCCCGATCCTGAGCCGGTGATACCGCAGCTCAGGTGGATCAGTACGACACAACCCCCATCAGAGGCGAAGCGCCGTTATATTCCAGGAACAGCTGCCCACTGTTTGTGCTTGCCGATGAGGTGTTGCAGGAAGAGTGCTGCCCGAGATGGGACTGGGCGTCTGGGGATAAGGTCAGGCGTGTGGTTTCAGCAACAATCCGGCGAGCAGTAGGTCTAGCGCGGCCACGCTTTCTGCGAGTCTCGGCATGACGTCGTCGGTCTCGGCGATCCAGAAGGCCGCCTCTGCCAAGCTGCCATAAATCAGCGCGGCCAGTGCTTGTGGATTGACAGGGGCTACGGTTCCCTGGCGAATCAAGTTGGCAAGCAGTAATTGCATCGAGTCCACGCAATAGCGCTGTGCGTCTGGCGATGCTCCTCCCAGAACTGCGCGGGCGTCGCGCAACACGATTCGCTGAATTGGCGGTTCCGTTGCCATCTCCAGATAGGCACGGCAACGCTTACAGAAACCCTCCCAGGCATCGTCTGCTGTGTCGGTGATCGCTCGCAAGCGCGCGTCCATTTCCGCATCCAGCTGCTCGACCACCGCCGCCAACAGCCCCTGCTTGTCGCCGAAGTGGTGATATAGCGCCCCTCGGGTGAGCTGCACCTGGGCTGTCAGTTCATCCATTGATGTCTGCGCGTACCCGCGCTCACTGAACATCTTGCGCGCTATCGCCAGGAGCGTGGCGCGGGTTTCTTCCATTTCGGCACGGGTACGGCGGGCCATCAGGCATTTCCTTTTTCAAAAGGGGACATGACGGTGAACAACTGCCGCCACTGACGTGATCCGCGTATTTTCCGGTGCCGGGCTTACAGAGACAAGTCCGGCGCCGTAGTGGTGGGCATTAGCGCGCGAGCAGCTCGTGGATGGCACTCTCGATGGTATGGGTATCCCTGTCATTCAAGCCTTCACCGGCAACGTGTCCCCAGTCGGACTCGAGTATGCGCAATTCGGCCCCGGCGATGCACCTGGCTTCCTGCTCGGCATCCTGCACCGGAAAATACAGATCGCTGGAGGAGGGCATGATGATGGTCTGAGCCTTGATCGATGCCAGCGCTTTGTCGATATCGCCTTGGTAACGCGTATTGGCGCTGATATCGGCATGCTGGCCGGTCCATAGCTGGGCGAGCAGGTTATTTGCGTCGCGCTTGAGGAACCAGCCTTCCCAAAAGTCGATCAAGAAGTCTTCGATCGACGCATAACCCAGCTCCCGTTGATCTAGGCGTTCGCGATAGAACGCTTGGGAGAATCCCCATCCCGCGTAGATCCGTGCCGCCACGCGCAGGCCGCGATGCGGGGGCTGTGTGTAGAATCCCTCCTTGAAATCAGGGTCGAGCTCAATCGCCGCGCGCACGCTGTCGAAGAACACATGGAAGTGTCGGGAGGTCTGCGCTGCGCTCTGGAAGGTGAACAACCGTTCCACCTGCTCAGGATAGGCTGCAGCCCATTCGAACGCTTGCGAGCCCCCCAAGGACCAGCCGATTGCCAGCCTGATCCGATTGATCCCGAATTTCTCGGTCAACAGGCGGTGTTGCTGGTTCACGTTGTCATGCACGGTAATGCGCGGAAAGCGATTGCCGTTCTGTGGTTCCGGGGTGTTGCAGGGTGAACTCGACAAACCATTGCCGAAGGCGTCGGGCACAATGATGAAGTACTTGCTCGGGTCCAGGGCTCGACCTTCACCAACCAGCCAGGCAGTATCGTCGTGGGTGGCGGCGAAAGAGGTCGGGTAGACGATGACGTTGTCCTTGGCGGCGTTGAGCTTGCCGTAGGTCTGGTAGGCAAGCTTGGCCTGGCGCAGGCAGCGGCCGGACTGCAACTGGATGTCGCCAAGTTCGAAGATTTCGTGGGGCATGGGATGTTCTCTCGGTCTGAGCGAATGGCGGTTGGTGAACATGAGCCGGATGGCCGGCTCTAGCGATCAATCAGGGCAGTCGGTAGGCGCATGCTACGACCAGAAACATCGAGACGCGCGGTACCCACTGCCAGTATCCAGCCCAACTTCCCGCCAAGCCCACGCCATACTCAGGACCAGCAGCGCCACGGCAACGCCGAACGCGTAGCTGCGTTGCCGCCACAGGCCAGTAGCGACTGCCGCAAGCAGCAGCCCCGCCACCAGGTAGAAGCCACTGCCACCGAGCAGCACCAACCAGGTGCCGCCAGCCAGCATCGTTAGGCCGATCAGTGCCAGGCAGGCCCCGGCTATGCACATCAACATCCGTGTACAACTCATTGTGGCCATCTCCCTAGCCATTCACGGGTATATACCGGCCGCCCATACGGCCCGCCATGACCGCGCAGTTAGATGAAGCGCAACTCATTCTTCCCAGGCAGGCGCGACCGAGCCAGCGGGAGCGTCAGCGTTCAGGGGCGCGAACGCCCGGGCGTGGGACCGCGGGCAAGTTTTTCATTTTGCGGCGTTGGCCTGCGCGGACAGGTCTTGTTGTTTCTGTCCGGATATGCCCATGCCAAAGGCCAACAGCAGCCCTAGCGCGGCTAGGCCGGCGGCCAGCCACAACGTGGCGGGCAAGCCGAGGATATCCACGGTCTGTCCACCGGCCCATGAGCCCAGCGAGATACCGACGTTGAATACACCGACATAAAGGGCGGTGGCGACCTCCACGGCCGTCGGCGCGGCTTTCATCATCCAGGTCATCAGACCCACCGATACACCGCCGTAGGCCAAACCCCAGGCGATAAGTACCACGGCGCCGCCAACTGGCGTGTCGCCGATTGTCAGGAACAATATTGGCGTCAGCAACAGACCCAGGGCGATGGTGGTCAAGGTCAGCGTGGTGCGCCGCGCCGCACTAATGCCAGCCAGGAAATTACCAATGATGCCGGCGATACCGTAGGTGAACAGCAGGGCGCCGATCCACTGCGGGTCGAAACCGGACACGGACAGCAACAGCGGGCGTACGAAGGTAAATGCCATGAAGTGCCCAGCTACCAGCAACAGGGTCAACAGCAACCCGGCCTGTACGCCACGGTTGGTGAACTGCGCGACGAACTGGCGCACGGTAACCGAACTGTGCACCGGTAAGGACGGAATCACAGCGAGGTGAATCAATAGAACCACGCCACCGAGTATGGCCATGCTGCCAAACGCCCAACGCCAGCCGGCAAATTCTCCAATGAGCGCCCCCAGCGGCACGCCGAGCACGGAGGCTGCCGCCACGCCGCCGAAGATGATTGAGGTGGCCAAGCCGATCGAGTGCCCTGGGACGAGTCGCGCGGCCAATCCCCCCGCGATGGCCCAGACGCCACCCATGCAGAAACCGACCAACACCCTTGCGGCTAGCATCCACGCCATGCTCGTGGCCATCGCCGAGGCAATGTTGGCGATCACCAGCAGGCCCAGCAAACCACATAGAATCCAGCGCCTGTCGAGGTTGCCTGCCGCAATCACGACCAGCGGCGCGAAGAAGGCCGCCAGCAGCGCCGGCAAGGTGATCATTAGGCCTGCGCTGCCGGTAGAGGTGCCCAGTTCCTCGGCGATGGTCGTAAGCAGGCCTACCGGCAGCATTTCAGTGGTTACCACGGAGAACGTGGCAACCCCTGCAGCTATGACTGCCAGCCAGGGGTGGCGGGCGGTCGTTGCATGGGCAGCGTTTGCAGATGAGCACATGGTTGCAAATCCCTTGAATGATAATCAGGCGTCGCTGGTTCCACGAGGTCCCCGTGGCGACACGGATCATTGAAACTTCCCTACGGGCGAACATTGCCGCTTGCTTTAATCATACATTCTGAATGTATAAAAATGAAGCGCTCTCGTTGGCCGTTAACCCCGTCACCCGGTGGGTGTTTGGCAGTCATTAGAGGTTCAGCCGAAATCAGGCGGTTGACATGTGTTTGCGAGCGGGATCATGGTGAACATTTGCCTTCATCCATTGCCCAGAAACCATGGAAGTTATGGCCATCGGCAAAGCACTCGCTCAACCGCTCGGAGCGTAGGGCTATCTAGTCCAGATGTACTAGATAGCCCTTTGCCCACTACTGCGGATGGGAAAATTTTCCGTCTAAGTAATGGCAGAGAGATGGCCAGTCATGCGCTTCCCAGTGAAACAACTGCTGTCGCTTGCACTCCTGTTGGGTGCTTTACCCGTCCATGCGGACACTGCCCAAAAGGGCGACTACTGGGTAGTGCATCATCAAGCCAGCCTGGGCAAGAGCAAGGTGTACCTTGCAGATGGCGACCCCAGTAACATCTACGAGCGCCCCGGTGGCGCCAAATCCGTGGGCGTCTATCTGTTTGACCAGCAGCCCGGCAAGCCCGATTTCACAGTCTACGACGTCGAAGTCGATTGCAGGAACAAGCGGGCAAGGGTCACAGGGGCGCTCGACTTCAGCAGCGTGGCCAATACCTTGCGCAAGGCCAAGTTCTCCAATCAATGGCAGGGCGATCAACAACCGTGGTTGGCGCAAAGCCGTAATTTCATCTGCAAGCCAGCTGAGCGCCAAGCCCTCAAGATGGAGCACCTGGGCGTGATGTCAGCTTCGCAGCTGAGCCGCTCTGGCCCCCAGCTATTCGAGATACTGAACCGCGAAGCGCTCAGGGCCGAGATCATCAGGCAGATCGACCACGCCTTCACACAGATGCCTGCCAAGTAACTGGCCACCAAGGAGAGAAACCATGATCCGCCTGCTTGTGTTTTGCCTGGGCGCTGTCCTGCTTGGCGGTTGCTCGTCACTTGAGGCAACCAGTGCGTGGAAAGGCCGCCCGGTCGGTGAGCTGATCGACTATTTCGGTGTGCCCAGGGTCATCATGGTGGCGCCTGATCAGGACATGGTGGTGCTCAGGTACGTGCGCGACAGCACGTATATCTCCCGGGAGGCTGCGGGCACTTACACCGGCCCTGAAAATGGCCAATTGGTACACCGCGAGTATTGGCAGGATGTCGAGCATTCAGGCAGTTGCGAAATCAACGTCTTTGTCGACAGGGCGCACGTGGTGCAGAAAGTCAGGGCCAATGGTCGCTGTGTGGTCATCGACATGGCGCCCAAGGCGTAGCCCGGTAGTGGGAAGCCGATACCGGGCAAAGGGGCGTTAAGCGATGACCGCTTTCGCCCCCCGTCATCACTGATTCAAAAAAGCTTCCACCACAGGCAGTAGCCATTGCGGGTGCGTTTCATGAGGTGAGTGATCAGCCAGCGCCAGGTTCAACAGCTGCGCCCCAGGCACTTGCTCTACCAGCTCCAGGGCATTGGCGCGTGAAACCAGGCGATCACGATCGCCACGCACTACCAGCAATGGCGCGGTAATGCGACCGACGTTGGTGGCGGGATACCCGTGCTCGCTGTCATCGAGCCACATCCCCCGCACGGCCTCCAGCAACCTTGCAAAGTCCGGTTGCGGGTTGATCGCCTCATAGCGAGCCACATCTTCGGCAAACAGGTCGCGCCACTTCGCGGCGGTAATGCTCTCGTACAGGGCCCGCGCAGGGTCGTTCTCTCCCAGCGCCCAGTGAGCCCCGATGGTGACGAGCCTATCGACCGTCACAGCCTGCGAGGCAGCCATGCGCAACGCGACGATTCCGCCATCGCTGTGCCCGATCAGGCTGACGCGTTCAAGCGCCAGATGCTCGATCACCCGCTCCACGTCGTGCTGCATGCGTTCATAAGTAAGTGGTGCGCTGCCCAGGGTGGACATGCCCTGGCCGCGGCTGTCGATGCCGATTACGCGCCAGCGGTGGGCTAAATGCGGGGTGATGGCGTTGAAGGTTTCGATATGTCCTAGGCCGCCATGCAGCAGGACCAGTGCTGGTGCGTCAGGTGCGCCCAGTTGTTCGTAATAAAGGCGTGCATCACCGACGGTGAGGTACTCGCCGCCCCGGTGGTTGAAGACAGTCATGTCGAAGTTGTCCATGTCGTCAGCTGTTATATCCGGCGCCAGTGTACCGAGTTGCCCGCTCAAGCCCAATGAATCCGAGCTGCCAGGCCTTTTTATCTGGTCTTTACCTTGCGCACCGCACCTCTGGGCAAGCATGCTGTCAAAGTGCCAACAACGCTGTCCCGACGTTCTAACGATCGTGTTATTCCAGCGCTACTTTCTCTTCATCAAGCTGCCGGAGACACCATGGCCGATTTGATCTTTGCGCAGCCTTTCGAAGCTGTGGGTTGCAAGCAATGCCGTGAGATGGCGGACCTCGGGTTCGGCATCACCATGGCCTTCCAACCTATTGTTCACCAACCTTCGGGTAAACCGTACGCCTACGAGGCGCTGGTCAGAGGTGTAGCGGGGGAGGGGGCTGCGCAGGTGCTGGCCAAGGTTACACCCGATAACCTGTATCGCTTCGACCAGGCCTGCCGGGTCAAGGCCATCGAAAAAGCCTCCGAGCTTGGGCTCAACCGTGTGCAGGATTGCAAACTCAGCATCAACTTCCTGCCCAATGCCGTGTACCGTCCCGCCACCTGTATTCGTGCAACGCTCGAAGCCTCCAGGCAGTTCGATTTTCCGGCCGACAGGCTGATCTTCGAAGTGACCGAAGGCGAACGGGTCGAGGACACCGAACACCTGAAGTCCATCTTTCGCGAGTACGACCGGCAGGGCTTCACCACGGCCATTGACGATTTCGGATCGGGCTACTCGGGCTTGAACCTGCTTGCCGAGTTTCAACCGGACCTGCTGAAGCTGGACATGGCGCTGACACGCAACCTTGGCGCCGACCCAGTGCGCCAGGTGATTGTGGCAGGCATCGTGCTGGTGGCGCAGCGGCTGGACATTCTGCTGGTCGCCGAAGGCGTGGAAACAGAAGCCGAGTGCCAGGCGTTGGCAGCCTTGGGTATCGAGCTGATGCAAGGCTACTATTTCGCCCGCCCTGAAATCGAAGCGCTGCCGCTGATCGAACGCCTGCGTGGCTGAGTGCTGATGGCTATTCGGCCCACTCGGGGTCGCCGGTAAACACCACCGTCAGCCAGCGGTTGGGCCCTTCACCGCCGATGGCCTCGCCGATCTCGTTGCGCCAGGCATCCCACTGTTCAATGGTCTTGGCCGCCATCTGCGGCGGTACGATGAAGTACAACTCAATCTCCCGTGAGCGCCCCACCTTGGCCACATAGGCGCGGTAGGACTGCAGGCCATGGCGCTCGACGAAAGCCTGCGCAACCACATCCACATGCTGCTTGAGATCGCCCGGGGTGACGAGAAAGATATCCGCCAACGCCTGGCGAACGACCGACATCGGCAGCGGCACGATCACCAGACAGACCAGTGCCAGCACGGCCGGGTCAATGTAGGGCGATACCCATTCAAGCGATGTGCCCTGCACGGCATAGCCAAAGCAGAAGGCGATCAGCAGCGCTGCCGTGATGCTGGCGGACATCACCCAGCCCTTGACGTCCATGGCGACGAAATCCGAGCGCAGCTTGCGGTTGGCCTTGCCCTCGATCACCGCGATGGTCACGCAGGCGGCGACGGTAAGCGCCGCATAGACCATGGCGATACCGAATTCCAGGTGACGCCCACCTTCCAGCAGGCTGCTCACGGCGTTGATCAGGGCATAGATGGCGACCCCGCTGAGCAGGATGCCATTGAGTGCCAGCACCATGGGTTCCAGGTGCCAGAAGCCCATGGTGAAGCGCTCACGCAGTTTGCGCGACATCTGCAGGCTGCTGGCATGGGAGGTGATCAGCCTGACCACCATCAGCGACAGCCCGCTCATGCTGGCATCCACCAGCGAGTAGACGCCGTCGAACACGATGGAAAACGAGCCCGACGCCAAGCCAAAGGCAATGCCGATGCTGGCGATGAACAGCGTGACCGCGATCGAGGTGCGCAGCAGGCCCTGCTCAGTGGTGATGTCGAAGAAACCGGTTGTGGTTGAGCTATGCATGGTCGGTACGCGTCATCCCTCGGCGATACAGTTGGGCGGCGCCGCACGGAACGCCTTGGTCAACCAGGCCAGGTACACCAGGCCTAGCGTGGCCCAGATCCCGCCGAACAACAGCGAGTGCACGTTCAGGTCCAGCCACAGCGAAACGATGATACAGAAGCCAGTGGTAGGCAGTACCAGGTACTTCAGTTGGTTGGCCAGCCCTCGGCGATTGCCCTCTCGCAGGTAGCAGTGATTGATCACCGACAAGTTGACGAAGCTGAACGCTACCAATGCACCGAAGTTGATGATGGAGGTGGCGGTGACCAGGTCGAAGAAGATGGCCGACAGCGAAATCACCCCTACCACGGCAATGTTCAGTACGGGTGTCTTGTAGCGCGAATGCAACCGCGCAAAAACGCTCGCGGGTATGACCTTGTCACGGCCCATGACATACAGCAGGCGCGACACGCTGGTTTGCGACGCCAGCCCCGAGGCGATGGTGTTGATTACCGTGCACGCGATGAAGACCGACTGGAACAGCTTGCCGCCCACGTACAGGGCGATTTCCGGCAGCGCCGCTTCCTGATCGTGAAAGCGTGCCATGGTGGGAAAATAAGCCTGGATGAAGTAGGAAACGGTGATGAATACAACGCCGCCGATCAATGCCGTCAGGAAAATAGCCCGCGGTATGGTTTTGGCCGGGTCACGCGTTTCTTCGGACAGGCACGTGACCGCATCGAAACCCAGGAACGAGAAGCACAGAATGGTTGCACCTGCCGCCAGGGCGCTCAGGTGGGTCTGCTGGTCGGCGAAGGGCAACAGGCTCCATGCCGTGCCCAGCCCTTCGCCCTGGTCCAGCCCGCGTATGCACAGGTAGATGAACACCGCGATGATCGCCACCTGCACGCCGACGAACAGCAGGTTGAAATGCGCAACCAGGTTGACGCTGCGCATGTTGATCAGGCTGATCAGGGACACGAACGCCACCACCCAGACCCACGGCGCCACCTCAGGGAACATGGCAGACAGGTACAGCTTGGCCAGCAAGGCGTTGACCATGGGCAGCAACAGGTAATCCAGCAAAGAGGACCAGCCCACCAGGAAGCCCACGTGTGGATTGATGGCACGTTGTGTGTAGGTGTAGGCCGAGCCCGACTGGGGAAAGCGCTTGACCAGGGTGCCATAGCTGACGGCCGTGAACAGGATCCCGGCAAGGGCCAGGATATAGGCGCTCGGCACGTGCCCTGCGGTGATGCCTGACACGATGCCGAAGGTGTCGAACACGGTCATGGGCGTCAGGTACGCCAGGCCAATGATGATCACATGCCATAAACGCAAGGTCTTGCGCAGTTGGCCGGCTTCGGGTGCGTAGGGTTCAGGCTGCATGCTGGCGTGGCTCCTGGACGAAGGCTTGAAAGACAGGCACAGCGCAGGGCGCAGGCAGCAGCGGCGAGCGGGTGGGCTCCATATTGTTCACCTTTATGTAGGAGCAGCAGAGGCGCAATCGGGTCACGCGAGTGATCAAAATAAAAAACGAAGGCGTCTTAAGTGTCAAGTTAAACATGACAAGGTGTTTCGAAAGTAGGACTTTTATCGAGATTTGTAATGCATTAATCGTTTTTAATACGTTCTTGCAGGGCGAAAAGGTCATAAGTGTGTTCGTAAAAATTAACAGTTACGGCATGGGTTTCTGCAACCCTCTGCACAGCTGCAACGTGTAGCTGTTGCCGACGTGTCAAGGCTTCGGTGATATCCTCCATTTTCCTGGCTGCGTAGGTGGCGTGCGAGCCTTTATGGACATCAATCGGTTTTATTCATGAAGAAAACATCAGTAGGAATCTTGTCCGGTGTGGCGGCGGCCATTGCCGTGGTCGTCGTTGGCGGAGCCTGGTACACCGGCAAGCGTTTACCGGCCGAGCTGGATCATGCGCTGGCCCAGGGCAATGCGCAGTTGCAGAAGTCTCTGGCCAATACCGGCGGGAGTATGCGCATTGAGCGTGTATCGCTTGAGCAGCATTGGTTCAGCAGTACTGCCCGCTATCGCCTCATCGCGCGCGACGTGCGCGTCAGTAATAAAACGCTGACTAATTTCGAGGTTAGCCTGACCGATCACATCGAACACGGGCCGTTTCCATGGTCTCGCGTCAAGACGCTCAGGCTGATGCCCGTGCTGGCGCACAGCACCAGTACCCTGGACAAGGATGAAGGCACCTCTGCCTGGTACGACGCAGCCGATGGCCGCGTGCCTGTCAGCGCTCAGACCAGCCTGGGGTATGGCGGCAGCATCGACAGCGAGATTCATCTGGCGCCTGTAAAGGTTGAGGACAGTGACCGCGCTGGCCTGACCTTCTCCGGGTTGGACCTACAGGTCAGCGGTGACCGCGATGGCAAGGACTCGCGTTTTCACGGCAGTGCTGACCAATTCCTGGTGAAGATGGTCTACGAAGACCAACCCCCCGTCATTTTCGAGCTCAAGGGGCTCAAGCTAGGTGGCAAGCTGGCCGCAACCGCGTTTGATAACTTCTATGCGGGTAACGTTGACCTGTACCTGGCTGAAGCCAAGATGACCGTCGGGCCCAGGCAGCAGATGCTGGTGATAAAGGGCCTTGAGCAGAACATTCTGCAGGGTGTCGAGGGGCCCGAGACCGTAGGCGGGCGCGTCGAATACAAGCTTGGCGACATCACCTGGGATGGGCGAGCTGTCGGCAAGGCGCAGATGACTGTCAGCCTCAAGTCCATCAACGCGCCTGCTTTCCAGGCATTGTCCAACTGGTATGGGTCCCATTTGCCTGAGTTCGAGGCCGCCGCTGCCGCTGGGCAGCCAGTGCCACGGATCGACATGGACGAGGCCGAAAAGGCCAAGTTCCAAGGGGACCTGCGTGCCCTATTGGCCGCTGAACCCAAACTTGCGATCGAAGACCTCAGCTTCAAGACCGCCAATGGCGAGAGCCATTTCAACCTGGCGGCAGACTTCAAGGCCCCTGCTTCCTTTGATCTGCCAGAAGATCAAGTGGTCAGGCAACTGGTGAGTCAGGTCGTCGGCAAGCTCTCGCTCTCCAAGCCGATGCTGGGCGATCTGGCGACCCTGCAAGCGCTGCTGGACGGTCAGACCGATGCCCAGGCCATCGCCATGCAGTCCAGCCAGGCAGGGGAAATGGTCGGCTTGGTGGCGGTACAAAGTGGCTTGGGCACAGTGCAAGGCAGCGACGTGGTCAGCACGGTGCGCTATGCCGATGGCATGGTGGAATTCAATGGCCAGAAGATGACGCCTCAGGCTTTTGCCGCGCTCTTGCAGGCGCCACTGGCGGGGCTGTCGCCTCAACCCTGACAGCAGGTCTCTGCCCGCACCCGAGCCGCTGGTGCGAGGGCGGGTAGAGGCGCTTAAAAACCGCTTTAGAAATCCACGGTTTCTCTGTAGCCTTCGGCCTCCATAATAACCCGCGCCCGCAGAGGGCCGTGGCGGCCTGCGCCGTCCGGCGCCCTTAGCCGATCTGCCAGGGCCGGGTGATACACTCGATTTGATGCGCGCACGCGCTTGCAGGTCCAGCGATCATGACCCAGATTTCCGAACGCCTGTTGGTACAGGCTCACCTCGACGCCAAGCAGCCCAACCCGCTGACGGACGAGCAGCAGGCCGAATACCGTGCGGCCATCGCTGCCGAGCTCAAGGCGCAGAATGCCGTGCTGGTTGCCCATTACTACTGCGACCCGGTGATCCAGGCCCTGGCGGAGGAAACTGGCGGCTGCGTGTCCGACTCGCTGGAAATGGCCCGCTTTGGCAAGCAGCACCCGGCCGAGACGGTGATCGTGGCCGGCGTGCGCTTCATGGGTGAAACCGCCAAGATTCTCACCCCTCACAAACGCGTGTTGATGCCCACGCTCGAAGCGACCTGTTCGCTTGACCTGGGTTGCCCCATCGAAGAATTCTCTGCCTTCTGCGATCAGCACCCCGAGCGTACCGTGGTGGTTTACGCCAACACCTCCGCTGCCGTGAAGGCACGGGCCGATTGGGTGGTCACTTCCAGTTGCGCGCTGGAAATCGTCGAAAGCCTGATGGATAACGGCGAGACCATCATCTGGGGCCCCGATCAGCACCTGGGTCGCTACATCCAGAAGCAGACCGGTGCCGACATGCTGCTGTGGGACGGTGCCTGCATCGTTCATGAGGAGTTCAAGTCGCGTCAGCTTGCCGACATGAAGGCCCTGTACCCGGACGCCGCGGTGCTGGTCCATCCCGAGTCGCCGGAGTCGGTGATCGACCTGGCCGATGCGGTGGGCTCCACCAGCCAGTTGATCAAGGCTGCCCAGACGCTGCCTAACAAGACCTTTATCGTCGCCACCGACCGCGGCATCTTCTACAAGATGCAGCAGCTATGCCCCGACAAGGTCTTCATCGAGGCGCCCACTGCCGGCAACGGCGCGGCCTGCCGCAGCTGTGCCCACTGCCCGTGGATGGCCATGAACACCCTGGAGCGCGTGCTGCATTGCCTGCGCAGTGGCGGGGACGAGATCTTCGTCGACCCAGCCCTGGTGCCCAAGGCCATCAAACCGCTGAACCGGATGCTGGATTTCACCCAGGCGGCCAGGTTGAAGCTTTCCGGGAACGCGTGAGGTAAGCGCTGGCTGAAATGCAGGTCCTGGTGCCATGCCCGTCGCAGATGACTTGCCTAACAGCTAGGGCCTCTGTACGACGTTGCCGGTCCGGCGCGCCGGCGAGACCGCTCAGGCATGCTGTTCAACGTTGGAAGCGGTAACGCCCCAGACCCTGAAACGCTTCAGCGCCCCATCATCTCCCGCACCATGCGCTGCTGCTCCAGCACCTCTCGCTGGCGTTGGTCGATCTGAGAAGCCAGCGGGAAATTCCCCCCAGCGCGGCGCTTGGCGTAGTCGAGCTGCTGAATGGCCTGATCAAAGTCCCCCACCAAGGTGAAGTATTCCGCCCGCGCCCGGTGCAGGCCGATGGTATTGCCCGACAACCCGCGCACCTCGGCCATGTCGTACCAGACGTCCGGATCATCCGGGCGGCTCTTGATCAGGTCGTTCAATACCTTCTCCGCCTCGACCGGCTTGTTCTGCTTGACCAGCAGGTCGGCGCGCACCTGCTTGAGCGGGTAATTGCCCGGGTACAGCCCCTGCATGCGCTCGGCCCGCTGCTGTGCATCGGCCAGGCGATTGTTGGTGATATCCAGGTCGATCTGCGCCAGGTTGTAGGTAATGTCGTTGGGCGCCTTGGCCAGCAGCGGCTTGAGCATCTCCCGTGCTTCGTTGAGCTGACCGCCCTTGATCTGCGCCAGCGCCAACCCATAACGTGCCGCATCGAGTTTGGGGTCTTCGTCGAGCTGGGCGCGAAAACGCTTGGCCGCAAGCCCCGGCGTACCTTCATACGTGAGCGCTACCCGGGCGCGGATCAGCTGATAGCGCAGGCTGTCTTCCACACCGCCTTTTGGCGCCTGCTCTGCCCGGTTACGGGTGTCGGCGATCCGCGACTCGGTTACCGGGTGCGTCAACAGAAATTCCGGCGGCTTGGCGTCGTAGCGGTACTGACGCGCCAGGCGTTCGAACATGGTCGGCATGTTGCGCGGATCGTAGCCGGCCTTTTCCAGGTTCTGGATGCCGATGCGGTCGGCTTCCTGCTCGTTTTGCCGGGAGAATCTGCGCTGTTCCTGAATCGCCGCCGCCTGGGTGCCGGCAATCATGCCGATGCCGGCATCACCGGCGCCACCGGCCGCCAGCACGATACCGGTGAGCAACGCTGCCATCATCGGCAACTGCATGCGCTGCTGGGCCTCGATACCCCGGGCAAAGTGCCGTTGGGACAAGTGCGCCAGTTCGTGCGCCAGCACCGACGCGTACTCGCCTTCGGTCTGCGCGTTGAGGAACAACCCGCCGTTGACACCCACGATGCCGCCTGGCGCTGCAAACGCGTTGAGTTCGCGGCTGTCGATCAGGATGAATTCCAGGCGACGGTCCTGCAGCTGGCTGGTTTCGGCCAGGCGGTACACGCTGGTCTCCACGTAGTCCTTGAGCTGAGGGTCGTTGAGCTGGTTGACCTGGCCGCGCAACAGGCTCAGCCAGGCGCGGCCAAGCTGATGTTCCTGCTGTGGCGAGACGATCGCCGAACTGGCGTCACCCAGCGACGGCAGGTCGTCAGCATGGCCAGGCAGGGCCATCAGGCAGGCCAGCGTCAGCAGGGTAGGGCGCAGTAGATTCATGCACGAAGCTCGCGTCGGTCAAAGATTGCTACTGTAGCGGGCTCACACGTTGGCGACCAGTGGCGCTATCCTAGGCGGCCGATCAGGCCGTAGCCGGCATTGCCCTGGAGAGCCCCGTTGATGAGCACCCCCTTGACCTGTGACGCCGAACTCGATGCCAGCGGGCTGAACTGCCCGTTACCGCTGCTCAAGGCCAAGATGGCGCTCAATGGCCTGGCCAGTGGTGCCGTGCTCAAGGTCATCGCCACCGACGCAGGTTCCCAACGCGACCTTCGCACCTTCGCTAAATTGGCCGGTCATAGCCTGTTGCACGAAACGGCCGAGGCCGGTACCTACACCTACTGGCTGCGCAAGGCCTGAGTCCTACAAGGATCGTTCATGTTCAAAGTGCTACGCGACTGGGTCCAGCGCTACTTCTCCGATGAAGAAGCGGTGGTGCTGGCGGTCTTGCTGTTTCTGGCGTTCACGGCGGTGCTCACGCTGGGCGGGATGCTGGCGCCAGTGTTGGCCGGCATGGTGCTGGCGTTTCTCATGCAGGGGTTGGTCAACGCCCTGGAGCGTCTGCGAGTGCCTTCGAGACTGGCGGTCATGCTGGTATTTGCCCTGTTCATGGGCGCGCTGGCGGTGTTCATGCTGGTGCTGGTGCCGCTGCTGTGGCACCAGCTGATCACCCTGTTCAACGAGCTACCGGGCATGCTTGGCAAATGGCAGTCACTGCTGCTCCTGCTGCCAGAGCGCTACCCGCACCTGGTGTCGGACGAGCAGGTGCTGCATGCCATCGAGTCGGTCCGTGGCGAGATCGGCAAGTTCGGGCAATGGGCCCTGACGTTCTCCCTGTCCAGCCTGCCGCTGCTGGTCAACGCCATGATCTACCTGGTACTGGTGCCGATCCTGGTGTTCTTCTTCCTCAAGGACCGCGAGCTGATCGGCCGCTGGGTCAGTGGCTACCTGCCGCGTCAGCGCACCTTGCTCAACCGTGTGGGCAGCGAGATGAACCGGCAGATCGCCAACTACATCCGGGGCAAGGGCATCGAAATTCTGATCTGTGGCATCGCCACCTACATCGCGTTCATCGCCCTGGGCCTGAACTACGCCGCGTTACTGGCGCTGTTGGTTGGGCTGTCGGTGGTCGTGCCCTATGTAGGGGCGGTGGTGGTTACCGTGCCGGTGACACTGATCGCGTTGTTTCAATGGGGATGGGGAGACCAGTTCATCTACCTGATGACGGTCTACGCGATCATCCAGGCGCTCGATGGCAACGTGCTGGTGCCGCTGCTGTTCTCCGAGGCCGTCAGCCTGCACCCGGTGGCGATCATCTGCGCGGTCTTGCTGTTCGGTGGGCTGTGGGGGTTCTGGGGCATCTTCTTCGCCATTCCGTTGGCGACCCTGATCAAGGCCGTGCTGGACGCCTGGCCGCGTCAGGAGCCCAGTGTATCGCCCTTGCTCTGATAGCCATGGGGCTGCGCCGATGACCGACGCAGCCTGATCCGATCAGGCCTCGTTAAGGGCCTGGGCCGCTGCCAGTACGGCATCCACATGGCCAGGCACTTTCACCCCACGCCACGCTTGGCGCAACACGCCCTCCTTATCGATCAGGAAGGTGCTGCGATCCACGCCCAGGTATTCCTTGCCGTACAGTTTTTTCAGCTTGATCACATCGAACAGCTGGCACAGGGCCTCGTCCTTGTCGCTGATCAACTCGAACGGGAAGCCCTGCTTGGCCTTGAAGTTCTCGTGGGACTTCATGCCGTCGCGCGAGACGCCAAGCACCACGGTATTGGCGGCTTCGAAGGCGCCATGCTGATCGCGAAAGCCTTGGCCTTGGGTGGTGCAGCCTGGCGTGCTGTCCTTCGGATAAAAGTAAACCACCACCTGGCGGCCCTTGAGCGCGGACAGGCTGACCGTCTGCCCACTGGTGGCCTGGGCGGTGAAGTCGGGGACAGGTTGGTCAAGTGCAACGGCCATGGGAACCTCCTCAGACAGGGTTTTGTGGGCGCCAGGGCTCGATCAGGGCATCGAGGTTCAGCGCGTCGGCAAAATCCAGGAACTGGTCGCGCAGCCAACTGATCTGGGTGCCGGCCGGCAGGATCACCGTGAACTGGGCATTGAGCATGCTGCTGCCAGTCTGCGGTGCCAGGTAGGTGTCGCACGTCATGGCTTCGAGCTCGACACGGTGGTCAAGGAAGAACTGGCACAGCTCGTTGATGATGTCAGGCCGGTAGGCGGCGCTGACATAGGCCACGTAGGGCAGGGCCTGCGGGCGTACTTCCTGGTCGGCGCTGCGCACCACGTCGAGGGTCAGGCCGTGCTTCTTGCCAAGGCCGGGGAGCATGGCCTCAAGGCGCGCCAGGGCATCCCAGCTGCCGCCGACCTGCAAAACCAGTGCGCTGGTCTCGCCATGGCGGCTCAGGCGCGAGGTAACCACCGCGCAGCGGTTTTCGAAGGCAGCGCGGCTCAGTACATTGGCCAGCTCCATGGGGTTGGGCCCCAAGGCGCTGATGACGAGGAATTGTTCGCGGACAGTGGGGGTGGACATGCAGCATTCCTAAAGCGATGAGCGGTCGGTGCAGGACGGGCGAAAGCCTCCTGTAGGCAGCGCTCGGCACTCGCAGGCGAGGGCCGGGGCGCTGGCCGGGAGCAGGGTCTACGGCCCGGCGGGCCGTGCTGCACCGATCAAAGCATCAAGGGTAGCGAAATAAGGCGCCGAGGGGAATGCTCCGCCCGCCTGCTTCGCTTGTGCAAGGCCGATGCCCCCAGTACCATTACCGCTCTCTTTTTCCGGCAGGAGCAGATACATGATTGCGGGCAGTATGGTGGCACTGGTCACTCCCATGGATGCACAAGGGCGTGTTGACTGGGGCAGCCTCGACAAACTTGTAGACTTCCACCTGGAAAACGGCACCCACGCCATCGTCGCCGTCGGCACCACCGGTGAGTCCGCCACGCTGGATGTCGAAGAGCACATCCTGGTCATCAAGCATGTGGTCGAGCGCGTCAAGCGCAGCAAGAGCCCGATCCCGGTCATCGCCGGCACCGGTGCCAACTCCACTGCCGAAGCTGTGCACCTGACCCAGAACGCCAAGAATGCCGGCGCCGATGCCTGCCTGCTGGTCGTGCCGTACTACAACAAGCCGACCCAGGAAGGCCTGTACCAGCACTTCAAGCACGTTGCCGAGTCGGTCGACATCCCGCAGATCCTGTACAACGTGCCAGGCCGCACTTCCTGCGACATGCAGGCCGAAACTGTAATCCGCCTCTCGACGGTGCCCAACATCATCGGCATCAAGGAAGCCACCGGTGACATGGCCCGCGCCAAGGCCATCATCGAGGGCGTTGCCAGCGACTTCATCGTGCTGTCCGGTGACGACCCAACCGCCGTCGAGCTGATCCTGATGGGCGGCAAGGGCAACATCTCCGTCACGGCCAACGTCGCCCCGCGGCAAATGGCCGACCTGTGCGAGGCCGCCCTTGAGGGCAATGCCGAGAAGGCCCGCGCAATCAACGACACGCTCATGCCCCTGCACAAAGACCTGTTCTGCGAGTCCAACCCGATCCCCGTCAAATGGGCGCTGGTCGAGATGGGCCTGATGAAAAAAGGCATTCGCCTGCCACTGACCTGGCTCAGCGAAGGCTGCCACGACAAAGTCCGTACTGCCCTGCGCCAGTCCGGCGTACTGGTTTAAGAGGAAGTACCCTGCATGAAGCGACTGGCTGGCCTTTCTGCCCTTGCCCTGATCATCTCCAGCACCAGTGGGTGCGGCTGGCTGTGGGGCGAGGATGGTTATTTCCGCGACCGCGGCAGCGATTACCTGCAGGCGCACTCGACCGCGCCCATGCAGTTGCCTTCGGACGTCAGCGGCGTCAAGCGCCTCGACCCCCTGCTGCCCATCCCGCGCAATGTTGCCGACGACAACGTCAGCGGTGAGTACGAAGTGCCGCGTCCGCAGCCGCTGACCGGCGGTGCGGGCCAGGCCAACGACTACAGCCTGCAGCGCAGCGGCAGCAGCCGTTGGGTGCTGGCCCAGCACGCCCCGGCCGAAGTCTGGCCGGTGGCGCGTCAGTTCTTCGAGGACAACGGCTTCCGTATTGCTGAGGAGCGCCCGCAGACGGGCGAATTCAGCACCACCTGGCAGCGTTTCGACGAACTCTCGGCCTCCCTTGGTCAGCGCCTGGCCAGCACGGCCAGCAGCAACGACAGCGAAGTGCGCGTGCGTGTGCGCATGGAGCCCGGCGTGCAGCGCAACACCTCCGAGGTGTACGTGGTCACTGTCGAGCGTCCGGCTGGCAGCAGCGCCGAACCCGACTTCCCGTCCAGCTCCACCAACACCGGCGCCGACGCCCTGCTGGTCGACGAGTTGCTCGCCAGCATGAACCGCAGCGCCGAGAAGGGCGGTTCGGTGTCGCTGCTGGCCGAACGTGATTTCGATGTGCCGAACCGCGTCAGCCTGAGCGAAGACGGCAGCGGCAACCCGGTCCTGAACGTTGGCGCCGACCTGGATCGCGCCTGGTCCAGCGTTGGCCGTGCCCTGGAGCAGGGTGGCCAGTGGCGGGTCGAGGACATCAACCGCAGCCTGGGCCTGTACTACATCAACCTGTCCGAAAAACCCGAAGACAAAGAGAACAAGCCTGGCTTCTTCGGTCGTGTGTTCGGCAGCGAGCCCACCAAGGAAGAGCGCGAAGCCCGTGCCGAGCGCTATCAGGTACGCCTGAGCAAAGTGGGTGAAAACGTGCAGGTCACGGTCGAGAAGAACATCAACACCGTGGCTCCGGCCGACGTCGCTCGCCGTGTGCTGAGTGCCATTCAGGACCACCTGGGTTAAGTGCGCTTCGCCGTACTTGGAAGCGGTAGCCAGGGAAACGGCACGCTGATCGCCAGTGGTGATACCTACATCCTGGTCGATTGCGGCTTTTCCCTGCGCGAGACCGAGCGGCGCCTGGCGCTGCTCGGTGTGTCGGCAGCCCAGCTGAGCGCTGTGCTGGTCACCCACGAACATGCCGACCACGTGCATGGGGTTGGCCTGCTGTCGCGGCGCTACAATGTACCGGTCTACCTGAGTCAGGGCACTTTGCGCGGGCTGCGAAAGCCGGTGGAAGTGGCCGGTTTCCTGGCTTGCGGCCAGCGCCTGAGCGTCGGCAGCCTGGAGGTTACGGCATCGCGCGTAGAGCACGATGCCCATGAACCGTTGCAATACGTGGTCAGCGACGGCACACGCCGTTTCGGCATGCTGACGGACCTGGGCTCGTACGACGCGCGGCTGCTGGACGGCTATCGCGACCTGGATGCGCTGTTGATCGAAGCGAATCATTGCCGCGACATGCTGGCGCGTGGTCACTACCCCTACTTTCTCAAGCAGCGGGTCGGCGGCATGCGCGGGCATTTGAACAACCACCAGGCCGCGAGCCTGGTACATGAGCTGGGCTGGAATACCCTGCAGCACCTGGTGCTGGCCCACCTCAGCAGCAAGAACAACCTGCCACACCTAGCCCGCCAGTGCTTCGTCGACACCCTTGGGTGTGACCCTGACTGGCTTGAGGTGGCAAATCAGGAACACGGGCTCGACTGGCGCGCCATCGCCTAGCCCACCCCTCACGCAAGCGGAGCCCAATCATGGAAAAACGCGACGAACTCTACCGCGGCAAGGCCAAATCGGTTTACAAGACCGATGACGCCGACCGCTTGATCCTGCTGTTTCGCAACGACACGTCGGCCTTCGACGGCAAGCGCATCGAGCAGCTGGACCGCAAGGGCACGGTGAACAACAAGTTCAACGCCTTCATCATGCAGAAGCTCGAAGAAGCCGGCGTGCCGACCCAGTTCGACAAACTGCTGGGCGACAACGAGTGCCTGGTCAAGAAGCTGGACATGATCCCGGTCGAATGCGTCGTGCGTAACTACGCAGCCGGCAGCCTGGTCAAGCGCTTGGGCGTGGAGGAGGGCATCAAGCTGGAGCCGTCCACCTTCGAGCTGTTCCTGAAAAACGACGAGAAGGGCGACCCCTTCATCAACGAATCCCACGTTGTCGCCTTCGGCTGGGGCACCGCCGAGCAACTGGTCGAAATGAAGAAGCTGTCGCTCAAGGTCAACGAGGTGCTGACCAAGCTATTCGACGACGCCGGCCTGCTGCTGGTCGACTTCAAGCTAGAGTTCGGTGTCTTCCACGGCCAGATCGTGCTGGGCGACGAGTTCAGCCCCGACGGCTGCCGCCTGTGGGACAAGGAAACCCGTAAGAAGATGGACAAGGACCGCTTCCGTCAGGGCCTGGGCGATGTGATCGAAGCCTACGAAGAAGTTGCCAAGCGTCTGGGCGTGCCGCTGTAAGGCGCCCGCACACGCAAGCGCCTGATACCACGTGGTTTTTTTGAAAATAAAGGTTTGCGTTTTCAGAATTCGCTGGTATGATGCGCGGCATTGGAGAGATGCCGGAGTGGTCGAACGGGACGGATTCGAAATCCGTTGTACTGGCAACAGTACCTAGGGTTCAAATCCCTATCTCTCCGCCATACACTAGAAGCCCCGCAGGTTTAGGTCTGCGGGGCTTTTTAGCACCTGCGCTTTGACAATTATGGGTGCGCTATAAGGGCAGCCGTTCCGCCGGTGTTCTTGCGTTATCCAGCTTGGGCAAGCCTTGCTGATTCCGGGCTAGCTCGAGGCGGACAAGGTCTCTGGCCTCCCTGAGGCGCCCCATTCTCATACTGAAACCTTTCAAATTGAAAATATGCCTGCGGCTGATATCGGATCGCTGATCTGGTGTTATGGTCGCGGCATCAGGCCCGAATACATAATTCCGAGCACTCATGGCTATAGAATAATCCCGCCTGGACATACCAATCGCCTTCGGTATGAATCTTCTGTCGTTCATCATATATAAGTAAGCGCGTGTTGCGTTCACAATCGATTCATACTCGACAAGCGGCGCTATCTCAGCGTAGTCCGTCTTGTCAATTTTTGTAGATCGGGTCGCTCGGAACTTGGCTTTGAATGTGGGCGACAGTTTTGCGATTTTGATTTTTTTGAGCGCTCTCAATTGTTCAGTGCTGATTGCGTTCCTATTAGGGATCAACTCAGCCCGCTTGTACACGAGGGCATTGCTCCAGCTGCGCCCTGAGCCGTCCAGGCGATTCACTGGGTCACCACCGCAGTAACAGTAGGCATTTTTTCCGCCGTGAGCGAATGGGCTTTCACCATCAGCTGATGCGAAGCGCATCATGGTAGGGTTGTAGAGTCGATAACCGTTTCCGAGTATGTAGCTGCGCGACGGGGTGTCTAGCAGGTAGCTACAGAAACCCGACGACACGGAGCTTGTGTATTCAGCGAATCCATAACACGTATAAGAATGCCACGCGGGATGTAGGGGCATATTCACCTCCAGTTTGAAAAGGCCTTGATATCGTGCTGCATTCAATTTTTCAACTATCATTATTGCTAGGTGTGAAGTGGCAGTGCCGTTTTAAATCGCTTGCTCATCTGCCTATTTATAAGTGGGGGTGAAGTTTGGTCGTGGACGATTCGCATCATCTCTGCATGAAATTTGTTTATCCTTCCTAGCCTTGATTACTGCCATTAAACTGCAGATCAGGAGAGTGTCAGTTTTTTTGTGTGCGGGCCGATAACGGCCTACCGCCAGGCAGGCCGTGCTTTTACCAGGTAGGCCTGATAAATCGATCTCCGTACAGAATCGCAAATTGGTTCATCGCACTTTTCCAATCATGAGCTGCCGAGCCCCAGTTTGCCGTGATGTTACGCAGCCCAAGCCAGATCAGCTTGGTCGCTGCGTCATCCGTCGGGAAGTGGCCCCGGGTCTTGATGATCTTGCGTAGCTGAGCGTTGATGCTTTCGATAGCGTTGGTCGTGTAGATCACTTTTCGAATGGC
>NZ_VEJQ01000170.1:0-289 GCF_007680745.1 Pseudomonas sp. DE0010
TCCCTGCCCGGGGATCGCATCGAACTCAAGTTGACCTTCGATCAGCCGGTGCCGGTGCCCAAGGGCTACACCATCGAGCAGCCGGCGCGCATCGCCCTGGACCTGCCCGGCGTCGCCAACAAGCTCGGTACCAAGAGCCGTGAGCTGGGCAATGGCAATGCCCGCAGCGTGACGGTGGTCGAGGCAGGCAACCGCACCCGCCTGATCATCAACCTCACCAATCTGGCCAGCTATGACACCCGGGCCGACGGTCGCAACCTGTTCGTCACCATCGGGGGCACCGCCGGTC
>NZ_VEJQ01000171.1:0-289 GCF_007680745.1 Pseudomonas sp. DE0010
ACGGCCCTATGCCCAGGAAGACGACCTGCAGGCCGCCGCCGACATCCTCAATGCCGGCAAGAAGGTGGCCCTGCTGGTGGGCGCCGGCATCGCCATGTTCTCGCAGATCACCGGCAACAATGCCCTGATCTACTACGCACCCACCATCCTCACCCAGGCCGGCTTCTCCGACCAGACCGCCGTGCTGGCCACCGGCTGCAGCACCATCCTGGTGGTGATCATGACCGTGGTCGGCAGCTTCCTGGTGGATCGCATCGGTCGTCGCCGCTACCTGCTGACGCTGGTTCCC
>NZ_VEJQ01000172.1:0-288 GCF_007680745.1 Pseudomonas sp. DE0010
GCCAGACCCTGGTGACCGTGGAACAGCTCGCTGCGGGCGACCTGACCGTGCAGATCGAGGCAGCGCGCAAGGACGAGATCGGCCAGTTGCAGGCGGCCATGCAGCGCATGATCGTCAATCTGAGCGACCTGATCCGCGAGCAGAAGGACGGCGTCATCCAGGTCGCCAGTGCCGCCGAAGAACTCTCCGCCGTCACCGAGCAGACGCGCGCTGGCGCCTCGGCGCAGAAGATGGAGACCGAGCAGATCGCCACCGCCATGCAGCAGATGAGCGCCACCATCAACGAGG
>NZ_VEJQ01000173.1:0-288 GCF_007680745.1 Pseudomonas sp. DE0010
CAAGCCCGATATCGTCCTGCTCGACATCCGCATGCCGGGTCTGGACGGTCTGCAAGTGGCCGCGCGTCTCTGCGAGCGCGAATCGCCGCCCGCGGTGATCTTCGTGACCGCCCACGACGAATACGCGCTCGACGCCTTTCAGGTCAGCGCCGTGGGCTATCTGGTCAAGCCGGTGCGGCAGGAGGACCTGGCCGCTGCCCTGAGCAAGGCCCAGCGACCCAACCGGATGCAGCTGGCCGCCCTGACCAAGCCGCCGGCCAGCGGTGGCCCTGGCCCGCGCAGCCATAT
>NZ_VEJQ01000174.1:0-288 GCF_007680745.1 Pseudomonas sp. DE0010
GCCTTGCGAGGGAGATTCCAGCGCAGGGCCACGGGTTCGAAGCCGAAGCGATGCAGGGGATAGGCCTCGCTCTTGCCCAGCAGCAGATAGCCGCCAGGCCGTAGCGCGCCGTGCAATAGCTGCAGCACGAAGTCGATGGTCTCGGATTCGAGGTAGATCAGCAGATTCCGACAGCTGATCAGATCCATCGCGGCGAACGGCGGATCGAGCAGCAGGTCCTGGACCGCGAAGACCATGCGCTCGCGCAAGGAGCGCCGAACCCGATAGGCCCCATCGACGGCATAGAAG
>NZ_VEJQ01000175.1:0-288 GCF_007680745.1 Pseudomonas sp. DE0010
TGACCGGCGACCTGACGCCCAACTGGCGCATCCTCGGGGGCTACGCCTTCACCGACGCCGAGGTCACCAAGGACAACACCCTGGCCCGCGGCACCCGCCTGACCAACATCCCGCGCAATGCCGTCAACCTGCTCAACGTCTACGAATTCCACGACGGCGTGCTGCGCGGCCTGGGGCTGGGCGCCAACCTCAAGTACGTGGGCGAACGCGAAGGCCAGAAGACCGCGGTCAGCGACTACACGATGGACAGCTACACGGTCACCGACCTGCTGAGCTTCTACAAGGTCG
>NZ_VEJQ01000176.1:0-287 GCF_007680745.1 Pseudomonas sp. DE0010
CGTAGGGGCCGTATGAATGGAGCGCAGCGTTTTTTGGTTACTTTTTGTCGCGTTTGACAAAAAGTGACTCGCCGTAAAGGCGAAAAGGTGATTAAGCGTCGCCATCGCAAATGGACCATACTCTCTTTCAACACTCACACCCAACAATAAAACTCCAAACTCCAAACTCCAAACTCCAAACTCCAAACTTCAAACTTCAAAGGGTGGGCACATACAGCAAGTTGGTATTCATTGGCGCGGGTGGCGCACAGTCACCTTTCCGCCCTTACGGCGGCTCACTTTTTGTC
>NZ_VEJQ01000177.1:0-287 GCF_007680745.1 Pseudomonas sp. DE0010
TGGTGCAACAGGGATTCGAGATGACGGCAGTCGCGGCTCATGCCGGGGTCCTTACAGACAGAATTTCACTATCAGGAGCAGACGCAAGCCATGACCCATGGGTCACGTCCTGGCGCCATTGTGCACCAAGGAAGGCCGCTCCGGGGAAATGGCCGCTGGCAGGCGGAAGCGGAAGCGGGCGCCGCCCAGACTCGATTCGTCGATGGTCAGGCTGCTGCGATAGCCTTCGAGGATGTCCTGCACCACGGCCAGGCCGATGCCCTGCCCGGGGTGCCGGCTGTCCATGC
>NZ_VEJQ01000178.1:0-287 GCF_007680745.1 Pseudomonas sp. DE0010
GGTCATAGCGCTGCTCGCGCACCCGACTCTTGAATTCGCCCCATTCGCCACTGGCCCAGGCGGAAAAGGGCTGCTTGCGCCAGCGCCGCAGGGCCACCGGGATCACCTGGCTCACCGCCGGGTGCCAGGCGGGGATCTCGGCGAAGCCCTCCTCCACCACCCAGTCGAAGCAGATGCCGGGGATGGCCCGGGCCGCATCGGTCAGCGCCGGCAGGGTATGGATGACATCGCCGAGCGATGAGGTCTTGACCAGCAGCACGCGCATCTAGCCCACCTCGACCGGATCG
>NZ_VEJQ01000179.1:0-286 GCF_007680745.1 Pseudomonas sp. DE0010
GGGCCTTGTTCGATCCGCTGGACGTGACGAGCATGGCTGAGATGATAGAGCGCGTTATGGAGGACGAGGTTTTCCGGCTGGAACTGATCCGGCTCGGTCTCGAGCAGTCTGGCCGTTTTTCCTGGGACCTTACTGCTGGTCGCTGTCTTGATGCGCTGGAGAGACTGGTCGCCATCGTAGACGGGCCGTCGCATCTGGCGCCAGAGTCTCGGCTATCCCTGCTACGGGAGCGGATCATCGACATCGAGACTGGCGCGCCCACCTATGACGATCTCAAAGCCTGTGC
>NZ_VEJQ01000017.1:0-114425 GCF_007680745.1 Pseudomonas sp. DE0010
AGCGCTTGACAGGCATCCATGCCTGTCACCTCCCTCCGCAAGACCTGCGTTCGGCCTTCTGAAGTCGCGAAGATCAAGATCAAGATCAAGATCAAGATCAAGATCAAGATCAAGATCAAGATCAAGATCAAGATCAAGATCAAGATCAACAGCAGCAACACGCATCGAGCATCTTGTCCTGGGCGATGCTACGAGCTTGAATGTCATGAACGAGTATTATCAAAAGAAGAGGTTGTGTGAACTAGTAATGCTACACAACTTGCATCTCATAGACATTGGCAAGCTGTTTCATGGTGCATGGAGAAATACGTCTTGCACCGCCCTCAAAAGCCAACGAATTTCGCGTAGGAGCGGTCTTGTGCCGCGATGCGCCGCGCAGCGGCCCCGACAATGCGGGCTGCGAAGCTAAAACCCTTAGACCGCTGCCGAACTCTTCGGGACCTGTTCGGCCCCGGCAATGCCGCACCCATGTAATTAAGCCAAGGACGCTTGACGTTGCAGGGCCAGTCCCTGAAACCGCCTCAGCAGTCCCTGGTACCCTCTATTCAATCGGGCTGAAGCACCGTGTCCCTGGCCTCACCAAGCATCGCCGGATAATCCAGCGTGTAATGCAACCCACGGCTCTCCTTGCGCTGCATCGCCGAGCGAATCATCAACTCCGCCACCTGCGCCAAATTGCGCAACTCGATCAAATCCCGACTGACCTTGTAGTTGCTGTAGAACTCATCGATTTCATCGAGCAACAACCGCACGCGATGCTGGGCCCGTTGCAACCGCTTGCTGGTCCGCACGATCCCAACGTAATCCCACATGAAGCGCCGTAGCTCATCCCAGTTATGCGCGATGATCACATCCTCGTCCGAGTCCGTGACCTGGCTGGCGTCCCATCCAGGCAAGGCCTCAGGCATGCCCACATTTTCGAGGTTCGCCTGGATGTCGGCCGCCGCCGCCCGGCCGTAGACGAAGCACTCCAGCAGCGAGTTGCTGGCCATGCGATTGGCGCCATGCAGCCCCGTGAAGCTGGTTTCACCAATCGCATACAGCCCCGGCACATCCGTGTGTCCCCTGTCGTCCACCATGACGCCACCGCAGGTGTAATGCGCTGCCGGCACGACAGGTATTGGCTGGCGCGTGATGTCGATGCCAAAGCTCAGGCACCGCTCGTAAACGGTGGGGAAGTGGCTCTTGATGAACTCGACAGGCTTGTGCGAGATGTCCAGGTAGACACAGTCCACCCCCAGGCGCTTCATTTCATGGTCGATCGCCCGCGCCACGATGTCGCGCGGGGCAAGCTCCTCGCGCGGGTCGAAGCGGGGCATGAAGCGCTCGCCGTTGGGCAGGCGAAGCAGGGCGCCTTCGCCACGCAGGGCCTCGGTGATCAAAAAGCTCTTGGCCTGCGGGTGATAAAGGCACGTAGGGTGGAACTGGTTGAACTCAAGGTTCGCAACCCTGCAGCCGGCCCGCCAGGCCATGGCGATACCATCGCCGCACGCGCCATCCGGGTTGCTGGTGTACAAGTACACTTTCGCCGCACCCCCCGTGGCCAGCACCGTGAACCGCGCACCGAACGTGTCCACCTGGCCCGTGTTGCGGTCCAGCACATAGGCGCCCAGGCAGCGCTCACCGTCCAAGCCCAAGCGCCGCTCGGTGATCAGGTCCACGGCCACACGCTGCTCCAGCAGCTCGATGTTCGGGCGCTGCCTGGCCTGGGCCAGCAAGGTGTTGAAGATGGCCGCGCCCGTGGCATCGGCGGCATGGATGATGCGCCGGTGGCTATGGCCACCTTCACGCGTTAGATGAAATTCGAAGCCTGCGTCGACGACGCCGTGAGGCTCATCCCGGGTGAACGGCACGCCTTGCTCGATCAGCCACTCGATGGCTTCGCGGCTGTGCTCAACGGTAAAGCGAACGGCGTCTTCGTGGCACAGGCCGCCGCCGGCATTGAGGGTGTCCTCCACATGGGACTGAATCGTATCGGCGCCATCGAGCACCGCCGCTACGCCCCCTTGGGCCCAGTAGGTCGAACCGCTGGCCAGGTCACCCTTGCTCAGCACCGCAATGCGCAGATTCGCAGGCAGGTTCAGGGCCAGGCTAAGGCCCGCTGCGCCGCTGCCGATAACCAGGACATCATGTTGGAATTGTTGGCTCATGTCAGGACACTAGTAATCTTCGGAAGGGGCACGGCACAATAGCCACGCGTCGATGGCATTGTGAAACTATCGTTTATTGGCCGGGTGGCCTTTATAGCAGCCTCGGGTGGCCCTTTTCCATGCCGCTCGCCCGGTAACGGCAGGCATTGTGGGAACTTTCCAGCGTGCCTGGAAATCCTATGAAGGCTGCCCGCACGCCAACAATTTGCCGCGGCGACGCAGGGCGGTAGCTCGACATTGGGCTCACCTGCGTATTCGTAACCTGATTATCGACGTTGTCGGCTGCTGCCGTACCGCGTCTTCCGTGCACGCCGCTCAAGGTCTGCAGGAAACTTGCTTGGAGGGGAGAACTTTTGCGCAAAGCCCGAGTCTATGGTTGCAAGCCTGAGCAATGGCCGCTGCAACACTCCTTCGAGTTCACCGAGGAGTGTTCATGCTAACCCAGGAAGAAGATCAGCAACTGGTCGAGCGCGTACAGCGCGGCGACAGGCGAGCTTTCGATCTATTGGTGCTGAAGTACCAGCACAAGATTCTCGGGTTGATCGTGCGGTTTGTCCATGACACCCACGAAGCCCAGGACGTAGCACAGGAAGCGTTCATCAAGGCGTACCGTGCGCTTGGCAATTTCCGCGGTGACAGTGCGTTTTACACGTGGCTGTACCGCATCGCCATCAACACGGCGAAGAACTACCTGGTGTCCCGTGGAAGACGGCCGCCAGACAGCGATGTGAGCTCTGAGGATGCGGAGTTTTACGACGGCGATCATGGCCTCAAGGATCTTGAGTCCCCGGAGCGCTCGTTGTTGCGGGATGAGATCGAAGGCACTGTCCATCGCACCATTCAGCAACTGCCAGAAGACTTGCGTACGGCGCTGACCCTGCGAGAGTTCGATGGCCTGAGTTACGAAGACATTGCCAGCGTCATGCAATGTCCAGTGGGTACCGTGCGCTCTCGGATCTTCCGCGCTCGGGAGGCCATTGACAAAGCCTTGCAGCCTTTGCTGCAGGAAACCTGAGACAGCGGCTACAGCCAAAAGAGGAACCGCCATGAGTCGTGAAGCTTTGCAGGAATCGCTGTCCGCGGTAATGGATAACGAAGCGGACCAACTGGAATTGCGTCGGGTATTGAACGCCGTCGACGATGCCGAAACCCGTGCCACCTGGTCGCGTTACCAGGTAGCCCGCGCAGCCATGCACAAGGAGCTGCTGCTGCCTAACCTGGACATCGCCTCGGCGGTATCCGCGGCACTGGCCGATGAGGCCGTACCTGCCAAGGCCAAGCAAGGCCCATGGCGCACCGTAAGCCGTGTGGCCGTTGCCGCGTCGGTTACCCTCGCCGTGCTGGCAGGTGTGCGCCTGTACAACCAGGACGATATCACCGGTGCTCAGCTGGCTGCCCAGCAGCCTGTTCAGCAGGGTGTGACCGTGCCTCAGGCCCAAGGCCCTGCCGTACTGGCCGGCTACAGCGAGAGCAGCGATCAGCCGACCGGCCCAATGGCCAACGGCGTGCTGCAGAACCAGGCTGGCTGGGATCAGCGCCTGCCAGGTTACCTGCGTCAACATGCCCAGGAGTCCGCTCTTAAGGGTTCTGAAACCGCATTGCCTTACGCCCGCGCCGCCAGCCTGGAAAACCGCTAATTAGGGAGGCTCATGCGCGCGCTACCTCTCCTGTCGCTGCTGCTCGGCAGCTGCATGACGGTGCCAGCATTGGCAGCTAACTCTTCGCCCGAGGCGAACGAGTGGCTGAACAAGCTGGCACAGGCCGAGCAACGACAGAGCTACCTGGGCGCCTTCGTTTACGAACGTAACGGCAGCTTTTCAACCCACGATATATGGCACCGTGTCCAAGAGGGCAAGGTCAGCGAGCGGCTGCTGCAGCTCGATGGCACCGCCCAGGAAATCGTGCGCGTCGATGGCAAGGTACAGTGTGTCAGTGGCGGGCTTGCCGAGGGTATCTCGGCGCCGCCCGACAGTGCGCCACGCCGCCTTGACCCCCTCAAGCTCATGAGTTGGTATGACCTGTCCGTGTCCGGCAAATCTCGTGTTGCAGGCCGGGACGCGGTGGTCGTGTCACTCTCGCCGCGTGATCAGCACCGCTATGGCTACGAGCTGCACCTGGACCGTGTAACGGGCTTGCCGCTGCGCTCGCTGATGCTCAACGAGAAAGGTCAGTTGCTGGAGCGCTTCCAGATGACTCGGCTCGAAGCGCGTGTGCCAACCGACGACGATCTGCGCCCAAGTTCGGCCTGCAAGCCCGTGGTGGCGGCAGCCCCTGCCGGCGGCGCTGTGTCTGGGTGGCGTTCCGATTGGCTGCCTTCGGGGTTCGAAGTGGTCAATAGCACCATCCGCCGCGTACCTGGGCAGGGTGGCCCGGTCAGCACCTTGATGTATGACGACGGTCTGGCGCGGTTCTCTGTTTTCATCGAGCCTGTGAAAGGCGAGGCTGGCGCCGATGTGCGTACCCAGTTGGGCCCCACATCGGCGGTATCAAGGCGTCTGAGTACACCCAAGGGCCAGATGATGGTGACCGTCGTTGGCGAGATCCCCCTCGGCACGGCCGAACGCATCGCCTTGTCGATGCGTCCTCAAGATGCCCAGGCGAGTCATTGATCGAAGGCTGATGGCGAGCGTTCTTGTGCAGAGCGTGGCTTTTTGAAATGAAATTAAAGCATTGTCATTTGCAATCTGACGGCAAATTTTCTATAGGTCAGGCTTCTGGGAGTCTGGCCATTGCTGCGTTGTGCAGGGTCGTTTTTTAATTACCGCTCGTTGTGACGGGAGCCGTATGTCAATACCTCGCTTGAAACCCTATCTATCGTTCTTCGCGGCCGTGCTGATGCTCGGGCAAGTGCTGACGGTCCAGGCTGAAGAAGCCTTGCCGGATTTCACGACACTGGTCGAGCAAGCCTCGCCTGCGGTCGTCAACATCAGTACCAAGCAGAAGCTTCCGGACCGTCGCATCGCTGCGGGTCAAATGCCGGATCTCGAAGGTCTGCCGCCAATGTTCCGCGAATTCTTCGAGCGCAACCTTCCGCAGCAACCGCGTGCGCCGCGTGGTGATCGCCAGCGTGAGGCGCAATCACTGGGCTCGGGCTTCATCATCTCCAGCGACGGCTATGTGCTGACCAATAACCATGTAATCGCCGACGCCGACGAAATCATCGTGCGCCTGTCCGATCGTAGCGAACTGCAAGCCAAGCTGGTCGGTACCGACCCGCGCACCGACGTCGCGCTGCTGAAGGTGGAGGGCAAGAACCTGCCTACCGTCAAGCTGGGGGATTCGGAAAAGCTCAAGGTCGGCGAATGGGTATTGGCCATCGGTTCGCCGTTCGGCTTCGACCACTCGGTGACCAAAGGTATCGTCAGTGCCAAGGGCCGCACGCTGCCTAACGACACCTACGTACCATTCATCCAGACCGACGTTGCGATCAACCCGGGTAACTCCGGGGGGCCGCTGTTCAACATGAACGGCGAAGTGGTGGGGATCAACTCGCAGATCTTCACGCGCTCCGGTGGCTTCATGGGCCTGTCGTTCGCGATCCCGATCGACGTGGCCATCGACGTCTCGAATCAGTTGAAGAAGGACGGCAAGGTCAGCCGCGGCTGGCTGGGCGTTGTCATCCAGGAGGTCAACAAGGACCTGGCTGAGTCCTTCGGCCTGGACAAGCCGGCCGGTGCGCTGGTCGCCCAGGTGCTTGAAAATGGGCCTGCTGCCAAAGGCGGCCTGCAGGTCGGTGATGTCATCCTGAGCATGAATGGCCAGCCGATCATCATGTCGGCCGACCTGCCGCACCTGGTAGGTGGCCTGAAGGATGGTGCCAAGGCCAAGTTGGACATCATTCGCAACGGTAAGCGTCAGACCCTCGATGTCAGCGTTGGCGCACTGCCAGACGACGATGCCGACATCGGCGCCGGTGCCGGCGACAGCAATGTCGAGCGCAGCAGCAATCGCCTGGGCGTCTCGGTGGCCGACCTAACTGCCGAGCAGAAGAAGTCCCTGGAACTGAAGGGCGGCGTGGTCATCAAGGAAGTGCAGGATGGTCCGGCCGCGCTGATCGGCCTGCGTCCGGGTGACGTCATCAGTCACCTGAACAACCAGGCCATCGGTTCGGCCAAGGAATTCACGCAGATCGCCAAGGAGCTGCCGAAGAACCGCTCTGTGTCCATGCGCGTGTTGCGCCAGGGGCGCGCCAGCTTCATCACCTTCAAGCTCGCCGAGTAAGCGCGGCGGATACGGGAGGAGGGCAGCGACAGCTGCCCTTTTTCATGTGCAGTGACACTTCCCTGCCAAGCTGCAGGTGACGGCCGGACAGAGGAATCTCCCACATCCTGGCAGCTTCAGGTACAATTGCCGGCTATTTTTCGGCGGGCGTCCGGCTCGCAGCCTTTTCCGAGTGTTGACCCGTGAGTGATTTGAGTCATATCCGCAATTTCTCCATCATCGCCCACATCGACCATGGCAAGTCGACGCTGGCCGACCGTTTCATTCAAATGTGCGGTGGCCTGACAGCGCGCGAAATGGAAGCCCAGGTGCTCGACTCCATGGACCTGGAGCGCGAACGCGGGATCACCATCAAGGCCCACAGCGTCACGCTCAACTACAAGGCCCAGGACGGCAAGGTCTACCAGCTCAACTTCATCGATACCCCCGGCCACGTCGACTTCACCTATGAAGTCTCGCGCTCGCTGGCGGCGTGCGAAGGGGCGTTGCTGGTGGTCGATGCCGGTCAGGGCGTCGAGGCTCAGTCGGTCGCCAACTGCTACACGGCCATCGAGCAAGGCCTGGAAGTCATGCCGGTCCTGAACAAGATGGACCTGCCACAGGCCGATCCCGATCGCGTCAAGGACGAGATCGAGAAGATCATCGGCATCGATGCCACCGACGCTGTGGCCTGCAGTGCCAAGAGCGGCATGGGGGTGGACGAGGTGCTCGAGCGCCTGGTGCATACCATTCCCGCCCCGACTGGCGATATCGACGCGCCACTGCAAGCCCTGATCATCGACTCCTGGTTCGATAACTACCTGGGGGTGGTCTCGCTGGTGCGCGTGCGCCACGGTCGCGTCAAGAAAGGCGACAAGATTCTGGTCAAGTCCACCGGCAAGCTGCACCTGGTCGACAGTGTGGGCGTGTTCACGCCCAAGCACACCCAGACCGCCGACCTCAAGGCCGGCGAAGTAGGCTTCATCATTGCCAGCATCAAGGACATCCACGGTGCCCCGGTTGGCGATACCCTGACCCTGTCGTCCACTCCGGAAGTCGAAGTGCTGCCTGGGTTCAAGAAGATCCAGCCGCAGGTATACGCCGGCCTGTTCCCGGTCAGTTCCGATGACTTCGAAGACTTCCGCGATGCCCTGCAGAAGCTGACCCTCAACGATTCGTCCCTGCAGTACATGCCCGAAAGCTCCGACGCCCTGGGCTTTGGCTTCCGCTGCGGGTTCCTGGGCATGCTGCACATGGAGATCATCCAGGAGCGCCTGGAGCGCGAGTACGACCTGGACCTGATCACCACCGCGCCCAGCGTGATCTACGAGCTGGAACTCAAGACGGGTGAAACCATTGTCGTCGACAACCCGTCGAAGCTCCCAGACGTCTCGTCGGTCACCGACTTCCGCGAGCCGATCGTGACCGCGACCATCCTGGTGCCGCAAGAACACCTGGGTAACGTGATCACCTTGTGTATCGAGAAGCGTGGCGTTCAGCGCGACATGCAGTTCCTGGGCAGCCAGGTGCAAGTGCGCTACGACATGCCGATGAACGAAGTGGTACTGGACTTCTTCGACCGCTTGAAGTCCACCAGCCGTGGCTATGCTTCGCTGGACTATCACTTCGATCGTTACCAGTCGGCCAACCTGGTCAAGCTGGATGTGTTGATCAATGGCGACAAGGTCGATGCCCTGGCATTGATCGTGCACCGCGACAACGCTGCGTACAAAGGCCGCGCGTTGACCGAGAAGATGAAGGAGCTGATCCCGCGGCAGATGTTCGATGTGGCGATCCAGGCAGCCATTGGTGGCCAGATCATCGCGCGTACCACTGTCAAGGCGCTCAGAAAGAACGTACTGGCCAAATGTTATGGCGGCGACGTCAGCCGTAAGAAGAAGCTGCTCGAGAAGCAGAAGGCCGGTAAGAAACGCATGAAACAGGTGGGCAACGTGGAAATTCCACAAGAAGCCTTCCTCGCCGTGCTCAGGTTGGATAGTTAGGTCCTATGTCGCTAAATTTCCCGCTGTTGCTCGTCATTGCCGTGTTCGTGTGCGGTCTGTTGGGCCTGATCGACCTTTTGTTCCTGGCGCCGCGCCGACGTGCGGCGATCGCCACTTACCAGGGCAGTGTCAGCCAGCCGGAACCGGCGGTGGTCGAGCGCTTGAACAAGGAACCCTTGCTGGTCGAATACGGCAAGTCGTTCTTCCCGGTACTGTTCATCGTGCTGGTGCTGCGCTCGTTCCTGGTCGAGCCGTTCCAGATTCCGTCGGGGTCGATGAAACCCACGCTGGAAGTGGGTGACTTCATCCTGGTGAACAAGTTCTCCTATGGCATCCGCCTGCCGGTGATCGACAAGAAGGTCATCGAGGTGGGCGACCCGCAGCGCGGCGACGTCATGGTGTTCCGCTATCCCAGCGACCCGAACGTCAACTACATCAAGCGCGTCGTCGGCTTGCCCGGTGATCAGATCCGCTACACCAACGACAAGCAGTTGTTCGTCAATGGTCAGCGGGTCGCCGAGCAACTGGTGGGTACCGAGCCCGGGACCCTGGGCAGCGCTCAGCTGTACAAGGAGAAGCTCGGTGCTGCAGAGCACCTGATTCGCAAGGAGATGAGCCGTTATCGCATGCCGCCGGACCAGCAATGGACGGTGCCAGCCGGCCATTACTTCATGATGGGCGACAACCGCGACAACTCCAACGACAGCCGCTACTGGGATGACCCCAATATTCCCAAGGAACTGCACGGCATGGTTCCGGACCGCAACATCGTCGGCAAGGCCTTCGCCGTATGGATGAGCTGGCCTGAGCCGAAACTCAGCCACCTGCCTAACTTGTCGCGGGTCGGACTGATCCATTGATACCCTTCGGCGCTGTCCATACAGCGCCGAATGCTTTTCTGACATAGGCTGTGTCTCAGGGATGGGAGATTCGCCGCCCAGCGTGCGGTGACCATGGCCAAACCGTCTTTCAGGATGCTGATTTGAACAACGCGTTTAACAACGATCGGGTGGCCGCATGACTGCTTCCCTTACCCGCCTGGAGCGAAAGCTCGGTTACACCTTCAAGGACCAGGACCAGATGCTCCTGGCGTTGACCCACCGAAGCTATGCCGGGCGCAACAACGAGCGTCTGGAATTCCTCGGTGACGCCATTCTCAACTTCGTCGCCGGCGAGGCGCTGTTCGAGCGCTTCCCCCAGGCCCGTGAAGGGCAGCTGTCACGGCTGCGCGCCCGCCTGGTCAAGGGCGAGACCCTGGCCCGTCTGGCCCGGGGGTTCGACCTGGGCGAATACCTGCGCCTGGGTTCCGGCGAGCTCAAAAGCGGGGGCTTTCGCCGCGAGTCCATTCTGGCCGATGCGCTGGAGGCCTTGATCGGGGCCATCTACCTGGACGCCGACATGGACACGGCCCGCGAACGCGTGCTTGCCTGGCTGGCCAACGAGTTCGAAGGGTTGACCCTGGTCGATACCAACAAAGATCCTAAAACGCGCCTGCAGGAGTTCCTGCAATCGCGCAGTTGCGAGCTGCCGCGTTACGAAGTGGTGGATATCCAGGGCGAACCTCACTGCCGTACGTTCTTCGTCGAATGCGAAGTGGTGCTGCTGAACAACAAGAGTCGTGGTCAGGGTGTCAGCCGGCGTATCGCCGAGCAGGTAGCCGCTGCGTCCGCATTGATCGCCCTGGGCGTGGAGAATGGCAATGACTGAGAACACCACCACCCGTTGCGGCTACGTCGCCATTGTCGGTCGCCCCAACGTCGGCAAGTCCACCCTGTTGAACCACATCCTCGGTCAGAAGCTGGCCATCACTTCGCGCAAGCCACAGACCACGCGCCACAACATGCTCGGCATCAAGACCGAGGGCCAGGTGCAGGCCATCTACGTCGATACCCCCGGCATGCACAAAGCCAACGACAAGGCCCTGAACCGCTACATGAATCGCAACGCCTCGGCGGCCTTGAAGGACGTCGACGTGGTGATCTTCGTGGTGGACCGCACCCGCTGGACGGATGAGGACCAGTTGGTGCTCGAGCGCGTCCAGTATGTGACCGGCCCGGTGATCCTGGCGGTGAACAAGACTGACCGCATGGATGAAAAGGCCGAGCTCATTCCGCACCTTCAGTGGCTGCAAGGCCAGCTGCCCAATGCCGAGATCGTGCCCATTTCCGCACAGCAGGGCCACAACCTCGAGTCGCTCGAAGCGCTGATTGCCAAGCACCTGCCGGAAAACGAGCATTTCTTCCCGGAAGATCAGATCACCGATCGCAGCAGCCGCTTTCTGGCTGCCGAGCTGGTGCGCGAAAAGATCATGCGCCAACTGGGCGCCGAGCTGCCTTACCAGATCACGGTCGAGATCGAGGAGTTCAAGCAGCAAGGGCATGTGTTGCATATCCATGCACTGATCCTGGTCGAACGCGACGGGCAGAAGAAAATCATCATCGGCGACAAGGGTGAGCGCATCAAGCGCATCGGTTCCGATGCGCGCAAGGACATGGAAGTGCTGTTCGACGCCAAGGTGATGCTCAACCTGTGGGTCAAGGTCAAAGGCGGCTGGTCCGATGACGAGCGCGCCCTGCGCTCGCTGGGTTACGGCGACCTCTAAGGCTCACGCGGCCTGATGCGAGTGCGCCCCGGAATCGGGGCGTTCTCGCCAGCGTCTGCCTCACGCGGGCTGGTGAATTTCATGGAACAACCTGTCGGTCAGCCAGCCTATGTGCTGCACAGCCGCGCCTATAAAGAAACCAGCGCGCTTGTGGACTTCTTCACCCCCCAGGGGCGCGTACGTGCCGTATTGCGCCGCGCGCGTGGCAAGGGTGGCAGCCTTGTGCGCCCCTTCGTGCCACTGGAGCTTGAGCTGCGCGGGCGAGGGGAGCTGAAGAACGTTGGCAGGCTGGAAACGGTCGGCATGGCACCCTGGCTGCACGGGGACGCTGTCTTCAGCGGTTTGTACCTCAATGAGTTGCTCATGCGCCTGCTCCCGGCAGAGGTACCTTCGCCTGGATTGTTCGATCATTACGCACAAACCTTGCAAGCCCTACTCGCCGGCCGTCCGCTTGAGCCGCTGTTGCGGGCATTCGAATGGCGGCTGCTCGATGAGCTAGGTTACGCCTTCTCGCTGCACAGGGATGTCAATGAGCAGCCCATTGCCGCCGAAGGGCGGTACCGCCTGCGCGTGGACGCTGGGCTGGAGCGGGTCGAACTGTCCCAGCCTGGGCTGTTCGGTGGCACCGAGTTGCTGGCTTTGGCCGAGGCCGACTGGGAAACGCCAGGTGCTTTGCTGGCTGCCAAGCGCCTGATGCGCCAGGCCTTGGCCGTTCATCTGGGCGGCAAGCCGCTGGTCAGCCGCGAACTGTTTCGCAAGCGCTGATCACGACGTATGCTGTAGGGCTCAATCCAAGGAGAGCCTTTCGTGACTCACAGCAACCGCATGCTTCTCGGCGTGAACATCGACCATGTGGCCACCCTGCGCCAGGCCCGGGGTACACGCTACCCAGACCCTGTCAAGGCGGCGCTGGATGCTGAAGAGGCGGGTGCCGACGGCATCACCGTGCACCTGCGCGAGGATCGCCGCCACATCCAGGAGCGCGACGTGCTGCTGCTCAAGGATGTGTTGCAGACGCGCATGAACTTCGAAATGGGCGTCACCGAAGAGATGATGGCCTTTGCCGAAAAGGTCCGCCCTGCGCACATCTGCCTGGTACCTGAAACACGTCAGGAGCTCACCACAGAAGGTGGGTTGGATGTGGCAGGCCAGGAAGCGCGGATCAAGGCGGCCGTCGAGCGCCTGTCGCGGATCGGCGCAGAGGTGTCGCTGTTCATCGATGCCGACGAGCGCCAGATCGAGGCCTCGCACCGGGTAGGCGCGCCGGCCATCGAGCTGCACACCGGCCGTTATGCCGACGCGCAGTCACCTACCGAAGTGGCTGAGGAGCTCAAGCGCATTGTCGATGGCGTGGCGTTTGGCGTCGGGCAGGGCCTGATCGTCAATGCCGGTCACGGTCTGCACTACCATAACGTCGAGGCCGTGGCGGCCATCAAGGGCATCAACGAACTGAACATCGGCCACGCACTGGTCGCCCACGCATTGTTCGTGGGCTTCAAGGCCGCCGTTTCAGAAATGAAGGCGTTGATCCTCGCGGCCTCGCGTTGAGCCAATGGTTACTTGCGCGCCACCAGCGTGGCGCGACGGGGGGCAGGCAAACCCTCGATGGTTTTGCCTGAATCGCTGGGGTCGAGGAAATCGCTGAGCGACTGATAGCGCATCCATTCGGTGCTGCGCTGTTCTTCCAGGCTCGTGACACTGACATCCACGCAGCGCACATCGCTGAACCCAGCCCGGCGCAGCCAGCGCTCCAAGGCTGGGACCGAGGGCAGGAACCACACGTTGCGCATCTGCGCGTAACGGTCCTCGGGCACCAGCACCTGTTGTGTGTCGCCTTCGATCACCAATGTTTCCAACACCAGCTCGCCGCCCTTTACCAGGCAGTCCTTGAGCGCCAGCAGGTGCTCGATAGGCGAGCGACGGTGATAAAACACCCCCATCGAAAACACCGTGTCGAAGCCTTCGAGGCTGGAAGGCAGGTCTTCCAGGGCGAAGGGGAGGTGCCAGGCGGGCAGGTCCGGCAAGTACCGTTGCACCGCCTGGAACTGACAGAAGAACAACCAGTTCGGGTCGACCCCGATGACCATGTCGGCGCCGGCGCCTAGCATGCGCCACTGGTAATAGCCATTACCGCAGCCAACATCCAGTACCCGCTTGCCCTTGAGGTCCAGGTGCGGTGCGACGCGCGACCACTTCCAGTCCGAGCGCCATTCGGTATCGACGTGCACGCCAAACAGATGGAAGGGGCCCTTGCGCCAGGGCGACAGCCCCATCAATGCCTGGCGCATCTGCACGCGGCTGGCGTCATCGCAGTCGCAGTCCAGGCGCAATCCATTTACCAGGTCGATTTCGCTCGGTTGCAGCGCCGGAAGCGCGTCCAGCGCACCACGCCAGCGGTCCAGGTCGCCATGACCTTTTTCCAGCTTGGTATCGAGCTGCGCCTGCAGGCCTTGCGACCATGCAGCCAGGGGGGTGCCCGCCAGGCGGCGTACTAGAGGTGAAAGGTCGATCATGGTAGGGCTATCAACGAGGCAAAGTTTAGGCATTGGAACCAGGGCACCACGGTCGAGAACCCTGCATCGAGCAGGCGCTGGCGGTGGGTTTCCAGGGTGTCGGGCTTCATCACGTTATCGATGGCGCTGCGCTTCTGGGCAATTTCCAGTTCGCTGTAGCCGTTGGCACGCTTGAAGTCCAGGTGCAGGTCATTGAGCAGTGCCTGCGCGGTGGTGTCGGCAAAGCACAGCTTTTCCGAAAGAATCAGGGCACCGCCGGGCAGCAGTGACTGGCGGATGCGCGTCAATAGCGCCAGGCGCTGTGGAGGTGCGATGAACTGCAGGGTGAAGTTCATCGCTACCACCGAGGCCGGTTCGAACGCCAGGTTGAGGATGTCCGCTTCCAGCACCTCGACAGGCAACAACTCCTGGAACATCGAGTCCTGGGCCGCGAGGTATTCACGGCAGCGCTCGACCATGGCAGCGGAATTGTCCACGGCGATGACTCGGCAACCTTCCCCGCGCACGTGCCGGCGCAAGGCCTGCGTTACCGCACCGAGCGAGGCGCCCAGGTCATACAGCGCCGTACCGGGCTTGGCGAAGCGTGCGGCCAGTACGCCCACATTTTCGACAATGGTGGGGTAGCCCGGCACGGAGCGCTTGATCATGTCCGGGAACACGCGCACCACATCCTCGTTGAAAACGAAGTCAGGGACCTGCGCCAACGGTTGGGCGAAAAGACGATCGGGATCTGTGGTCACGGCGGGCTCGGGGCTGGGTAAAACGGGGCGCGCATTTTATCGAATGGCGGTTGATCTTGCCATGCCAGCTTGGCGCCGATTGGCCTGAACCATCCGTATGTATGAGCAGGCACGCCCAAGTACGTCAGCGCAGAGCGTTAGCGCACGACGACAGTGCAATCGAAGGTTTGCACAGGCGCTACCTGTGTAGCCCAGGGCTGCTGGTAGACCAGCTTCAACGCTGCCTTGCCGGGTTGATCGGCCTGATAGCGCCACGTCGAGAGGCCTTCGTTGCCGACCACATCCTCCTGATCAGGCGCGCTGTAGACCTCAGGCCCGAGACTGACGAGCACAGGCGTGGCTGCGGCTTCCACGCGCCAGCGGTAGCCAGTGGAAGGGTTGCTGGGCAGGGTCAAGTTCAACACCTGCCTTTTTTCAAGGTAGACCGGGCACTCACTGTCAGCATCCAGGGTGACGGGCTCGAACCCATGCTGGGCGCAGGCGGTTAGCAGGGTCAGCCCCAACGGGGCAAGAAGGCGTGAGGTGGACATAGGGGCTCCACGGGTTGTCGACTGCCCGAGAATAACCGATTAAGCGCCACGGCAGTCATACCGAGGTACGAATGAACCAGGGGCTGTAGCACAGCCCCTGGTCCTGGGCTTTAGAAAAGCACTTTCGCCACATCCGCAAAGCGCTTGGCGAAATGCACCGTCAACCCTTCACGCAGGTATTCGGGTAGCTCCTCGAAATCGCCGCGATTGGGTTCGGGCAGGATCAGCTCGTGGATCTTCTGCCGACGGGCCGCGATGACCTTTTCACGCACCCCACCGATGGGTAGCACCTGCCCGGTCAAGGTCAGCTCGCCGGTCATGGCCACGCCTTTCTTCGGTGCCTGATCCCTTGCCAAGGACAGCAGCGCGCTGGCCATGGTGATGCCGGCGCTCGGACCGTCCTTCGGCGTGGCGCCCTCCGGCACATGCAGGTGAATGAACGCTTCGTTGAAGAACGCCGGGTCGCCGCCAAACTGCTTGAGGTTGGAGCTGACATAGCTGTATGCGATTTCAGCCGATTCCTTCATGACGTCGCCGAGCTTGCCGGTCAGTTTGAAACCGCGGTTGAGCGTGTGGATGCGCGTCGCTTCGATCGGCAGGGTCGCACCGCCCATGCTGGTCCAGGCAAGGCCCGTGATCACACCCTTGCCCGCCAGCACCTGCTCGCTGCGGAACACCGGCATGCCCAGTGCACCTTCAAGATCCTTTGGTCCGATCTTGAGCTTGGCGGTGGGGTCTTCAAGCAGCTTCACCACGGCCTTGCGCACCAGTTTGCCCAGCTGTTTCTCCAGCTGTCGTACACCGGCTTCCCGGGCATAGCCTTCGATCACCAGGCGCAAGGCGCTGTCGGTGATGCTCAGGCTGGTTTTGGCCACACCCGCCTTGGCCAGTTGCTTGGGCCAGAGGTGGCGTTTGGCGATGGCCAGTTTTTCTTCGGTGATGTACCCGGACAGGCGAATGACCTCCATGCGATCCAGCAGTGGGCCGGGGATCGAGTCCAGGGTATTGGCGGTGCACACGAACAGCACTTTGGACAGGTCCAGGCGCAGGTCCAGGTAGTGATCGAGGAAGTCGACGTTCTGCTCGGGGTCCAGGGTTTCCAATAGCGCCGAGGCCGGGTCGCCCTGGTAGCTTTGTCCCATCTTGTCGATTTCGTCGAGCATGATGACCGGGTTCATCACCTCCACATCCTTCAGGGCTTGTACCAGCTTGCCGGGCTGGGCCCCGATGTAGGTGCGGCGATGCCCCTTGATCTCGGCTTCGTCGCGCATGCCGCCCACGCTGAAGCGATAGAATGGGCGGCCCAACGATTCGGCAATGGACTTGCCTACGCTGGTCTTGCCCACCCCTGGCGGGCCTACCAGCAGCACAATCGAGCCACTGATCTCGCCTTTCCATGCCCCAACGGCCAGAAACTCGAGGATCCGTTCCTTGATATCGTCCAGTCCCGCATGATGCTGGTCGAGCAGCTTGCGAGCGTGCTTGAGGTCGAGCTTGTCATCGCCGTAGATACCCCAGGGCAGGGCTGTCGCCCAGTCCAGGTAGTTCCGGGTCACCGCGTATTCGGGCGAACCTGTTTCCAGGATCGCCAGCTTGCCCATCTCTTCATCGATGCGCTTGCGTGCCTGATCCGGCAGGGTCTTGCCTTCGAGCCGCTGCTCGAACTGCTCCAGATCCGCGCTGCGATCATCCTTGGTCAACCCCAGTTCCTGCTGGATGACCTTCAGTTGTTCCTTGAGGAAGAATTCGCGCTGATGCTCGCCAATCTGCCGGTTCACCTCGGCGGAAATTTCATTTTGCAGGCGAGCGACTTCGACTTCCTTGCGTAGCATGGGCAGCACTTTTTCCATGCGCTTGAGCATGGGCACGCAGTCGAGCACCTCCTGAAGCTGACTGCCGGTCGCCGAGGTCAGTGCGGCGGCGAAGTCGGTCAGCGGGGAGGGGTCGTTGGGGCTGAAGCGGTTGAGGTAGTTCTTCAACTCTTCGCTGTACAGCGGGTTGAGGGGCAGCAGCTCCTTGATCGCGTTGATCAGGGCCATGCCATAGGCTTTGACCTCGTCGGTGGGGTCGGCCGGTTGGCGCGGGTAATCGACTTCAACCAGGTAGGGCGGACGATGGTGCTTGAGCCAGGTCCGAATACGTACCCGCGTCAAGCCCTGGGCCACGAACTGCAACTTGCCGTTTTCCCGGCTGGCATGGTGCACCTTGACCAGGGTGCCGTACTCCGGGAGGGCCTTGGTGTCGAAATGGCGGTGATCTTCAGGCGGCGTGTCCATGAAGAACAGCGCCAGGCAGTGGTCGGGAGACTTGGCCACCAAGTCCAGCGTCTCGGCCCACGGCTCTTCGTTGACGATGACCGGCAGTACCTGTGCCGGGAAGAATGGGCGGTTGTGAATGGGGATCACATAGACCTTGTCCGGCAGTTGCTGTCCAGGCAGGGCCAAGGCATGGCCGGTAATCGGCTGGCTACTGGTGTGTTCGACTTCGTTGGAATCGTCGGCGTGTTCAGGGTAATCCTGCTGGTCGCTCATGGGGCACCTGCGTGAATGACTATGGTGCTTAGATGGGGCAAGGCAGGAAGGGTTTCAAGCCGCTGCCGGGCAGTGGCGCGCGGGCATGAAAAAGCGGAGCCCGTCAGGCTCCGCTTTGGGTGACACCGTGCCGGTTACTCGGCGAGTTTGTAGGCGATGATGTAGTCGCCCATCTTGGTGCCCAGCGAGCCGTGACCGCCGGCCACGATCAGCACGTACTGCTTGCCGTCCTTGCCGGTGTAGGTCATTGGCGTGGCCTGGCCGCCTGCTGGCAGGCGGGCTTTCCACAATTCCTTGCCGTTGTTGACGTCATAGGCGCGCAGGTACTGGTCCAGCGTGCCGCTCAGGAAGCCTACGCCGCCGGCGGTGACGATCGAGCCGCCCATGCTAGGTACGCCAACCGGCAGGCCGATCGGCACGGGCGTGCTGTCGCGGGTGGTGCCGTTCTTGTGCTTCCAGACCACCTTGTTGGTGAACAGGTCGATGGCGGCTACATAGCCCCAGGCAGGCGCCTGGCACGGCACGCCCAGCGGCGACATGAACGGGTGCATGGTCACTGCGTAAGGTGCGCCGGTGTTCGGTTGCACGCCGCTGGTCTCGCTCTCACGCTTGCTACCGTCGGCAACCTGCTCACGGGGGATCATCTTGGAGACGAACGCCATGTAGTTGGGCGATGTGAACAGCAGTTGGCGCACCGGGTCGACCGAGACACTGCCCCAGTTGAACACACCTACGTTGCCTGGGTAGATCAGCGAGCCCTGCTCGGACGGCGGGGTGTACTGGCCTTCGTAGCGCAGTTCGCGAAACTGGATGCGGCACAGCATCTGGTCGAACGGCGTGGCGCCCCACATGGCCTGTTCGGTCAGCTCAGGGCCGAGCAGGTTGAGGTCCGAACGGGCCTGGGTTGGCGAGGTGTGATCGCCCTTGACCGCGCCTTGTGGCGTCGGGATTTCACGGATCGGCACAATCGGCGTACCGTCACGACGGTCCAGCACGTACAGGCTGCCCTGCTTGGTCGGCACGATGACCGCTGGCTTGACGCCATCGTCGGTCTTCAGGGATACCAGGGTAGGCTGGCTGCCCACGTCCATGTCCCACAGGTCATGGTGGGTGAACTGGTAGTTCCAGCGTGCCTTGCCGGTTGCCAGGTCCAGTGCGACCACACCGGCGCTGTATTTCTCGGCGCCTGGCGTACGGTCAGCACCCCATTGGTCCGGCGTCTGGTTGCCCAGCGGCAGGTAGATCATGCCCAGGTCTTCGTCGACGCTGGCAATCGACCACATGTTGGCCGAGTTGCGGCTGTACATCTTGCCCGGTGCCAGTGGCGCGGTGTCGTCGGGGTTGTTGCTGTCCCAGTTCCACACCAGGCGGCCGTCGTGTACGTCGTAGGCGCGGATCACGCCGGACGGCTCGCTGGTCGATTCGTTGTCGGTCACGTGACCGCCAATGATTACCAGGTCGCGAGTGATGGCCACAGGCGACGTGGAGTAGTAGCCACCTGGCGTGAATGGCCCAAGGCCGGTGGTCAGGTCGACGCTGCCCTGGTTGGCAAAGCCTTCGCAGACCTTGCCGTTGTCGGCATTGATGGCGATCAGGCGTGCGTCGGCAGTTGGCAGATAAAGACGGCGCGGGCAGGCCTGAGCCACGGCCTTGCCAGCCTCGCTGATAGTAGGCGCAGGGCTACCGTCACGGCTTACGTAGCGGTTTTCGTCATAGTACGAAACGCCACGGCAAGTCATGTGGGCGAAACCCTTGAAGGTGCCTACCGGGCTCTTGATCTGCGGGTCGTAGCGCCAGATTTCAGCACCGGTATCCGGATCCAAGGCCAGCACGCGGCTGTGCGCGGTGCAGGCATAGAGCATGCCGTTGGCCTTGAGCGGCGTGTTTTCGTTGGTCAGTTCCACCGGGTCGTTGTCACTGGGCAAATCGCCGGTGCGGATACGCCAGGCCTCTTCAAGGCGGTGGGCGTTTTGCGCGGTGATCTGGCGCAGCGGTGAGTAACGGTCGCCGTGCTCGGTGCGGCCGTAGGCATGCCACTCGCCGTCGGGCATGGCCGGGGCGGTGCTGGCCATTTCGCTGGTGTCGCGACCCAGTTCGCCATACACCTCACCGGGGTGGGTGAACTGACTGGCGACGGCGCAGGCACCCGAAGCCACCACGGCAACGGTGAGCAGCGCCGTGTTGGCTTTGCTGGCTGGCCCGATCAACGGGCGGCGCGACCAGGGCAGCAACAGCACCACGCCGATGGCGAACCAGAGGGCCAGGCGCGGCACCAGTTGCCACCAGTCCAGGCCCACTTCGAGCAGTGCCCAGACCGTACTGCCCAACAATACGACGGCGTAGACACCCAGGCCGATACGGCGCTGGGCCAGCAGCAGGGCGCCAGACACGGCAAACCCGATGCCGGCGATCAGGTAATACAGCGACCCGCCCACCTGACTCAACTTGATGCCGCCGGCAAGCAGTCCCAGCCCCATCAATAACAGCAGGACGCCGATCAGGCGGGGGAGCCAGCGGCTTCCCGTTTTGGCACCTTCAGTGCTCATCGCATGTTCTCCGTTTGATATGTGTTTTTAGAAAGTGCTTTGAATCTTCAAGCCGCCGACCAGGGCGTTGTCGACCTGCGACACGCCTCCGGGGTGGCGGATGTATTGCAGGTTAGGTCGTACCGTGAGCCAGTCGGCCAAGTGGATGCCGTAATACAGCTCGGCGCTGTATTCGGTGTCCTGTACGGGCAAGAAGCTTGGGTTGTCATAGTCGTAAAGCCCCGCGGCCTGGTTGGCCAGCCGAGCATTCTTGCGATAGGCCGGGTTGACATGTACACGGGCGATTGCAAGGCCGATGTCGTCCTTGGCCCGTCTGTCGAACGGCCCTTTGAATACCAGTCCAGCCTGCACATAGTTGTCGATGGCATTGGTTTTCTTGTCATGCATCGTGGCGTTGGCGAATACGCTCAAGCCACGCGAGGCGTCCGATGCCAGCGCAGTCACCTGCTGCTGGGCGCCCAGCCACACGCCGTGCTTGCTTGAGCTGCTGCGGTAGGCGGCACCGCTGATCGCTGCCGACTGTCCGTCGTTGTCCTTGAGTACATCGCTTGCCTTGGCATTACTGTAGTAGTACCCGGCGCGATATTCCCCCTTCATGCCTTTGATGCGCGGGCTCCACACCAGTTCGATTGGCATGACCGCGCCCTGGGTGCCGCTGCCGCTGAGCTTGAAGCCGTTGCCCGACTCCAGGTTGGACGGGTTCTGCTCGAATACGCCAACCTGGGCGAAGAGGCTGTCGCTGAGGTTGTAACGCACGCGCAAGGCCCACTGGCTGACGGGCCAGTTGTACCAGATGCCGCCTACCCAGTTGCCCACCTGAGAGCCACAGAAGGCCAGGTTCTGGAAGTCGCAGGGGAAGCTGTTAAAGTCTTCGCCTTCGCCAAAGCGGCCAAACTTGACGTCCAGCGCGCCGTCGAAATAGTTCTGCTTGACCCACAGCTGCGTCAGGCGCCAAGTCTGGCCGCGGCCCCATACTTCCTGCGCCGAGGTAAAGCCACCCACGCGGGGGTCATTGATGCGGTCGTTGCTGATGTTCTGGCCGTGGCGCTCGGTGACCGTGAGCTGGAATTCGGCGTCGTGCCAGCCGAAGATCTTTTCCAGGTCCATGTGGCTGCCGAAGGTGAACTGATCACTGTAGCGGGCAGTGCGGTCGTGGTCGTAGCCACCGCGCAGGTTGCTACCCATTTCGCCTGTGTAGCCCAAGGTGAAGTCGTAACCCTGGTCAAGCAAGGCGGTACGGTGCCCGGCCCAGTCACCGAACATCCAGGGAGAGTCACTGGCAAATGGCTCGTTGGCATGGGCCGCGTTGGCCAGGGTCGCCAGGGCGAGGCCGAGGTAGCAGGATTTTGGCAGTTGAAGCATGAGGTAGCGCTATCTTCTGGTTGTTGGAAAAACGGCAAGCGCATCGACAGGCAGCCCTGGCAATGGGTTGACGAAAAAGGGGGTTGGGTGAAGCGATTCAGCTTGGGGCGGGGAGGATATAGGGTAAAGCGCGGGAAAAAAAGACAAAATGTCGCAGTGCATTGTTACCCCTTGGGTAACAGTGCGGCTGAATGGGGCGGATGACGCCCCATGTGTCCCGTCATGGCGAGCGGGCTACCTCAGAAGGTGGTGCGCAGGCCGACTTCCACGCTTCGTCCCGGCGCAGGTGCGATATCGCGCAGGATCGAGCTGGCGTAACGCACCGTCTGATCCGTCAGGTTCTCGCCACGCACGAACGCCAGCCACTGGCTGTGGCCCACGTCGAACCGATACCCCACGCTGGCGCCCAGGGTGGTATAGCCATCGGTGCGGGTTTCATTGGCCGGCTTGCGGTGTTGAGCGGCGGCGTGCTCAACGTCCACCCGCGCCTGCCAGCGGTCAAGCTCCCAGACCAGCCCGCTGTTCAGGCGCAACGGCGCGATTCGTGGCAGGGGCTCGCCGGAATCGAGGTTCTTGGCACGGGTATAGTCACCCGATAGCTCAAGCGCAAAGCTGCCATAGCGGTTCTGCGCCAGCTGCCACCGGTCTTGCGCTTCGATGCCGTAGAAGCGGGCTCGAACACCTTGGTACTGGTATTCGGGAATGCCGTCATGGTCGTGGTCATGATCATGGTCTTCGCCTTCATGCTCATGATCGTGACCTTCGCGCAGGTTGCCGGTGCCGATCAGGCCGATATAGTTGCGAAAATGGCTGTAGAAAACGCCCACGCTGCCTTTGTGCGTGCCGTTGTCAAAGCGCAGTGCCAAGTCCCCCGAGACCGCCTTTTCCTTGCTCAGGCTGGCATCGCCCACTTCATAGGCACCGGTGGCCACATGCGCGCCGTTGGCATAGAGCTCATAAAAGGTGGGCGCCCGCTCGGTGTAGCCCAGGTTGGCGGCGAGCGACCAGATCGAGTCAAGTTGATACACGGCACCCGACGACAGGCTAAAGGCATTGAAGCTACTGGCGCTGTCGGCGTCTGCAAACTGCGCGTTACCCTTGCCGTCCGGGTCGACGCGGGTGTGTTCCATCCGAGCCCCGAGGCTCAAGTCCAACCGATCAGTGGCGTGCCATTGCTCCAGCAGGAACAGTGCAAGGGTGTCGGTATCGGTATGCGGCACGAACGCTTCTTCGCCCAGGGCTGAGAATTCGTTGCGGCTGAGCTGCGCACCCAGCACGCCTTCGACGGGACCCAGGGGTTGGTGGCGGGCCTCGACACGGGCCTCGTAGCCCTTGTTCTTGAACGTGGTATGGACTTCGCCTTCCTCGATTTCACGGTGCTGGTAATCGGTATACCCGGCATCGAGCTTCACCGAACTGAACGGGCCGTCCAGGTCGCGAAACTGCGAGGCGAAAGCATAGTGGTCCTGCTCCATGTCCAGCCGAACGCCGGGCTCGGCCACCGAACCGTAGTTACTGTCATAACGGCTGTAGGACAGGCCAGCATAACCGTGGTCCCAGTGGTAAGCACCGCCCAGCGCGCCGCCGTCCTGGCGACCGTCGCTGTTTTCCAGGCGATGCTTGCTGCCTGGGGCGTCGGCATCGCGTACCTGGGCGCTGCGAGCAAAGCCTGGGATGCGCAAGTCATTGTACTGACGGGCATTGGCATCCACGTGCAGGGCGAAGGCGCCGTTGCCGGCCTCCAGCTTGCCGGCACTGCTGCGTGTGGTGTCGGCGCCACCGTAGCGCAACTCGCCGGCTCCCTGGATGCCGTCGATAGGGGTATCGGGAATGCGGTTGTCGAACGTGTTCACCACGCCACCAATGGCATTGCCACCATATAGCAGGGCAGCGGGGCCCCGGACGATCTCGATGCGTTCGACGGTGACGGGGTCAAGGGGCACGGCGTGGTCGTAGGACAACGACGAGGCGTCCAACGCGCCGACGCCATTGCGCAACAGGCGAATGCGATCCCCGTCCAGGCCCCGGATGATCGGGCGGCTGGCCCCTGGCCCGAACCAGGTGGAGGCCACACCTGGCTGTCGGTTCAGGGTTTCCCCCAGGCTGCTGTGCTGTTGTTGCAGCAGGTCGGGGCCTTCCAGCACCGTGCTGGGGCTGGCCAACTGGGCGCTGCCCAACGGGTTGGCAGTGATGACCTGGGGCGAAAGTTCAACCCCCTGGCTGTAGGAGGTGACCATGCAAAGTGCGAGTGCGAGCGGAGACAGGCGAAGCGGTGAGTGCACCATGAGCTGTAGCGATCCTTGGCAGAGATGTTAATTGTTACAATATAACATCTCTATTTCAGCACAGCCGTGTCCCACGCCGCCAGCCTTATTTGTCCAGCGCAGGGTGCGCGACGATGCCTGCACTGGTGTAAGGTGCGCATCTTTGTACCGGAGCCTTGGCATGAGCACTGCCCAACACAACGCGTTGCACGGCAAGACCCTCGAGCAGATCCTGACCGAGCTGGTCGCCCACTATCAATGGCAGGGGCTGGCCGAGCGCATCGATGTGCGCTGCTTCAAGAGCAACCCGACGGTCAAGTCGAGCCTTACCTTTTTGCGCAAGACCCCATGGGCCCGCGAGAAGGTCGAGCAGCTGTACATCAAGCTGCAGCGCCAGGCCTGACATGCGGCGTCACCCGTGGTTGAGCACCCTGGCCATGCTGGGCTGGCTGGGCCTGAGCGTGCAGGTGTACCTGGTGTTGTGGGGGCGATGGCAGGAGCAGGCGAGCCTGATAGGTGGGCTGATCAACGTGTTCGGCTACTTCACGGTGCTGACCAATACGCTGGTGGCTACTGTCCTGAGCTACGCCGCATTTGGCCGGGAAGGGGCGAGCAAGCGCTTTTTCCTGTCTCCTGTGGTCAGCTCGGCGGTGGCGGCGAGCATCGTGCTGGTGGCGCTGGCGTATAGCCTGTTGTTGCGCCATCTGTGGCAGCCGGAGGGTTGGCAATGGTTGGCAGACGAGCTGCTGCATGACGTCATGCCAGCGCTTTATGTCTTGTATTGGTGGTTCGAGGTGCCCAAGGGGCGGTTGCGGCTGCACCACCTTGGGCTATGGGCGTTCTATCCTGCCGTCTATTTCGCCTATGCGTTGTGGCGCGGCAGTGAGATTGGCGTCTACGCCTATCCTTTCATCGACGTCGCCACCTTGGGGTACGGCCAGGTGATGATCAATGCGCTGGGTGTGCTGGCAGGGTTTTGGGCAATCGCCGGGGTGCTGCTCATTCTGGACAGGTGGCGGGCGGGGTGAGGAAGGGCGTGCCGTCATTCAAGCTTCTCAGGCTGCCCTGGGATTTGAGCTTCGCAATGAACAGTGCCGAGGCGCCGGACCGGCCGCCCCGGCCCCTTTCAGTCATCGCTCGCTGAACCTTCCGCGCGCCAGTAGGCGGCGGCTTTGAGGGCGTCTTGGGCTACGCCTTTGCTGATCAACAGCGTCTTGACCTCACGTGTCAGGCTCTTTTCCAGCGCCACCCAGGCGTACGAGGTGCCTTCGGGTAATGGCAAAGCCTCGACCGTGGCCACCAGGTCGTCCCGCCCCCGTACCGACCAGATCACGTCCACCTGCGCCTGGCTCGGCAAGGGCTGACGCTCCTGCTCATCGTGAACCTGGATGACGGCCACCACCCGTCGCCCCGCAGGCAGGGCTTCAAGACGGCGGCCGATGGCGGGCAAGGCGGTTTCATCGCCGATCAGCAGGTAGGCATCGAAGATGTCCGGGACCACCATCGAGGCGCGCGGCCCGGCGATATCCAGGGTTTGCCCCGGTGCCGCCTGCGCCGCCCAGGTCGAAGCAGGGCCATCGCCGTGCAGCACGAAGTCGATGTCCAGTTCGTTGGCCTGCAAGTCGATGCGCCGGGGGGTGTATTCGCGCATGATGGGCCGCTCGCCACCTTCCCGACCCAGTGCCCGAGCATCAATGGCTTGCTGCTGCTCGGCAGTCTCGGCAAACAGCAGCTTGATATGGTCATCCGTGCCCAGGCTGATGAAGCCCTGCAGCTCCGGGCCGCCCAATGTCACGCGCCGCATCCGCGGGGTCAGGTCGGTCACGCGCAGCACGTTCAGGCGGCGCTGGCGAATCTCGTGGTTGACGCGGTGGATGGCTTCACTCATCGACGCTCTCCTGGTCAGGGGCATGGGGGCCGCCAGCAATGGCCTTGGCGGTCACGTTGAGCAGGTCGCGGACTCGCTCGATTTCCTCGGGTGTCCAGCGGCCATGGTGCATGTGCAAGGCGTGGCGCAGATTGCCCACGGCCTCGTGAATCTCAGCAGGGCGGTCGTGACCCCGCAGGGCATGCTTGCTGACTTCGATACGCACGCGTAACCCGTCCAGTGCCACGGCCTGCTCGGTCAAGGCGCTGCGACCCGTGTCGGTAATGGTGTACAGCCGCTTGCTGCCTTGAGGTTGGCCCTGGATGAGTTCGGCCTCCTCCAGAAAGTTGAGCGTGGGATAGATCACACCTGGGCTTGGCGTATAGCTGCCGTCGAAGCGCTTTTCGATTTGCCTGATCAGGTCGTAACCGTGTCCTGGCTGTTCGCCCAACAGTGAGAGCAGCAGTAGTTTCAGATCGCCCGGGGCGAACACCCGAGGGCCGCGTTCGCCGCGGCCGGGTTTGCGTTCGAAGTACTCAGAATCGCGCATGCTGGAAAGTGCCTGTTTAAGATATATCTCAAGATAGTACTCAAGATGTCTCTTCGGCAAGCCACAAATGCTGATGATTCTTATCTACCCGTTCGATATATCCTCAGGTGAACCCGCGACGGCGTTTGACCGCTGTGGAGGGAGGCATTCGTTAGGGTTGCCAGGCTGCAAGTACGGCATGAGGATCGGCGCCATGCCCTTGAGCACCTGCACCGGTAATGCAGACGTGAACTTGAAGGCCTCCGCCGAGCGCCCAGGCACGAAGGCGGTCAAGGTGCCGAAGTGGTTGTCGCCCAGGAAGAACACGAACGTCGCGGTGCGGTTCAGCGACCGTGAGCCTATCAGGCGGCCCCCGGCGCCAAAGCTTTCGATGCGGTTGTCGCCCGTTCCGGTCTTGCCGCCCATGACCAGGGGCGTGCCGTCCTTGAGCATGAAGCTGCCGGAGATGCGCCGCGCGGTACCCGCGTCCACCACTTGCGACATGGCGCCCTTGAGGGCTCGCGCCACTTCGACCGGCAGTATCCGCACACCACGGTCCGGGTCGCTGATCAGTTTGGTCTCATAGGGCGTGTCCGCTGCAAAGTGCAGGGTATCGATGCGCAGTGTCGGCAGCCGTACTCCGTCGTTCTGGATGATGCCCACCAGTTCGGAAAGCGCGGCAGGCCGGTCACCGGAGCTGCCAATAGCGGTCGCCAGCGACGGGACCAGGTGATCGAAGGGATAGCCGACCCGCTTCCAGCGCTGGTGAATGTCGAGAAACGCCTCGATTTCCACCATGGTCCGGATGCGGCTGTCCCGTGCACCCTGGTGGCGGCTTTTGAACAGCCAGCTGTAGACTTCCTGGCGCTCGAAGCGACTGGCGTTGATCATTTCGCTCAAGGTCGATGCCGGATGCTTGAGCAAATAACCCAGCAGCCACAGGTCCAGCGGGTGGACCTTGGCGATGAAGCCCTGGTCAGGCAGGTTGTACCGCCCCGGGCCGTAGGCATCGTACATCTGTACCAGGCGGTCGTCGGTCAGTTTGCTTTGTGCGAGCTTGCTGTCTTTGCTATGGGCCCGTACGAAGGCATTGAACGTGGCCTGGCCGGCCTCGGGGAACAGGTAGCGGTGCACGGCCGCCAGACGTTGGGGTGTCACGCGCATGCTGTCGAGGAAGGTGTCCAGGCGCTGCTGCGAGGTCTTGCGCTGGTACTTGCGCCAGAAACGCATCAGGTAGCTGGTCCCCTCCTTGTCGGCGAACTTTGCCAGGTACTCCTGCCGGCGCGGGTCAGCATCGTCCTTGAGCAGCGGCACCCTGTTCAGTGGCTGCTGATAGGTGACGTAGCGCACCACGTCGCGCATCAGGCGGATGAACGGCAGGTTGATCGATTCGCGCAGGGCGTCCTTGAGGGTAGGGTTGCGGCCGTTGTCTTCCTTGCGGAAGTTGTTGAATACGTGCATACCGCCCCCGGTGAAGAACGATTCTCCGGTACTGGCCGAGTACTTGCGCTCAAGGGCGGCATCGAGCATGGCGTCCAGGCTCTGGTTTTTGCTGTTTTGCATCAGCCAGCCCAGTGACCAGCGGCTGATGACATCCAGGTCGGCGACCTCGACGTTCTTCAGCTCGGCCACAGGCTTGCCGGCGTACTTGTCATGCAGCTCGGCGACGATTTCCAGGTAGGTGGTCAGCACCCGAAGCTTGGCGGTGGACCCCAGTTCCAGCTTGCTGCCTTCGTTGATGTCGAAGGGCTGGTCAGTGCTGTCCGTCTGTACCCGCACGCGTGAGCCATCGGCCGTGCGTTCGAACAGGGTGAAACTGTAGCTGACCTGGTCGGTGGTTTTGGCGGTCAGCAGACGTTCGCCGATCAGGCCGATCTGCGCGGCAAAGGCCGGGTCGGCCAGATGCTTGAGGTACTCGCTGACTTGCAGCTGCAAGTCAGCCTGCAAGGTGCTGGTGGCAGAAAGGTCCAGGCGATCGAGGTCGTACAGCGGGCGGTTGAGCATGGCCGAAAGACGGTTGCGAGCCAGGCTGATGCCCTTGTTGGTGACGATCGGCACGATGGTTGGCTGCGCGACCCAGTCACGGTAGACGGCCTTGCTGGCCAATGCGGCATCGGCCAGCGCCTGAGGGATGATCTGGTTCGCGGCCAGCACCCGGACATGGGCGTCGGTCAGCTCGGCGAGTTCGAGACGCCCCTTGGAGAGGTAGTGCGAGGGCCGGCGCTGGGCGATCATCAACGACAGCACCTGACGCAGCGCAAGGCCACGGGCCGCCAGGCTCTGTGCGTCCGTGGCGGTGTCATTGAGCGCTTTGTTGACTTGCTCGAAGTCTGCCCCGTACCACACGCGCAGGCCTTCGGCCATGCCGTGCACCTCGCCATGACCCGGCACGGCGGACAGCGGCACGCTGTTGAGGTAGTCACGCACGATACGCTGGCGCGCCTCGGTGGTGTCCGGCCCGCCCTGGTAGGCGCGCACGCTGGCAGAAATCATCTGCCTGATCTTCTCGGCGCCCGACACGGTCAACCCGTCAGGTGAATGGCGATACTTCTCCAGCTGGGTAGCCAGGGTACTGCCACCGGCAGATTGGCCAGGCAGGGCCAGGTAGCGCGCGATCTGGCTGTAGGCCGCCTTGGCGAAACGGGGCCAGTCCACCGCCGGGTTAATCCGCGGATCACGGGTATCGAGCAGGTCGCGGTTCTCGATGAACAGCAAGCTGTTGACCACCACCGAGGGAATCGAGGCGAAGTCCGGGTACAGGTACTGGGGATACTGATACTGGTACAGCATGTCGCCCCGGCAATCGGTTATCGCCAGGCCTGCCTGGACCTTTTCGATGTAGGGCGCGAACAGCCCATGATCGACGTAGTTGACCAGCGCCGGCGAGAACCGCACTTGTTGGCTGATCAGGTAATCGCGCTTGAGCAGGCGGGGCAGGAACTCGCCGAGCGAGCTGTAGCCCAGGCGCTTGTCGAACGGTCCTTCGCCTGGGTACACGATTGAATCGCTGGGGCCGGGCTGCAGCGAGTAGGTCAAGGTGCTCGCCAGCTTGCTGAACTCGCGCGATTGCAGCTCGGAGGTGCGGAACTCTTCATAGGCCGCGAAGCCGACCGCGCCAGCTGCCACCAGCAGAATCAGGATAATCAGGCGCCACCATAGCCGGCGCTGACGAGGGGACTTGGGTTCTGGCGTCTCGGCAGGCGTTTGTTCGGGTGCTTGCTTGGTATTTGGTTCCGTTTGCCACAGTGCGCCCATAATCGTCTATCCAACCAGGTATTTTCATCTTGCTTGCCTGGAGCTTAGACGTTGCGCCGGGTATGTGAAAATTTTGTGGAAACTGCGCAATAAAGCGGGTGCGCGGCTTGGCCGCGCTCAAGCATTCAGGCGGCTACCTCGCTGTTGGGCTCGAAGCTGTCCGCTCGGGCCAGTTGCCACATGCGCGAATAGAATTGCCCATCGACCTCGCCGGTCAGTAGCTCGCCGGGCTTTAGGAACACATGCATTTGCGAGAACAGCTTGATCTCGGTGGCTGAAATGCGGCGCACCAAGTGCTTGGCTTCGAGCTGCGACGGGTGTTCCAGCCCGGCAGCAGCCAGCATCTCGGCCAAGGCACGCAGGGTGTTGCGATGGAAGTTCAGTACCCGTTCGGCCTTGTCCGGCACCACCAGGGCACGCTGGCGCAACGGATCCTGCGTGGCCACGCCGGTGGGGCACTTGTTGGTGTGGCAACTCTGGGACTGGATGCAGCCGATGGCGAACATGAACCCCCGCGCAGCATTGGCCCAGTCCGCACCGATGGCCAGGACGCTGGCAATGTCGAAGGCGCTGACGATCTTGCCGCTGGCACCGAGCTTGATCTTGTCGCGAAGGTTCAAGCCCACCAAGGTGTTGTGCACGAACAACAGGCCTTCGCGCAGCGGCACACCGATATGGTCGGTGAACTCCACGGGGGCGGCCCCGGTGCCGCCTTCCTTGCCATCGATCACGATGAAGTCGGGTAGGATGCCGGTTTCCAGCATGGCTTTGGCAATGCCCATGAATTCCCACGGGTGACCCAGGCAGAGCTTGAAACCCACCGGTTTGCCGCCCGACAGCTCACGCAGTTGGGCGATGAACTGCATCATTTCGATGGGTGTTGAAAATGCGCTGTGCCGCGACGGCGAGATGCAGTCTTCGCCCAGCGGGACGCCGCGGGTTTCGGCAATTTCCTGGGTGACCTTGTGCTTGGGCAGAATGCCGCCATGCCCAGGCTTTGCGCCCTGGCTCATCTTGACCTCGATCATGCGCACCTGCGGGCTGCGCGCCTGCGCGGCAAATGCCTGCGGATCGAAACGACCGTCCGAGGTACGGCACCCGAAATACCCGCTGCCCAGTTCCCATACCAGGTCGCCGCCGTGCTCGCGATGGTAGGGGCTGATGCTGCCTTCACCGGTGTCGTGGTGAAAGTTGCCCAGCTTCGCGCCTTGGTTCAACGCGCGAATAGCGTTGGCGCTGAGCGAGCCAAAACTCATGGCGGAGATGTTGAAGATCGAGGCTGAGTACGGCTGGCTGCACTGCGGGCCGCCGATGGTGATGCGAAAGCTCGCCGGGTCAGCCAGAGGCGCCGGGCGCATGGAGTGACCGATGAACTCGAAGCCCGACGCGTAGACGTCGATCAGGGTGCCGAACGGCTTGTCCGAGACCTGGTTCTTGGCCCGGGAATAGACCAGCGAGCGCTGGGCACGGGAGAAGGGCAGGGCGTCGCTGTCTGCTTCGAGCAGATACTGGCGGATTTCCGGGCGAATGGTTTCCACCAGGTAGCGAATATTGCCCAGGATCGGGTAGTTGCGACGCACGGCGTGGCGTTTTTGCAACAGGTCGAACAGGCCTATCAGGCTGAGCAAGCCTGTTGTCAGGGTGAACGGCCAAAGCCAGTGGTGATGAATCAATGGCAGGGTGGCCAGGGTAAACACGATGCAGACGGCAAACACCGCATAACGGCTGAGAAGTGACAGGCTCATACAGGGTCCTTGCGATGGCTCGGTCAGGCTCACGGCCTGGGGTGAGCCCCGACCATAGCCAACTTGTCCGTCGCTGCAAAGGCCGTGTCGCGCAGCAGCAGCTGTCGCCACTGCGTCTGCTGCGCCGCGCAAGCTTCGACCAGATAGTCGTAGCGCTTGCCCACCCGCGCAGCCACCGGTACGCCGTCGCGGTAGAGCAGGCGGTTGCCGCTGGTGGCCGGTACCTTGGCCCCCGGCAGCAACGTGCCGATCAGGTTCAGCGGATCGCTGGCACTGACCAGCACCAACGTGCCGTCCGCCGCTTGCCGGCGAACCTGGCGCAGCATGGCCACGGCCTCGGGCAAGGCGAACTGCTCGCCGGACAACCCGGCAATGAAGCGCCCACCCCGTATTTCCCCACGCGCCTCCAGGCGGTGGTAGCAGCGCAGCAGGTCACGCCAGGGCGGCAACACATCGCTCTCACGCGCCAGCAGGCGCCAACACATCACCCCGTAGCGCTGCAGCAGCAGGCGAGCGATGCTTTCGATGTGCTGATCCTGATCCTGATCCTGATCCGGCGCGGCTTCGCTGCGCGGCAGCAGGGCCCAGCGCCCTGCATAAGCCATGCTGCTGGACAAGGGCAGGTGACCGAAGCGCGGCCGACGCGCGGTGCGCCGGGCGGCCGGCGCGATCAGGCTACTCAGCCCGGTGAAGCTGTCGGCATTGGCCAGGCCAGCGCCAACCAGCGCCTGCAAGGCCGTTTCCAGTTCGCTGGGGAGCAGACGGGCCTCTTGGGCCAGCTCGTCGAAAAACAGTGCACCCCGGGTTTTCAGGGCGTCATGCACCCGCTGGGCACGTGGTCCCAAGGTGTCGAGGCACGGGGGTGGGGCCAGGCTTCGCCACAGCTGCAGGTGTTCGCGAGGCAGCAACACCACGGGCGTGCTGGCCACCGTGCTGGCTGACACGGTACTTGCCAACCGGCTCCAGGCGAACTGCCCGCTGCGGCAGGCCTCGTCGAGCCAGCTGGGGCTGTAATCGCGCACGCGTGCAGGCAGCACTTCGGCTTCCCACGCCCCGGCCGCACTTGGAAACCCCTGCAGTTGGGCCAGCACAACAGGCAGCGCCTGCGGCCCTTGCAACCGTTGCCCCGGATCAAGGTGTTGCCAGTGGAACAGGAAACGCATGAAGTCCTGCAGGCTGACCGGCTCGATCTCCCGGCGCAGACGTTTGACGGTATAGCGGTGAATACGCGCCAGCAGGTGGCGTTCGCACCATTGAGTGTCAATTGCATCTGGGCTGAAATGCCCCCTGAGCACATGGCCTTGGGCCTCGAGCCGGGCCAATGCCTGCTCCACATCAGCGATGGACTTGGCCAGCGGCGCCGCAAGCTGGGCAACGGTGGCAGGCCCATGACCGCTGAGCCGGGCACGCAGCAGTTCGGGCAGCGCCAGGTCGTGGTCCACTGGCTGATCGAAGCCTGGCAGTGGCTCGACCACGGGCGACAGGCGGCAATCGGGGTAGACGGCTTGCAACAGCGTCAGGCGCTCACGGGCCAGCCACAACTTCTGCTCGGGCAGGTAGACGGCTCGGCCCCGCTTGGCAAGCTGATCAAGCAACGTACGCCAGCGTGCGCCTGCCTGAGCTTCTGGCTGGCTGATGGCGCCCAGGCTCATCAGCGCTTCATGCATTTCATCCGCGTTGACCGGCTGCGGCCAGGCCTCGGCTGCCACTGACGCAATGGCGTCCGCATCCAGCGCACCCAGCTCATCGCCTGACTGCACATCCGCCCAGCGGCGATTGAGCACCGCCTGGGTACGGCGCTCTTCGAGCGGGGCATCATCCAGAAAGGTGTAGGGCCTGGCATTGAGAATGGCTGACGCCAGCGGCGAGGGCGCCGGCAGGTCGCGCGCCAGCAGGCGCACGGCACCGCTTTCCATGCGCCGCAGCAAAGCCAGCCAACCGTCGCAATCCATGGCGTCGTGCAGGCAATCGTCGAGGGTCTGACGAACCAACGGGTGGTCCGGTACCTGCCGTTCGCCGGACAGATTTTCAAGGCAGGCGATCTGATCGGGAAACACCGAGGCGATCAGGTCTTCGCTCTTCATGCGCTGGATCTGCGGGGCAACCTTGCGACCCCCAGCAAAGCGCGGCAAGGCCATGGCCACACCCGCGTTCCAGCGCCAGCGGACACCGAACAGCGGGGCATCGAGCACAGCCTGGATCAGCACCTGCTCGGCGCTGCGGCTGTCGAGGTAGCGCCACACCTCGTCGAGGGCAAAGCTGTGGCTGGTAGACAGCGACAGCACGATGGCATCTTCACTGGCTGCCGCTTGCAGCTCGACATTGAAGGTACGGCAGAACCGCTTGCGCAGGGCCAGACCCCAGGCGCGGTTGATGCGGCTACCGAACGGCGAATGAATGATCAGCTGCGTGCCGCCTGACTCGTCGAAGAAACGCTCCATCACCAAGGTGTCCTGGGAGGGCAGGGCACCCAATACCTGCTGGGTGCGGGCCAGGTAGTCCAGCAACTGCTCGGCACAGCTGGCATCCAGTTCGAACGTGGCTTGCAGCCAGGCCAGCACATGCGCCAGCGAGCCATCGGCGTGTTGCAGGCGCTCATCGATCTGCCCTTGCAGCCTGGCCACGGCGGCGCTGAGCTCGCGGCTGCGGCCAGGGGCTTCGCCCAGCCAGAAGGGAATCGTGGGGGGCTGGCCGTGGGCGTCTTCGACCCGGACCCGCCCGGCCTCCACGCGCAGGATGCGATAAGACGCGTTGCCTAGCTGGAATATGTCGCCAGCAATGCTCTCCACGGCGAAGTCTTCGTTGACGCTGCCGATGTTCAGCGCCTGAGGTTCGAGCACGACGGCGTAGTCGGCGTTGTCGGGAATCGTCCCGCCACTGGTCAAGGCGGTGAGTTGGCTGCCACGGCGCCCTCGCACCATGGCGCTGACGGCATCGCGGTGCAGGTAGGCGCCGCGCACGCCCTGACGGCCGTTGTAGCCTTCGGCAAGCATGCCAAGCAAGGCGTCGTAATGTTCGTACGCCAACGTTTCGAACGGCATGGCCTGGCGCAGGCAGTCGAACAGCGCTTGCTCGTGCCAGGGCTGGTTGCTGGCCTCGGCGACGATCTGCTGGGCCAGCACATCCAACGGGGCCTTTGGTACCTGCACTTCATCCAACTCGCCGCGGCGCACGCAATCGAGCAGCGCCACGCACTCGATCAAGTCGTCTCGCGATGTCGCGAACAGCCGTCCTTTGGGCACCCCGTCCACCTGATGCCCTGCACGCCCCACGCGCTGCAGGAACGCTGCGATCGAGCCGGGTGAGGCGATCTGGCACACCAGGTCGATGTCGCCGATATCGATGCCAAGTTCCAGCGAGGCCGTGGCCACCAGTACCTGCAGCTCGCCCGCCTTCAGGCGCTGCTCGGCGCTCAGGCGCCTTTCCTTGGACAGGCTGCCGTGGTGAGCGGCCACCGCAGCCACGCCCAACCGATCGCTCAAGTGACGGGTGATGCGCTCGGCCAGCCGCCGGGTGTTGACGAACACCAAGGTGGTGCGATGCGCACGGGCCAGTTCGGCCAGACGATCGTACACCAGCCCCCAGGCATCCTGGTCGAGCACCGCCCGCAGTGGCACGGGTGGGATTTCGATGGCCAGGTCACGCTGGCGGGCGTGCCCTACATCGACGATGGCACAGGCGCGCCCGCTGCCCACCAGAAACTGCGCCACCCGCTCGACCGGACGCTGGGTAGCAGACAGGCCGATGCGTCGCAGCGGACGGTCGCACAACGCTTGCAGGCGTTCGAGGGTCAGCGCCAGGTGGCAACCGCGCTTGTTGCCGGCCAGGGCATGGATCTCATCGACGATGACGGTGTGCACCGTACGCAGGCCTTCACGTCCAGAGGCCGAACCCATCAGCACGTACAGGGACTCAGGGGTCGTGACCAGAACATGCGGTGCCTGCTTGCGCATGGCGATGCGTTCTTTCTGGGGCGTATCACCAGTGCGCACCGCCGTGGTGATGGTGGGGGCTGCGTGCCCTTGCGCCTGGAGCGTGCGCTCGATGCCCTCCAGCGGTATTTGCAGGTTCAAACGGATGTCGTTGGACAGGGCTTTCAAGGGCGATACGTAGACGACCTGCGTGTGGGCGGGCAATGTGCCGCCCTGCTCCAGCCCCTGGCGAAACAGCCCGTCGAGCACCGCCAGAAACGCACTGAGCGTCTTGCCTGAGCCGGTCGGCGCTGCCAGCAGCACGGACTGACCGGCCTGGATGAGCGGCCAGGCCTGAGCCTGGGCATCGGTCACCGACGGATAACGGCCTGAGAACCAGGCCGCAACGCCTGGATGGAACAGCTCGAATACGGGATGGTTGGCGGCAGGAAGCGTCATTGGGAAGGTTATGAAGGGTCCCGGCCGGGTTGGCAAGTGGCCATTCGTCTGCCCACGTCCAAACCTGGCAGTGGCCTTGTCACGACTGGGGAGGCATGGGATGCTCGCCGCCCATTTTCAGGGAGATCACCCATGGCCAATATCATCCGCATTGCCGCCGCCTTATTGCTGGACTCGCAAGGTCGCACGCTGCTGGTGCGCAAGCGCGGCACTCAGGCATTCATGCAGCCGGGCGGCAAGATCGATGCCGGAGAAACCCCGGTTCAAGCGTTGGCCCGTGAGCTGCACGAGGAACTGGGCCTGCAGATCGACCCCGCCAAGGCCGTGCGCCTTGGTCAGTTCAGCGCCCCGGCAGCCAATGAGCCAGGGTTCGAGGTGCAGGCCGAGTTGTTCCGGGTGGACTGCGCGGCATCGGTAGTGCCGGCGGCCGAAATCGAGGAGATCACTTGGTTGGCCGCTGACCAGACGCCAGAAATGCCCCTGGCGCCCCTGACCCGTGACCTGATCCTGCCACTGTACCGCCAGTTGCTCAGCGCACCGCACTGACCCCGTCGAGGGTGGCGAATGAAGTGTCTTTGGCCGTCAGCAGAAAATCGCGCATATAGGGTGCATCTAGCATGTCGGTGCGCACGGCTGCGTAGAGTGTCGCGAACAGGCCTTTTTCGCCCAGGCGCTTGCCTTTGACGTAACCGCGCGAGCTGTATTCGTGCAAGGCCCAATGGGGCATGCCGCACACGCCGCGGCCGCTGGCCACCAACTGCATCATCATGACCGTTAGCTCCGAGGTGCGTACTGCCGCAGGCTCGATGTCGGCTGGCTCCAGGAAGCGGGTGAAGATGTCCAGACGGTCACGCTCCACCGGGTAGGTGATCAGCGTCTGGTCTGCCAGGTCCTGGGGCACCATGTAGGGTTTGCTGGCCAACGGATGTTGGTTGGCCACCGCCAGCATGGCTTCGTAGGTGAACAGGGGAACGTAGGTGATGCCGGCCAGGTCCAGGGGATCGGAGGTCACCACCAGGTCCAGGTCACCACGGGCCAAGGCGGGCAGGGGCGCGAACGCGAAGCCTGAGGCCAGGTCCAGCTCCACTTCAGGCCAGGCATCACGGAACTGATCGATGGTGGGCATCAGCCACTGGAAGCAGCTGTGGCATTCGATGGCCATATGCAAGCGACCGGCAGTGCCCCCGGCCAGTCTGGCGATATCCCGCTCGGCGCCACGCAGCAGGGGGAGCGTGGCGTCGGCCAGTTGCAGCAGGCGCAGCCCGGCGCTGGTGAAGCGAATGGGCTTGCTCTTGCGCACGAACAACGTCAGGCCCAGGCGCTCTTCCAGTTCCTTGAACTGGTGGGACAAGGCCGACTGGGTCAGGTGCAGCCGCTCGGCCGCTTCGACCAGGCTGTCTGCTTCACGCAGGGCATGAAGGGTTTTCAGGTGGCGGATCTCCAGCACAGCTAACTCCGAGGGTAGGGCTGAGGGTAAATATCTTGGAGTTGAGTTTCCCTCATGTTACCGCCGCTGTCGACTGTGCCTTGCCCATTGACTGATCCATTGCGGCGCCTCGGTCCATCAACCCAGACCGTATTTCTTGACCTTGTCGAACAACGTGGTCTTCGCCATGCCCAACTCCTGGCTCGCCTGGCTCAGGTTGCCCCCGGTGCGCTGCAAGGCGTCACTGAGCAGGTTGCGCTCGAAGGCCTCCACGGCCTCGGCAAAGCCCAGCCCTTGGCTGCTGGTGCCCGTGGGGCCTTTCTTGAACGCGGGCAGCCCTAGTGCATAGCGTTCGGCCACATTGCGCAGTTCGCGCACGTTGCCCGGCCAGTCATGGGCCATCAGCCGTGACAGTGTCTGGCTGTCCAGGGTGGGCGTCTCCCGGTCGAACCGCAGCGCCGATTGCTGCAGGAAGTGTTCGAACAGCTGCAGGATGTCTTCGCGGCGTTCGCGCAGCGGTGGCAGTTCGAGGGTCACCACGTTCAGGCGGTAATACAGGTCGCTGCGAAACTGCCCGCTCTGACCCAGGCTGTCGAGGTCGGCCTTGGTCGCCGCGATGAGCCGGCAATCCACTGGAATGCTCTGGTTCGAGCCGAGCCGTTCCAGGGTGCGCTCCTGGAGCACCCGCAACAGTTTGATCTGAAGGTTGATCGGCATGCTTTCCACTTCATCGAGAAACAGCGTGCCGCCGTTGGCGTGCTCGATCTTGCCGATACGCCGTTTGCCAGCACCGGTGAAGGCGTTGGCTTCATGGCCGAAAATCTCGCTTTCGAACAAGTTCTCCGGCAAGCCACCGCAGTTCAATGCCACGAAGGGCTGGCCCTGGCGACGGCTGAAGTCGTGCAGGCAGCGGGCCACCAGTTCCTTGCCGGTGCCTGTCTCACCCTCGATCAGCACATTGGCGGAGGTATCGGCCACGTTGGCGATCAGTTCGCGCAGGTGCTGCATGGCGGGCGAACGACCGATGATGCGCCCCTCCAGGCTGCTCTGTCCGGCAAGCTGGCGGCGCAGCGCCGAGACTTCGCGGGACAGGCCGCGTTGCTCGAGCGCACGGCGCACCACATCGACCAGCCGCTCGGGGGAGAAGGGCTTTTCCATGAAGTCATACGCGCCGTTGCGCATGGCGCCGACGGCCATGTCGATATCACCGTGCCCGGTGATCAATACCACCGGCAGGCTGCGGTCACGCGCCTTGAGACGGTTGAGCAGTTCCAGGCCGTCGATACCCGGCAGGCGAATGTCGCTGACCACGATGCCGGCAAAGTCATCGCCAATGCGCTCGAGCGCCTGTTCGGCACTGCCTACGCCTTCGCAACCGATGTCCTCCAGCGCCAGTGCCTGCTGGCAGCCAAGAAGGACATGGGGGTCGTCTTCGACGATCAGAACGGTAAGGGGCACTTGGGTCATGGAGAGTCTGCCGATTCGCTGGGGGTGGAGGCCAAGGGCAGGATCAGCACGAAAGCTGTGCCGCCGCTGGCAGGGTGCTCGACACTGAGGCTGCCCTTGGCGGCCGCAGCAAGGCTGGCCGAAAGGGTCAGGCCCAGGCCAAGGCCATTGTCGCCCGGCTTGGTGGTGAAGAACGGTTCGAAAAGATGCTTGCGTGCCTCTGGATCGATGCCATGGCCGTTGTCGCGCACCTGCAAGCGGTATTTGTCCCCCTGCAGTTCACCTTCGAGCCATAAGGCTGGTTGAGGCTGGACAGCCATGGCATCCAAGGCGTTGCCGATGAGGTTGACCAGGATCTGCTCCAGCCGGGTCTGGTCGATGGCCAACTGCAGGTCCTGGTAATGGCGGTGCACCTGCAGGTGGCTGCTGTTGATCCGTTCTGCCAGCACCTGCAGGCTGGCTTCGACCGCCTTGGCCACCGCGGCCTGGCCGCTGTCGTCACTGCGTCGGGCGAATGAACGCAGGCTGGCGGTGATGCGGCCCATGCGGTCGACCAGGCCATTGATGGTACGCAGGTTGGTACTGGCGGTCTCCAGTGCGCCGCGTTCGATGAACCGAACGGTGTTGCCCGACAAGGTACGCAGCGCCGCCAAGGGTTGATTGAGTTCGTGGGCGATACTGGTGGACATCTGCCCGATGGCTGCCAGCTTGCCAGCCTGAACCAGTTCGTCTTGCGCCTGGCGCAGGGTCTGCTCGGCATGACGGCGCTCGCGTATCTGCCCCTTGAGCCGTTCGTTGCTGGCCCGCAGGTCGGCCGTACGCTCGGCGATGCGGCGCTCGAGCTGGCTATTGGCTTGCTCCAGCGCCTCGCGGGCTGCCAGGCGGGTAGCGATGACTTTGCGTCGCTCGTTCCAGGCGATGCCCAGAATGGTCAGCAAGGCAAACGCCACACCGACCAGGATGCCCTGCACCATGGACTCGCGGCGCAGGTCCTGAAGCGGCGTGAGCAGCGTGAAGTGCCAGGGTGTATCGACCAGGCGACGTGTCTGGGCCAGGTAGGCCACCTCATGGGGGTTGCCCTGGGCCGTTTCGCTGTTGGCCGGGAAGGTCAGCTTTTCTACCCCGTCGGCCAGGGTCTCGCGCCCCAGCGGTTCTAGCTCATTAAGCGGCCACCAGTAGTATTGCAGGCTGCGCGCCAGGCGCTCCTTGGTTTGCGGGGTCAGTGGACGCACCGACTTCAGGCGTCGAGCCGGATCGCTGGAAAGAATGATGATCCCGTTCTCGTCGCTGACGAACGCTTCCAGGCGGGCGCGCTGCCAACGTTCCTCCAAGGTATCGAGACGCACCTTGATCACGGCCACGCCGATGATTTTGCCGTGCTCCTCGAGCCCATGGGCCAGGTAGTAGCCGGCTTCGCCCGTGGTGCTGCCGATGCCGTAGAAGCGCCCAGGTTCGCCACGCACGGCGGTCTGGAAATACGCGCGAAACGACAGGTCCTCGCCCAGGAACGAGTCGGTATCGCGCCAGTTGCTGGTGGCCTGCACCCGCCCTTGGGTATCGAGCACGAAGATCGCACGGCTGCGGCTGCGCCGGTTGAGGCCTTCGAGGTATTCGTTGACGGTTTGCCGTGAGCCACCATCAGGGTCGGTCAGCAGGTGCGACACGCTGTCTTCGAGTTCCAGCAGGCTGGGAAGGTAGGTGTACTTGCTGATCTCGCTTTCGACCGTACGCGCATGCAATTCCAACTGGCGCTCGCCATTTTCACTGAGCACGCGTATGCCGTTGCTCTCGCTGATCAGGAACCCGGCCATGCCCAGCCCGATCATCAGCAGGATGACCAGCGGGGGTAACAGCAGTTGGCGAACAAGGCGGGCTTTCACGGCAGGCTTGGCAGGTAACAAGAGCGAGGGGTCGCATTTCATCACAGTGACCTCGTCACGGCCAGCGCCCGCTGCCCGGTAGGGCGGCGGGGCCGAGCGGCTCGATGAGGCAGGATCAGTGCTGAAGGATCTTGCTCAGGAAGTGCTGGGTGCGTTCGTGACGGCCTTCGGGGTTGCCGAAGAAGTCTTCCTTCTGGCAATCCTCGATGATGTGCCCCTTGTCCATGAAAATCACGCGGTTGGCCACTTTGCGGGCAAAGCCCATTTCGTGGGTCACGCACATCATGGTCATGCCTTCGTGGGCAAGCTCGACCATCACGTCCAGCACTTCGTTGACCATCTCCGGGTCCAGGGCCGAAGTGGGTTCGTCGAACAGCATGACGATCGGGTCCATGGACAATGCCCGCGCGATGGCGACCCGTTGCTGCTGGCCGCCGGACAACTGACCGGGGTGCTTCTTGGCGTGGGCACTCAAGCCGACGCGGTCGAGCAGGGCCAGGCCCTTCTTGGTGGCTTCGGCTTCACTGCGGCCCAATACCTTGCGCTGGGCAATGGTCAGGTTTTCGGTGATGGTCAGGTGGGGGAACAGCTCGAAATGCTGGAAGACCATGCCCACGCGCGAGCGCAGTTTGGGCAGGTTGGTCTTGGAATCGGCGATCGAAGTGCCGTCGACCACGATGTCACCTTTCTGGAAAGGCTCCAGCGCGTTCACACACTTGATCAGGGTGGACTTGCCCGACCCCGAAGGCCCGCACACCACCACCACCTCACCTTTCTTGACCTCGGTGCTGCAGTCGGTCAGCACCTGGAAGTCCCCGTACCACTTGTTGACGTTCTTGATGGAAATCATACGGTGATCCTTTTTTGCAGGCGCTTGACCAGCCACGAAGCGGAGAAGCTGATAATGAAGTACACGACGCCGGCGAAGATCAGGAACTCATGGGAGCGCCCGATGATGTCGCCGTTGGAGCGTGCCGAGTTGAGGAAGTCGACCAGGCCTACCGTGTAGACCAGGGACGTGTCCTGGAACAGGATGATGCTTTGCTGCAGCAGCAACGGTGTCATCTTGCGGAACGCCTGGGGCAGGATGATCAGGCGCATGGTCTGGCCATAAGTCATGCCCAATGCCTGGGCTGCGCCCATCTGGCCTTTGGAGATCGATTGCACACCGGCACGCACGATTTCGCAGAAGTAGGCCGCCTCGAACATCATGAAGGCGACCACGCAGGAGGTGAAGGCCCCCACAGGCGTGTCCTGTCCGGTGATCCAGCGCAGCACGAACGGCACCGCCAGGTAGAACCAGGTGATCACCAGCAGCAAGGGGATAGAGCGGAAATAGTTGACGTAGGCGCCGGCCAACCTGGACAGCAGTTTATTTGACGACAGGCGCATCAGCGCCAGCAGGGTGCCCAGCACGATGCCGCCGATGACGCCCATCACCATCAGTTGCAGGGTCATGGCCATGCCATCCCAGAGGGCGGGCAGGGCGGGGATGATTTCGCTGAAATCCAGGTCCATTTACTTGCCCCCTACAGAGATCAGGCCAGGTACGGCCACTTTCTTCTCGACGACGCGCATGAGCAGCATCAGGCCCATGTTGAGGGTGAAGTAGATCAACGTGGCCAAGGTGAACGCTTCGAACAGGTTGGCCGAGAACTCGGCGGTCTGCTTGGTTTGCGCCAGCAGTTCCATCAGGCCGATCAGCGACGCCACCGAGGAGTTCTTGAACACGTTCAGGAATTCGGAGGTAAGTGGCGGGATGATGATGCGGAAGGCCTGTGGCAGCAGCACATTGGTGTAGATCTGCGACAGGCTGAAGCCCATCGCCCGCGCTGCCGATTCCTGGCCACGTGGCAGGGCCTGGATGCCGGTGCGTACCTGTTCGCAAACCCGTGCGGCGGTGAACAGGCCCAGGCACACGACCACACTGATCAAGGCCGACGTAGTCGGGTTCAAGTCCTGCTTGAACCATTCCTGCAGCCCCTCTGGCAGCAGGTCCGGCACCAGGAAGTACCAGATGAACAGCTGCACCAGCAAAGGCACGTTGCGGAACAGTTCGACGTAAGCGGTGGCGATACCGGAAACGAGCCGGTTCGGCACGGTACGCATCACGCCCAGGATCGACCCCAGCAGCAAGGCGATGATCCAGGCGGAAATGGCGATGGCGATGGTCCACCCCAGGCCGGTGATGTACCAGTCCAGATAGGTTTCGCTGCCCACGCCAGTGGACTTGAAGAATACGCCCCAGTCCCAGTTGTAATTCATCGGGATTTCCCCTCAGACGATTGTTTCACGGGCACCTTCCAGCTTCCGAGGGCAAACTGCCCTCGGATGAAAGGTTAGACACTAACGGGGAGCCTGCCGGTTTAATTCGCGCCTTGCAGCGCGGCAGGCTCCAGGCTGGGGGTCAGGATTTCTTCTCGTCCGCCGCCTTGTCGGTCGGCTCGGCGATCAGCTTCTTGAGCTCGTCGCTCATCGGGAACTGCAGGTTCAGCCCTTTTGGTGGGATTGGCTGTTGGAACCACTTGTCGTAGCTCTTGTTGACTTCACCGGACTTGAAGTAGCCAACAATCGCGTCATCCACGGCCTTCTTGAAGGGCTCATCACCCTTGCGCACCATGCAACCGTAGATTTCATAAGATTGCGGCGTACCGGTGATGACCCAGTCCGACGGCTTGCGAGCCTTGGCCATTTCGCCAGCCAGCAGCGCGTCGTCCATCATGAAGGCCACGGCGCGGCCGCTCTCGAGCATGTTGAAGGCTTCACCGTGGTCCTTGGCGGAGATCACGTTCATCTTCATCTGCTTGTCGGCGTTCATGGCCTTGAGGATGCGCTCGGAGGTCGTGCCTGCGGTGGTCACTACGTTCTTGCCAGCCAGGTCTGCGAAGTCCTTGTAGGACGGCTGACCGTCCTTGACCTTGGTCAGCAGACGGGTGCCAACCTCGAAGATACCCACCGAGAAGCTGACTTGCTGCTGACGCTCGACGTTGTTGGTGGTGGAGCCGCACTCCAGGTCGACGGTGCCGTTCTGCACCAGCGGGATGCGGGTCTGGGAGGTGACCAGGTTGTAGCGGACCTTGATGTCGGTACCCAGTTGCTTCTTCAGGGCCTCGACGACGGCCAGCTGGATGTCGTGGGAGTAGCCTACAGGCTCTGGCTTGCCAGCCAAGTAGGAAAACGGGATGGAGGAGTCGCGGTGGCCCAGGGTGATGGTGCCTGAATCCTTGATCTTCTTCAGGGTGCCGGTGAGTTCTTCGGCCATGGCCGGCGAAGCGATTACAGCAGCCGCGATGGCGGCGCCCAGCAATTGACGAACGATACGCATCAAATTTTCCTCGACGTGTTTGTTTTTTTTATGGAGCCGTTGGCGGACTCTTTCGTTCAACGGATACGGCAGCTGTTGCATCCGGTTGAATGAATATGAGCAGAAGTCGTGCCAAGGTCCGTGAAGCATGTTAGCCCCGCTGAAAGCGAGGGCGTTAGCCTTGTTCAACTAATTCGAGTTTTTCAACAGGGTCGGAAATTCGAATGACCCTCATTTTTATGTTCGGTTATCCGAATGAGTGCTCACCTTTGTACACCTAGCCATATGTAACACCTGCCCATGACAGCCCGATGTTCTGCTGCGCCATTTTCCAGACTAGAGGAAGATCCGTGGCAGATAATGCACTACCTCACGTTTGCGTTGATGCATTTGTGGCGAACGCCTTGCCGGCTTGGCTAACCAGCGCTGACCCAGACCTGCTGAGCACATTCCACCGGGCGCTCGATCTTGAACAGTTGTCGAGCGAGGCGGTCAAGGCGCGTTTGAAAACGCTGCCCGGGCTGGAGACCTTCGCGCGCCCTTTACTTCAGGAGGCGCTGCGAGCCAGGGGCTTGGGTGAGGTGAATATAGACACCGCCCAGGTAGCGCTGCATGACAAGGTTGCGATGCCCAGTGCCGCGCCTCGGCTACAGACCCCCATGAGGGCGCTTTACAGCAAAGAATCGCTGCTGGTGGCCGCGCTGCATAACTTTCATGAAAGCGAGACCTTTCCCGGCCTGCACCGGCGCGCTCACTTGCAAGAGGCAAACGGCACTGTACTGCCGCTCTCCTTCGAAGCGTTTGCTCGCCTCTGCCGGCAGTTGGACCTGGGCGGGCAGTACCAGCAGCAGCTGCGTACGTGCTTGTTCCCCAAGGCGCGCCCCCCGGCACCCGCCGATTTTGGCCAGCGTGCGGTAGAACAGATTTTCGAGGAGCGTCTACGTGCGGCACTCGATGTTGCAGTCAGGATGGCCAGGCTCAAAGGGCAGTTGACCGAGCAAGACTACCTGGCACTTCTGCCACTGATAGCCCAGAAGCCGACCGTACCGGCCGTGACTCAGGGGTTCCAGCCGTTCGAGCTATTTGTCCTGGGCAAGCCCGTTCAGCGTTGCCTGGTCATTGAGCTTCGCGCAGCGGCCAATGGGCCCATGCACGGCTTGATAAGCTGGTTTTCCGATGACCCGGCCGAGCCCATCGGGCGGCATGCGGACTGGACCGGGTTGTACGAGCATCTCGGCAAGCGGCTGCGGGAGCGTAGATACACACAGTATTTCGCCAGCTTGATTGCCCAGCGCGAGCGGCCCGCGTTCCTGGCCCAGTTGGCGCAGTTGAAAAAATCCCCTGATGGATCTGCACCGCTGGCTATCGATGGCCGACATTTCGCAATAGAAGGCTCTGTCTTTGCCTCCCTGCGCAAGCGCTTGCTCGATGCAATGATCGACGATGCCCGAGTGCTGGCCGTCCCTACGGGCGACTTGACCCAACTTGAGCGGCACGAGCGCATCGCTGCCTTGAAAGGGGCGGGCCTCGATGTACTCACCCTGGCCGCGCTGTTCGTTCCCGGCTTGGGCGAAGTCTTATGCGTAGCCGCAGCCGTGGACGTCGCGCGCGAAGTCTATGACGGTTATGAGGCCTGGCAGATTGGCGACAGGCAGCAAGCGCTGGCCCATGTGTTCAATGTGGCGCAGGTCGTGGCCACCGGCGCGGTGCTGGGTGCTGCGCAATCCTCGATCGGCGGCACGCTCGAACGCATCGGTTTGGTAGACGGTCTCACGCCGGTCATGGTGGGCAACAGGGGATTGCGTCTGAAAAAGATGCCGGTGTCGGCCCACAACCTGGAGCATCCGGGTGAATTGATGCGCAGTTTTGGCGCCGATCTTGAGCAGGTATCCAACCTGGATGCCGACGCGCTGATGCAGGTCACGGGTCTGTCGCCTGAACACTTGCGCAGCTTGCGTTTGCACGGGGAGCCGGCGCCAGCACGGCTCAGGGAGGCGCAGGCACGGCATCTGCTGCATGGCCAAGGGCCGACATCCGAGCCGTTGGTCGAGCAAGCGCTGGCGCTTTCAGTGGGCGAGCCAGGCGTTGGCGTGGATACGCTCACTCGCGACTTCACCGGCCTGTCAGTGCCACTGGCGCAAGAAATCGTGGAATGCGCGACCACCGAACAACTGGCGACGCTGATGAGCGGCAAGGTACCCCTGCCGCTTGCTGAGCGAGCGCGTTGGGCCGTGCGTGAAAGCCGCATCGATCGCGCGCTGTTGGGGTTCGAACATGAGCATGCCGCCAACCTGGACACACTGCGCCTGGCGCTGGCGCTGATCGATGAAGCATCCCCATGGCCCAAGTCGACACGTATCGAAGTACGCTTGGGGGAGGCTCAGGGCCAGCTGGTGGCCTCCCACGGCCCGGCTGGCGCACAGCGCACCGAGGTGATCGTGCAGACCAGTGGGGGATATCAGTTGCAGGCACGTCCTATACAGGCCGGCGACCAAGGGCTGCTGGCATGTTTGCTGCAAACCTTGGATGAATCCCAGAAAACCGCTTTCGGCGGCTCATCGGTTTCCACAGCCGAATTAGGGGAAAACCTGCTGCACAAGGCGGCTGCCGACCGGGGCAAAACGGCCCAGTCGCTGGGCATGACAGCGCTGGGTGGTCGCTTCAACCCGCCTGGCCGACTCCAGGATGGTCGTATCGGTTATCCCCTCAGCGGGCGGGGCGAGAGCAGTCGGCAAGCACTGCGCCGGGGCATACACCGCATCTACCCGACACTGACCGAGAGCCAGATGGACGCTTACCTGGCGCAGTTGACCGAGCACGACGTTAATCTATGGGATCACCTGAGCGATCTCGAAGGGCGGCTGGCACGTCTGCGTCACTCCCTCGCCTCCTGGGAGCGCCAGGGCAATGGCTTCATTGAGGGGCGCCGCCGACGCAGGGTGGCCACCCACATTCGACGCGCTTGGCGACGCAAGACGGTCGCGTCCGAGAACGATGAGTATGTGCTGCAGATAGAGGGTGAGCAGGTGGGCACGCTACCTGGCCTGCCTGATGACATCGATTTCAATCACGTAAGGCAATTGGCCTTGCGCAACCTGGCGCTTACCCATGTCAGCGACGAATTTCTCAAGCGTTTCCCGCACGTGCAGGTGCTCGATTTGCGCGGCAACCAGTTGACGCAGCTGCCGGCCAGCCTCGGTGATCTGGAGCAGTTGCGAATACTGCGCCTTGATGACAATCGGATCGTACTGCAACTCGACAGCGAGACGGTGCTGAGCAGGCTGACCCACCTGGAGCACATTAGCTTGAGCGGTAATCCGATCGGCCGAGTACCGAACCTGTCTGCCCTGCGTCATCTACGTACGATTTCACTGCGCAACACGGGCCTGATGAACATCCCGCAGCGCCATCAATTGCTGTGGCGCGGCCTGATGGACATCCGGGAAAACCAGATTCGTGAGGTCAATGAGCATCTGCAGATACTTGGTGACCGTATCCAGCAACTGTCCCTGCACGACAATCCGTTGGACGAAGCCAGTCAGCAAGCACTCGCCACTGCAAACGAGGGCTCGCTCGCCCCGCGCAACCATGTCCAGTTGTCCATTGACGACGAGCTGCGAGACAGCTGGATTGGGCCGGCCAAGCCAGCGACACGCCATCGCTATGAACGCATCTGGAGCGCACTGCTCGACGATGAGGGGTCGGCCGATCTCTTCCGATTCCTCGCCGACTTTGCCGAGTCTGACGATTTCGACGAGCGACCGCAGTACTACCGCGCACGCATATGGCGCATTCTGGAGTTGTGTGCTGAAAGTACGGATGTCCGCGAATCGGTCTACCTTCAGACCCAAGGTCCACAGACCTGCGAAGACCGCTTGTTGTTGCTGCTCAGTCAACTGGAGGTGAGGGCGCATATCGCCATACATACGGCTGGGGCGAGTGCCGGGCAGACTGAGCGCGAACTCTTGCGACTTGGTCGTTCGCTGTACCGCCTGGACCAAGTGGATAGCATCGCCGCTCGGCACATCGAGCAAATGCGACGCGATCCCTATGCGATGGTGGATGACATCGAGGTGTACCTGGCTTATCGGGTCAATCTGGCGAGTCGCTTGGGGTTGCCGGCTCAGCCGAGCTACATGAACTACCCGGAATTCAGCGATGTCAGCAGTCGGCAGGTCAGGCTGGCCGCAGACCAGGTACTGGCGGGCGAAAGTCTGGATGTGCTGGCCGCAGCGCTGGCGCAACGCGAGTTCTGGCAGTCGTTTGTGCGCAGCTATTATCGCGAACGTTTCGAGGCGCTAGCGGCACCGTTTCACGAACGGCTTGAGGCCGCCGAGCGCACCGCCGGCGAGCACGGGGAGCAGGGCTATCTACAGCAAGCTGCTGCCTTGAAGGCTGAACTCGATGCCCAGGAGCAGGCGCTTTACCATGAGCTCGCCATTGAGGCCTACAACCGCCTGTGAGCATGGGCTGACAGGCGGCGCACCTGGGTCAGGCGGCGTGGCTGCGCTGCGTTGCCTTTTCCAGGTACTGGGCGAGCGTGTTCTGTTCCGCCTCCGTGGTAAACAGCCCAAGCTTGGTACGACGCCACAGGATATCTTCAAGGCAGGTTGCCCACTCATGCTCGCACAGGTAATCCACCTCGCGGGCAAAGAGCCCCGCACCAATGGCCTGACCCAGGTCCTGCGGGCCTTCGACGCCTGCCAACAGTGTCCAGACGCGGCTGCCATAGGTGCGTGCCCAGCGCTGGGCAATGGCCGGGGCGAGCCAGGTATGCCGAGCAAGCAAGGCTTCTTCAAGTGCCTGCGGCGTGGTCATGTTCTCACCGCCCGGCAGGGTTGCTTCGGCTGTCCAACTGCCGCCCATCTGGCTGAAGAACGGCTTGAGTTCGGCCATGGCCGATTCAGCCAGCTTGCGGTAGGTGGTGAGCTTGCCACCGAAGACCGAGAGCAGGGGGGCTTCACCGTGGGCGCCGGACAGTGCCAAGGTGTAGTCACGGGTAACGGCAGACGGGTTGTCCGACTCGTCATTGCACAGGGGGCGAACGCCTGCATAGGTGCTGAAGATGTCACCGCGCTGCAGCTGGTGATTGAAGTGGGCGTTGACCACCTTCAGCAGATAGTCGGTTTCCTGATCGGTGATCGCCACCTTGGCAGGGTCGCCTGTGTATTCACGGTCAGTGGTGCCGATCAGCGTAAAACGATCAAGATACGGAATGCAGAAAACGATGCGCTGGTCTTCGTTCTGCAGAATGTAAGCGTGCTCGCCTTCATACAGCCGGGGGACGATCAGGTGACTTCCCTGAATCAGGCGAATGCCGTAAGGAGCGTCCAGTTTCAGGTCGTTCTTGATGAACTGCGCAACCCATGGGCCGGCGGCGTTCACCAGCCCTTTGGCCCGCACCGTCCGGGTGCTGCCGTCGGCGTGCTGCACATCCACTTCCCAGATGGCGCCGACACGCCTGGCGCCCAGGCACAGTGTCTGGGTGTGAATATGCGCGCCATGTTCACGGGCGGCCATGGCGTTGAGGACCACCAGGCGAGCGTCGTCAACCCAGCAGTCGGCATATTCGAAACCGCGGGTGATGGCCGGCTTGAGCGCGGAGCCCGCGCCAAATCGCAGGCTGCGCGAGGCGCCCAGGCGCTTGCGCTTGCCCAGGTGGTCGTACAGGAACAGGCCAGCACGGATCATCCAGGCAGGGCGCAGATGGGGGCGGTGGGGCAGCACGAAACGCATGGGTTTAACAATGTGCGGTGCCTTGGCCAACAGGACTTCGCGTTCGGCCAGGGCCTCGCGTACCAGACGAAACTCGTAATGCTCAAGGTAGCGCAGACCACCGTGAATCAGCTTGCTGCTGGCCGACGAGGTGTGCCGCGCCAAGTCGTCTTTTTCACACAGAAAGACTTTCAGGCCGCGGCCAGCAGCGTCGGCGGCGATGCCCACACCGTTGATGCCACCGCCTATCACCACCAGGTCATAGCAATCGGCGACGGGAGCGCTGGTCGAATCGGGCTGGGACACAGGGGAGGCCTCCTGGAGCAATTTGCATCGAAAGTGAACATTTATGTTCGTTTCCGAAAATACTAGCGCAAGCGAACGCGACTCGCCAGTCCGTATTCATAGAAAATACTGATCAGGTGACAAGCAAATGAACATTAACGAAAAAGCCCGTAGGGGCGCGGGCTTGTGACACACCCACGGTGGCAGCGCCGGTGGAGTCAACCTAAACCACTTCGACACGCACCTTGTGGTCATTGAGCAGTTGTACCAGGGCAGGGGTTGGGGTCTGATCAGTCACCAGGCAGTCGACCAGGCTGATGGCGCCCAGGCGCACCATGGCATTGCGCCCGAACTTGCTGGAGTCCGCAGCCAGGATCACCTGCCGAGCATTGGCGATGATCGCCTGGGATACGCGCACTTCCTGATAGTCGAAATCCAGCAGGCTCCCGTCTTCATCGATGCCGCTGATACCGACCAGGGCGTAATCGACCTTGAACTGATTGATGAAGTCGACACTGGCCTGGCCTACGACGCCGCCGTCACGGCGCACGGTACCGCCTGCCACCAGGACCTCGAAGTCATCCTTGGACGCCAGGATGGAAGCGACGTGCAGGTTGTTGGTGATGACCTTGAGTTGGCTGTGGTTGAGCAAGGCACGCGCGATGGATTCGGTGGTGGTGCCGATATTGATGAACAGCGAGGCATGATCGGGCACCTGCCGAGCGACAGCCTCGGCGATGCGCTGCTTTTCATCACGCATCTGGTCGGCGCGCATGGCATACGCCGTGTTCTCAACGCTTGAATCGTAGGCTGCGCCCCCGTGGTAACGGCGCAACAGGTCGAGCTCTGCCAGTTGGTTGATGTCGCGGCGGATCGTCTGCGGGGTAACGACGAACAGCTGCGCCATTTCCTCGATACTGACGTAGCCGCGGTCGCGGACCAGTTCGAGGATTTGTTGTTGGCGTGGAGGCAAATTCATGGACGTCCTTCGGAGCAGCCTGACAAATGCTGCAATGATGCCGTAGGACGGGGATGACGACCAGCGTGGAGTCCGAAGGGTGGATCCGGCGCAGACCCTGAAGCGGACTGCGCCATTGCCTACGGTGATCAGACGTCGTGGTCTTCCCAATCGCGGGTGCGATCGACGGCTTTTTTCCAGCCACCGTACAATTTCTCTTTTTGCGCTTCATCCAGTTGCGGGCTGAACTCCCGCTCGATGATTGCCTTGTTGCGCAATTCGTCCAGGCTGCTCCAGAAACCGCAAGCCAGGCCCGCCAGGTAGGCTGCACCCAGCGCCGTGGTCTCGCGCATCTTGGGACGCTCGACGCACGTGCCGAGGATATCGGCCTGGAACTGCATCAGGAAGTTGTTGGCCACGGCGCCGCCGTCAACCCGCAGTTCAGACAGGCGTTGGCCGCAATCCTGCTGCATGGCATCGAGCACGTCGCGGGTCTGGTAGGCGATGGACTCCAGTGCTGCGCGGATGATGTGATCCACCTTGACGCCGCGGGTCAGGCCAAACAGCGCGCCGCGGGCATAAGGGTCCCAGTAGGGGGCGCCAAGGCCAGTGAAGGCAGGCACCAGGTAGACGCCATTGCTGTCCTTGACCTTGCTGGCGAAGTACTCGGTATCCAACGCGTCATTGACGATCTTCAGTTCATCGCGCAGCCACTGGACCGTCGAGCCGCCGTTGAACACGGCCCCCTCCAGGGCATAGGCCACTTCACCGCGCGGGCCACAGGCGATGGTGGTCAGCAGGCCATGGGAGGAAGTGACGGCCTTGTCGCCCGTGTTCATCAGCAGGAAACAACCAGTGCCATAGGTGTTCTTCGCCTGCCCCGGTTCCACGCACATCTGCCCGAACAGGGCCGATTGCTGGTCCCCGGCGATGCCGGCGATGGCAATGCCACTTTTGGTATGCCCATAGACCTCGGAGGAGGAGCGCACCTCTGGCAGCATTTGCGCAGGGATGCCCAGGATGTCGAGCAGCTTTTCATCCCACTGCAGCGTGTGGATGTTGAACATGAGGGTTCGCGAGGCATTGGTGTAGTCGGTGACATGCACCTTGCCGCCGGAAAACTTCCAGATCAGCCAGGTATCGACGGTGCCGAACAGCAGCTCTCCACGTTCGGCGCGTTCCCGGGCACCGTCGACATTGTCCAGGATCCACTTGAGCTTGGTACCGGAAAAGTACGGGTCGGTGACCAGGCCCGTGGTTTCACGGATGTAGTCCTCAAAGCCGTCGCGCTTGAGCTGGGCGCAGATTTCGGTGCTACGCCGGCATTGCCAGACGATGGCGTTGTACACCGGGCGGCCAGTCTCCTTGTCCCAGACAACGGTGGTCTCGCGCTGGTTGGTGATACCCAGGGCCGCGACCTGGGCATGGCTGATGCCAGCTTGGGCCAGTGCTTCGACCATGGTCGCACTCTGGGTGGCGAAGATTTCCATGGGGTCGTGCTCGACCCAACCTGCCTGCGGATAATGCTGGACGAACTCACGCTGGGAGGTGCCGACCACATTGGCGTCGCGGTCAAAGATGATCGCACGCGAACTGGTGGTGCCCTGGTCCAGGGCGATGATGTACTGCTTGTCCTGAGTGTCTGTCATGGTGTTGGCCTTGCAAAATAGGGGTCGTGGCGGGTCTGTCTGCCGTGCTCAGTTGACTTGCGTATCGCCTTGGCGACCGTCGCTTGCCGCAGGCGTGGGCGTTGGAGCTGCGGGCAAATTGCGGGCAATCAAGCCACGGTAGGTGGCAGCACCCAGGCAGGCGCCGATGATAGGGCCGAATATCGGCACCAGGAAGTAAGGCACAGCTCGGCCGCCGGTAAAGGCGATTTCGCCCCAGCCTGCCAGGAACGTCATGATTTTCGGGCCCAGGTCGCGTGCCGGGTTCATGGCGAAGCCAGTCAAGGGCCCCATGGCACTGCCAATCACCGCGATCAGCAGGCCGATCAGCAGCGGCGCCATCGGGCCGCGGGGCAGGCCGTTGTTATCGTCGGTCAGGGCCATGATGACGGCCATGAGGATCGCCGTGATCACCACCTCCACCAGCAGCGCTTGCGCCGTAGACAAGGAAGGGTGGGGATAGGTCGAGAAAACCGCTGCCAGGTCCAGGCTGGATTCACTACCGCGCAGCATGGCGTGCGCTTGTTCGAAATCGAAGAACAGGCTGCTATAGAGGGTGTAGACCAGCGCCGCGCCGCTGAAGGCACCACACACTTGGGCAAGCATGTAGAAAGGCAGCTTGCGCCGCTCGAAGCCGGCGAACAGGGTCAGCGCGATGCTGACGGCAGGGTTCAGGTGAGCACCGGAGATCCCGGCGGTGAGGTAGATGCTCATGCTGACGCCCACCCCCCAAATGATGCTGATTTCCCAGAGTCCGAAGCTTGCGCCTGCGACCTTGAGCGCGGCGACGCAGCCGGTACCGAAGAAGATCAGCAGCGCAGTACCGAGGAATTCGGCCAGGCACTGACTGGACAGCGTGGGTTGGCCTTGGGCAATTGTCATGTATGACCTCGTTGTTTTTGTTGTGAGTCGCGCGGGGCTCGACAGCAAGGCCCGGACCTTCCGGATGGTCCTGGGCGGAAATGAGGTGCACCGTGACGGTGCACCCCCGGCATTCAGAAACGAAAAAATATAGACAAGAAACGCTGATGTCAAAGGTCGAAAGTGAACGGTCAGTCACGTTTTGGGCAACGGTCGCCAGCGTGACGCCCCATTGTAGAGCGGGGCGCACGGGCTTCTTGGCTGGGATGTGGGAATTGACCTAAAGTAGCTGCCGATCTGTCTTACACCGGAACTTCGTATGACGCCCGCTCTGGACCTGCTGAAAAAGCATCACGCGCACTATCACGTTCACAGCTACGAGCATGACCCCAAGACAGCGTCCTATGGACTGGAAGCTGCAGATAAGCTCGGCCTGGACCCGCAGCAGGTATTCAAGACGCTGCTGGCTTGTAGCGAGAAAGGGGAGTTGCTGGTGGCGGTGGTGCCTGTGGTGGGTACGCTTGATCTCAAGGCCTTGGCGCATGCGGCGGGGGTGAAAAAGTGCGAGATGGCCGACCCGGTCAAGGCGCAGCGGGCAACAGGCTATCTGGTAGGAGGAATCAGCCCGCTAGGGCAAAAGAAACGTCTGCGCACCTTCATCGACGAGGCGGCGCAGCGTTTTGCGACTATCCATGTGAGCGCTGGACGGCGTGGGCTGGAGGTGGAACTGGCGGCAACGACCCTGGCCGAGCATACCCAGGCCACCTTTGCCAGCATTGGCAGAGCGTGATGCAAGTGCCCATTCATCCTTGCTACCGGCTCGGGTTGAGCCGGTAGCGGGCCCGCTCAAGACGTAGCCCGGGCCTGGCGTCAGTTCGGCCCACTGTGGCGACGAACGCCTGTTGCCTGCTGCACCGTCTGGGTTGCAATGCTGCCTGGCACCGGAAACACCACCAAGTGATCGGCTTTTACTGCGATGCCCACCTCTTCTCCTGGCTGACGATCCACATGGCTGGTGAAGATCGCTTCGAGCTGGCTGCCGGTGGGGAGTTGCAGGCGGTACAAGGTCGAGGCGCCGAGAAAACTCTTGCCCACGATCACTGCGCGCAACGGGCTGTCGGGGGCATGCACGATGTCATCCGGACGTAGCAACACATCCACCGAGCTGCCGGCAGCCATGCGATAGGCGCGGTTGCCTCGCAGCTCGCCCAGCTCGGTGCTGACGGCTTCCACACTGGTCATCTGGCCACGGATGAAATAGCCCTGGCCGATGAAACTGGCCACGAAAGGTGTCTGCGGTTCATGGTACAGGTTGTAGGGTGTATCCCACTGCTCAAGCCGGCCTTCCTTGAACACCCCAACCTGATCGCTGACCGCGAAGGCTTCTTCCTGGTCATGGGTGACCAGGATGGCGCTGGTGCCGCGCTGCTTGAGGATATCCCGCACCTCGTGGCTGAGCCTGCGACGAAGCTCCACGTCAAGGTTGGAAAACGGCTCGTCCAGAAGCAGCAATTGCGGCTCTGGCGCCAACGCCCGTGCCAGTGCCACCCGCTGCTGCTGGCCGCCGGACAGCTCGTGAGGGTAACGGCCACCAAGCCCACCCAGCTTGACCAGGTCCAGCATCTCGTCGATGACCGCCGCCTGGCGCGGGTGCTTGGCGATGCCGAAGGCGATGTTCTGCGCCACCGTCAGATGGGGGAACAGGGCATAGTCCTGAAAGACCATGCCGATGCGGCGCTTCTCCGGCGCCAGGGTAAAACCGGCCTTGGAAATGACGTTGCCGGCCAGTTGGATTTCGCCTTCGTGCACCGGCTCGAAACCTGCGATGGCCCGCAAGGTCGTGGTCTTGCCGCAGCCGGACGAGCCCAGCAGGCAGCCAATGTCGCCTGCATTCAGATGCAGGTTCAGGTTCTGGACGATGCGCTGGTCGCCATAGCCGCAGGCAAGGTTGCGCAGGTTGAGCAGTAGAGGTTGACTCATGCGTGGTGGTAAGCCGGTTCGACAAGAAATTCCAGAAGTGCCTTTTGTGCATGCAGACGGTTCTCAGCTTGATCCCAGGCGACCGAACGGGGGTCATCGAGCAGATCATGGCTGATTTCCTCGCCACGGTGGGCGGGCAGACAATGCATGAACAAGACGTCGGGTGCTGCCAGGTCGAGCATGTCGCGGGTGACCTGGTACGGCGCGAAATGCGCCAGGCGACGAGCAGTTTCCTCCTCCTGGCCCATGGAAGTCCAGACGTCGGTGGTCACCAGGTGGGCGCCTTTTACCGCTTCACGGGGATCGCGCACGATCTGCACGTGCTCAGCGCCGATGGCCAGGAACCGTGGGTCGGGCTCATACCCCTCGGGGCAGGCGATGCGCAGCTGGAAACCGAACTGCCGGGCCGCTTCGATGTACGAGTTGCACATGTTGAAGCCGTCGCCGATCCACGCGACGGTCTTGCCCTCGATTGCCCCACGGTGCTCAAGGAACGTCTGCATGTCGGCCAGAAGCTGACAGGGGTGCGACTCGTCCGACAGGGCGTTGATCACCGGTACGCGGGACTTGGCGGCAAAGTCGGTCAGGGTGCTGTGGGCGTGGGTCCGTATCATCACCACGTCGAGCATGCTCGACAGGACAATGGCGCTGTCGCCGATCGGCTCGCCCCGGCCCAGTTGGGTATCGCGCGGGGACAGGAAAATGGCCTGGCCGCCAAGCTGGATCATCCCGGCTTCGAACGATACGCGGGTACGGGTCGACGATTTTTCGAAGATCATGCCCAGCACACGGCTCTTCAGCGGCTCGAACAGCACGCCGCGCTTGCGCAGGTCCTTCAGCTCGATGCCGCGGCGGATCACCCCGAGCAATTCGTCGGTGGTGAAGTCCAGCAGGGAGAGAAAGTGCCTAGCGCTCATGATTGACTACCTTATCTGCAACAGTATGCAGGCCGACCGTGCGGTTTTTTTTGACAACGGCGGTGACCTGCGGCGTAAGCCGCACGGGGCGGACGAATAGGGAAAGGCGCAATACTATAATTAAATGTCGCCTGAAACCAAGGGGTGAAACCACTTGGCACCCCCGGCGATGTTGCAAGGGGTTTCGCAGGGCACTGTATCGCTGTGTTTTATTTGCTACGGCTGTTTGTACACGGCTTGAGGGCACATTGGCAAACAGGCAGGGCCTGCCGTATGAGTGATAAAGACCAATTCACACCGCAAAGCACGCTGGCTCCTGTACAGGGCTGAGTCCATAGTCGAGCCATCAATACAATGAGGCATGCGGCCATGACCCGTACCCTGCACCACCGTGCTTGTCACCTGTGTGAAGCCATTTGTGGTTTGAACATCGTGCTGAGCCACTCGCCTGGCGAACCTGCCCGGATCGAGTCCATCAAGGGCGATCCTCAGGACCCCTTCAGCCGCGGCCATGTCTGCCCCAAGGCGGTGGCACTGCAGGATATCCAGAATGATCCTGACCGGCTGCGCCAACCCCACCGGCGCGTGGGCGACCAGTGGCAGGCGATTGGCTGGGAGGAGGCATTTGAGCTGGCCGCCGAGCGCCTTTGGCGCGTGCAGCAGGCCCACGGCAACAATGCGGTTGCCGTGTATCAAGGCAACCCGAGTGTGCACAACTATGGGTTGATGACCCATGGCAACTACTTTTTAGGGCTGTTGAAGACCCGCAATCGCTATTCCGCCACATCTGTGGACCAACTGCCCCAGCACCTGGTCAGCCACCTGATGTATGGCCATGGGCTGCTCCTGCCGATTCCGGACATCGACCACACCGATTTCATGCTGGTGCTGGGCGGCAACCCCTTGGCCTCGAACGGCAGCATCATGACGGTTCCCGATGTGGAAAAACGCCTCAAGGCCTTGCAGGCCAGGGGCGGACGTCTGGTGGTGATCGATCCGCGGCGCACTGAAACTGCGCTCATCGCAGACAACCATTTATTCATTCGGCCGGGCGGCGACGCGGCCTTGTTGTGCGCGCTGCTCAACACCCTGTTCGAGGAGGGCCTGGCACGCGGCTCGCATCTGCCGATTACAGGGCTGGCCGATGTCCGCGCCGCCCTGGCCCCCATGACGGCCGAGGCCATGAGCGGCCTGTGCGGCATCCCGGCGCAGGCCATTCGCCAGTTGGCGCGTGATTTCGCCGCCGCCGACAAGGCGGTGTGTTACGGGCGCATGGGGGTATCGACCCAAGTGTTCGGCACGCTCTGTCACTGGCTGGTGCAACTGATCAACCTGGTCACCGGTAACCTTGATCGCAAGGGCGGGGCACTGTGCACCGAACCTGCGGTGGACGTGGTGGCGAGCACTTCGGGTGGCCACTTCAACGCCTGGCAGAGTCGGGTCTCGGGCCTGCCAGAGTACGCCGGAGAACTGCCGGTGGCGGCGCTTGCCGAGGAGATGCTGACCCCGGGTGAGGGGCAGGTCCGCGCCCTGGTCACGGTCGCGGGCAATCCCGTACTGTCGACGCCCAACGGGCAGCAATTGGACAGGGCACTGTCGGCGCTCGACTTCATGCTCAGCATCGACCTGTACATCAACGAAACCACGCGCCATGCCGATCTGATCCTGCCATCGACTTCAGCCCTGGAAAACGATCACTACGACACCACCTTCAACCTGCTGGCGGTGCGCAATGTGAGCCGGTTCAACCGAGCGATTTTGCCCAGGCCCGAGGGCGCCCTGCACGACTGGGAAATCTTCGTCGGCCTGGCCAAGGCGTATGCGCGCCGTGCCGGGCGTGAGCTGCCGCCGACCGTAGCGCCAGCGCAGATGATCGACAAAGCCTTGCGCATTGGGCGTTATGGACAGGCGACGCCCTGGCAGCTGTCTCTCGAAACCCTCGATGCACACCCTCATGGGTTGGACCTGGGCCCCTTGCAGGCCAACCTTACCCATCGCCTGGGCACGGCGAGCAAAACCGTCGAGGCAGCGCCGCGTGTGCTGCTCGATGACTTGCAGCGTCTGGCCCAGCAGGCGCCGCCAGAAACCGGGCAACTGCTGCTCATAGGGCGGCGTCACGTACGCAGCAACAATTCCTGGATGCACAACTATCACAGGCTGGTCAAAGGGAAACCGCGCCATCACTTGTTGATGCACCCCGATGACCTGCGCCAGCGCCAACTGCAGGATGGCCAGCAGGTCAGGGTGCGCTCGCGAGCAGGGGCGGTGCAGGTGCAGGTACAGGCATGCGAAAGCATGATGCCAGGGGTGGTAAGCCTACCCCATGGCTTCGGGCATGGTCGTCACGGTGTGCGCCTTCAGACCGCCCAGGCACAGCCCGGCGTCAGCGCCAACGATCTCACTGACGAGCTGCTGCGCGACTCGGTCTGCGGCAATGCTGCGCTCAATGGCGTTCCGGTGCACGTGGAAGCCGCTTGAGCCTTGGCAAGGCCGAGCATGCAGCTCGGCTTTCCGTTACAATGCGTCACCGTGCCGACGCCCGTGTCGGAAAGTCAAGCCGAGGTGCTACATGGATATCATCGAAACGATCAAAGAGCAGATTGCCAACAACACCATTCTGCTTTACATGAAGGGCTCGCCGAATGCGCCGCAGTGCGGCTTTTCGGCCCGTGCCTCCCAGGCAGTGATGGGTTGCGGCGAGAAGTTCGCCTACGTCGACATCCTGCAGAACCCGGAAATTCGCGCCAACCTGCCCAAATATGCCAACTGGCCAACCTTCCCCCAGCTGTGGGTCGGTGGTGAGCTGGTCGGCGGTAGCGACATCGTGCTGGAAATGTTCGAAAAGGGTGAGCTGCAGACCCTGATCAAGGATGCCGCCGCCAAGGCGAAGGCTGCCGAAGCGTAAGAAATGCGCTCCAAAAAAAACCCGCCATTGGCGGGTTTTTTTGTGTTGGCGTCTTATTCTTCGCCCATCTGCGACTGCAGGTAATTTTCGATACCAATCTTGTCGATCAAGCCCAGCTGGGTTTCCAGCCAGTCGATGTGCTCTTCTTCAGACTCCAGAATATCTTCCAGCACGTCACGCGAACCAAAGTCACCCGCTGTTTCGCAGTGGGCAATGGCCGCCTTCAGGTCGATCAGGCCTTTCTGCTCGATTCGCAGGTCGCACTCGAGCATCTCTTTGGTGTGCTCGCCGATCAGCAGCTTGCCCAAGTCCTGAACATTGGGAATACCTTCGAGAAACAGAATACGCTTGATCAGTTTGTCAGCGTGTTTCATTTCGTCGATCGATTCTTTGTATTCGTGCTTGCCGAGCTTGTTCAGGCCCCAATCTTCGTACATGCGGGCATGGAGGAAATACTGGTTGATTGCGACCAGCTCGTTTCCGAGGATCTTGTTGAGATGCTGGATGACGCTGATGTCGCCTTTCATTGGGGTTCCTGCCCTGTCGAAGTGTGCCAATACAGGGAAGTTTGAGCCTGATGCCCGGGCCTGTCAAACCTAAGTAATTGAATAATAAATGAAAATTAATAGGAATAAGAATGTTTGTGAACCGCGTTGGCGCGCTAACTCGTTGAATTAAGGCGAAAAAAAACCGGACGCATGGTCCGGTTTTCGTCAAATCTGGGTATTAGGCAGTGGTGAATTCTACCGGATAGGGCAGGGCGGCCTGGCTGACCTGAAGTTTGGTCAGTGTCTCGCGCACCACTTCCTTAGCCAGGCAAGCGCACTTGCCACACTGGCTGGCGACATTAGTGGCGGCTCGGACTTCCTTGTAGCTGCAGCATCCTTCATAGATCGCATCGCGGATCTGTCCGTCGGTGACGCCGACACAAAGACACACATACATAGGGCTGACCATCGCTGGCGGGTTCGATGGGTTGGAGCTTAATGTGAATGAGAATGCTTGTCAAAGTGGTTTCAGAAGGCATTTGCTCCGGGTGACCAGCGGTCGTGCGCTCAGCATTCGGCCTGTCACCGTAACCTGTGTATGATGGTCAACCTTTGTTGCATGTCGGGTCGGCGACTCGGCCTGGCAATGGTTCTTCACTCACATCAGGAGATAACAATGAGCGTACTCGTTGGCAAGAAAGCCCCCGATTTCACCGTACCTGCCGTACTGGGCAGCGGCGAGATCGTCGACAGCTTCAACCTGGCCTCGGCCATCAAGGGCAAGTACGGCCTGGTGTTCTTCTACCCGCTGGACTTCACCTTCGTCTGCCCGTCCGAGCTGATTGCTCTGGACAACCGCATTCCTGACTTCCAGGCGCGCAACGTGGAAGTGATCGGCGTATCGATCGATTCGCACTTCACCCACAACGCATGGCGCAACACCCCCGTCAACAACGGCGGCATCGGCCCGGTCAAGTACACCCTGGCTGCCGACATGACCCACGAAATCTGCAAGGCCTACGACGTAGAGTCCGAAGGCGGCGTGGCCTTCCGTGGCGCCTTCCTGATCGACACCAACGGTGTCGTGCGCTCGCAGATCATCAACGACCTGCCGCTGGGCCGTAACATGGACGAGCTGCTGCGCCTGGTCGACGCCCTGCAGTTCCACGAAGAGCACGGCGAAGTCTGCCCTGCCAACTGGAAAAAAGGCGACAAGGGCATGAACGCATCGCCAGAAGGCGTTGCTGCCTACCTGAGCGAGAACGCCGGCAAGCTGTAAGCCCGCGTCGAGCACAAAAAAACCGGCCATGATGGCCGGTTTTTTTTGGCCAGCCGCACTGGCTTGGCCTGAACCTGGAACGCGCGGATCAATCCTGGCGCCAGCCGCCCATGTCTTTCCAGCGGTTGACGATACCGCAGAACAGCTCAGCCGTTTTTTCGGTGTCGTAGCGTGCCGAGTGCGCCTCGCGACCATCGAAGTCGATGTCGGCGCTCTGGCAAGCGCGAGCCAGTACGGTCTGCCCATAGGCGAGCCCTGCCAGGGTGGCCGTGTCGAAGCTCGAGAACGGGTGGAACGGGTTACGCTTGAGGTCGTTGCGCGCTACCGCCGCGTTAAGGAAACCCAAGTCGAAACTGCTGTTGTGGCCCACCAGGATGGCGCGCTTGCAACCATTGGCCTTGAGCGCCTTGCGGATGCCTCGGAAGATATCCGTCAGGGCCGTTTCCTCGCTCACCGCCATGCGCAGCGGGTGGTCGAGTTTGATGCCGGTGAACTCCAGCGCCGCGGCCTCGATGTTGGCGCCTTCGAAGGGCTCTACCCGGTGAAAATAGGTATGTTCGGGGAACAGGAAACCCTTTTCGTCCATGCCAATGGTGACGGCAGCAATTTCCAGCAAGGCGTCGGTGGCGCTATTGAAACCACCAGTCTCCACATCCACCACCACGGGCAGGTAACCCCGAAAGCGTTCGGCCATCGGGTGACGGTGACCACCGCTGCCAGAGGATTCAAGTTCATCTTCGTACAGGTCTTCGCTCACGCGTGTTCCTCCAGCAGGCGCCAGCGCAGTGTTTCGCCGGCGCGAAGCGGAATCACGGTTTGCTCACCGAAGGGCAGGCTTTCTGGGGCCGTCCATTGATCACGAACCAGGGTGATGGTGTCGGTGTTGGCTGGCAAGCCGTAGAAAGCAGGGCCGTGCAGGCTGGCAAAGCCTTCGAGCTTGTCCAGAGCGTTGCGCTGTTCGAACGCCTCTGCATAGAGCTCGATGGCCGCATACGCGGTGTAGCAGCCAGCGCATCCACACGCCGCTTCCTTGGCGTGGCGGGCGTGGGGAGCCGAGTCGGTGCCGAGGAAGAACTTCGGGTTGCCGCTGGTGGCGGCATCCAGCAACGCCACCTGATGCGTGTTGCGCTTGAGGATGGGCAGGCAATAGAAATGCGGCCGTATGCCGCCCACCAGCATATGGTTGCGGTTGTACAGCAAGTGCTGCGCGGTGATGGTGGCGCCAACGTTGGCCGAAGCCTCGGTCACGAACTGGGCCGCATCGCTGGTGGTAATGTGCTCGAAGACCACCTTGAGCGAGGGGAAGCGCTCGACCAGGCGGCGCATATGCTCGTCGATGAAGCGCTTTTCACGGTCGAACACGTCGATCTCGCTGCGCGTGACTTCGCCGTGCACCAGCAATGGCATGCCGACTTCAGCCAGCGCCTCGATAGCCGGGAAGATGTTGTCGATGCTGGTCACGCCAGAATCGGAATTGGTGGTGGCGCCTGCCGGGTAGAGCTTGGCGGCATGCACGATACCGCTGGCCTTGGCATCTCGGATGTCTTGTGGGGTGGTGCGGTCGGTGAGATACAGCACCATCAACGGCTCAAACCGACTGCCAGCCGGGCGAGCAGCCAGAATACGGTCACGATAGGCCCCGGCTTCGGCGGCATTGCGCACCGGCGGCACCAGGTTGGGCATGATGATGGCACGGGCGAAGGTGCGCGCCACATCACCAACGGTGTGAGGCAGGACGGCACCATCACGCAGATGGATGTGCCAGTCGTCGGGGCGCAGGAGGGTCAGGCGATCGGACATTGAGGATTCCAGGCGGGTCGAACTCAAGCCGTAATGCTACCGGAAAAGCCCCTCCAGAGCACAGGTATCAAGTTTTCCCGCGGCCGCCCGATAGCGTAAAGGTGAGTGTCGAATTATGTGGAGCCCGCCGTGCGCCAGCGTTACCTAGCCCTGTTTATCGTGTTTGCCAGCGTGCCGGCCGGTGCCTTAACGTTCCAGACACGCATGGAGAGCATTGCCTGGACGGTGGAGGGTGACGCGTTCGAATGCCGGCTGACCCAGCCGATAGACGGTTTCGGAAGCGGTGAGTTCGTACGCCGTGCCGGTGAGCAACCGGTGTTCCGCCTGCGCTCACAGACCAATGCGATGGGTGCCGGCGGTGCCACCTTGCTGGCTGCCGCAGCGCCCTGGCAACCTGGGCGCGGGGACATCAACCTGGGCAATGTGCGCATGGCACGTACCGGCGTGCTGTTCAACTCCTCCCAAGGCCAGGCCAGCCGCTTGATCAACGGCCTGCTCGATGGCCGCAGCGCCGTGGTGCGCAACTTCGCCGGGGAGGGCGGGCGGGCAATGGAAGTGCGCGTGCTGCCGGTCAGTTTCGCCAAGGCCTACAGTGACTACCAGACCTGCGCCAGCAAGCTGCTGCCCATGAACTACGACCAGGTGCGTCAGACCCAGGTGGGCTTCCCCGGTGGCGGCATCGTGCTGGATCAGGCGGCCAAGGCCCGCCTCGATGTGCTGCTCGAATACATGAAGGCCGACCCCAGCGTCAATCAGGTGGCCTTGGACGGGCATTCCGACAACAGCGGCAATCGGTTGACCAACCGCGACCTGTCCCGCCGGCGGGCACTGGCGGTCGCCGATTACCTCATGGCCCACGGCGTGCCTGAAAGCCAGATAACCGTGCGTTTCCACGGCGAGCGTTATCCGCTGGCCAAGAACAATAGCGCCGGCAATCGCGCCCGTAACCGGCGGGTCAACATCGAGCTTGAGCGAGGCCCTGTCCAGGCGCAGCCCGCGCAAAAGGCGGTCGAGGACCCTGCGGCCCCCGCGCAGGCTGCAAGTGCCACCAAGCCGGTCCCGGACAAACCCGCCACTGCCAAGTAGCGGCCGTCGCGCCATCGACAATTCTTGTCGCTTTGTCGTCAGAAGCTGTCGCGCCTCTATAAATTGAGCCTCAACGCCGTTAGAATCGGGCCTTTTCCGTACAACCCCGTGGAGTGATGGCATGGCGGACGTAAAAAAGGTCGTACTGGCGTATTCCGGCGGCCTTGATACTTCGGTGATTCTCAAGTGGCTGCAAGATACCTACAACTGCGAAGTGGTGACGTTCACCGCCGACCTGGGGCAGGGTGAAGAGGTCGAGCCGGCGCGCGCCAAGGCTCAGGCAATGGGCGTCAAAGAGATCTACATCGACGATTTGCGCGAAGAATTCGTGCGCGATTTCGTATTCCCGATGTTCCGCGCCAACACCGTGTATGAGGGCGAGTACCTGCTGGGTACTTCCATCGCCCGTCCGCTGATCGCCAAGCGTCTGATCGAAATCGCCAACGAAACCGGTGCCGACGCCATCTCCCACGGCGCTACCGGCAAAGGCAACGACCAGGTTCGTTTCGAACTGGGCGCCTATGCCCTCAAGCCCGGCGTCAAGGTCATCGCGCCATGGCGTGAATGGGACCTGCTCTCGCGCGAGAAACTGATGGACTACGCCGAGAAGCACGGTATCCCGATCGAGCGTCATGGCAAGAAGAAGTCGCCGTACTCGATGGACGCCAACCTGCTGCACATCTCCTATGAAGGCGGCGTCCTGGAAGATACCTGGACCGAGCATGAAGAAGACATGTGGCGCTGGAGCGTTTCGCCCGAAAACGCCCCAGACCAGGCAACCTACCTGGAACTGACCTACCGCAACGGCGACATCGTCGCAATTGACGGCGTAGAGAAGAGCCCGGCCACCGTGCTGGCCGATCTGAACCGTATCGGCGGCGCCAACGGCATCGGTCGACTGGACATCGTCGAAAACCGCTACGTGGGCATGAAATCGCGTGGCTGCTACGAGACCCCTGGCGGCACCATCATGCTCAAGGCGCACCGCGCCATCGAGTCGATCACCCTGGACCGCGAAGTCGCTCACCTCAAAGACGAGCTGATGCCCAAGTACGCCAGCCTGATCTACACCGGCTACTGGTGGAGCCCGGAGCGGGTCATGCTCCAGCAGATGATCGACGCGTCCCAGGTCAATGTGAACGGTGTCGTGCGCCTGAAGCTCTACAAGGGCAACGTTACCGTGGTCGGCCGCAAGTCCGACGATTCGCTGTTCGATGCCAACATCGCCACCTTCGAAGAAGACGGCGGTGCCTACAACCAGGAAGACGCGGCGGGCTTCATCAAGCTCAATGCGCTGCGTATGCGTATCGCTGCGAACAAGGGCCGCTCGTTGCTCTGATTCAGCACGCCGCTCTGCAAAAACCCGGCCTAGTGCCGGGTTTTTGCCTTTACTCGAGCGGGCTGACTGAAAGCCGGACACATTGCCCTCTTGGCACATTGCAGAACTGCCAGGTGCGAGCCGGCTCAGGCGCTTGGGCGAGCGCTTGCAACAACTCCTTTTCCATCAACTGACTTGCCTCTGGCCCGCTGAACATGAAGGTCACCGGCTCGCCGTGCACGATTGCGCTGGCGGTCGGCAGGGTCGTGGACGTGATCTTCCGGGCGCTCTGCGCACTGTCCACTGATTCAACGCGCGATCCAGCAGGCGTATAGAAGGACTTGTAATTGAAGTTCAGCGTCAAGAAGAACAGGGCGGTCAGAAAGAAGGGAAAACCAACCAGGAACCATGTATACAGCGTCTGGCTGGCTTCACTAAGAAAGGGCAAGGTAGCCAGGGCGGAGGCTTCGATTATCCCCGCAAAGATGGCGACGATTGTCAGCGGAGCAACGGGTTGTGCTTGATTCATGGAGCCTTCTCCTGCGCTTTCGTACATCTATAACCTAGGACCTTGCTCAGCTAAACCCTGCACTGTTTCCCATGCCGGGCCTGAGCCTGCCATGCGCTTCAAGCGCCATGAGCAGGGTGTCAGTGGTTGATGTGAAAGTTGTCGGGAGTTGCCCTCTTGGAGTTCTTATCCGCTTTTAATAATTAGCTTGTAACAACTCTTCATCTTGTGCGTAGGAAACTTCCGTAAGTTTAGTAAGCCGTGTCTGTACGTCCGTTTCTAGGCGAAAACGCCGCGCCATGAGTTCTTCTCTCGGTTATCGTGGCCTGCCAATGCAACAGCAATGAATGGATATCGCATGAACAAAGTGCTTATCGTGGATGATCACCCGGTGATACGTCTGGCCGTACGCATGCTGATGGAGCGGCATGGGTACGATGTCGTCGCTGAAACGGACAACGGAGTGGCCGCGCTGCAACTGACACGGCAACATCTTCCCGATATCGTCGTGCTGGACATCGGCATACCCAAGCTCGACGGCCTCGAAGTCATCGGCCGCATGGCCAGTTCAAGCCCATGCAGCAAAGTACTCGTACTGACCTCCCAGGCACCCGGCAACTTCTCGATGCGGTGCATGCAGGCAGGGGCGGCAGGGTACGTGTGCAAGCAACAGGAACTGACCGAACTGCTCAGCGCGATCAAGGCGGTGTTGTCGGGCTATAGCTACTTCCCCAACCAGGCGCTGCATGCCTCGCGAGGGCGCAGTGGCAGCAGTGAAGCGGAAATGGTCAACCGCCTTTCGGCAAGGGAGATGACAGTGCTTCAGCAATTGGCGCGGGGCCGATCAAACAAGGAAATCGCCGACAGCATGTACCTGAGCAACAAGACGGTCAGTACTTACAAATCTCGGTTGCTGCTCAAACTCAACGCGCGGTCTCTGGTGGACCTGATCGAACTGGCGCAGCGACACGGGTTGAACTGAGGGTATGCAGAGCCTCCGGCAGGAGGGCTCTGCACCGAATTCGAGGCCTGAACGGAGAGGGAACGGGTCTTTCGGAGGCCCGCCAGCAAGCACCTACCTAGAGATCGTAATCGAAATCGGCCAGCTGCCTCTGCAGTCGACGTTCTTCCAACAGATTGTCAATGGTGCGACGTTTGCTCAGATTGGTCTTCGCCGGTTCCACTTGCGGCTCGACTTCTTCTTCAGCTGTCACAAAATCATCTTCAATCGCGAGGTCGTCTTTATCAGTGCTCATGAGTCGCTCCACGGCAAGGGCCAATGGCCGACCTTATAACCATAAAGTGAGCGCTGGTAAAAAAGATTTTTTCAATCGAAGCGCAGTGTTTTTACTATTGCTTCAATCATCAGTGGTCTTGTGCTTGTATTCGCACAGGTCTTCGATTCGGCAACTGCCGCACCTGGGCTTGCGGGCCTGACAGACATAGCGGCCGTGCAAGATCAACCAATGGTGTGCGTCGAGCAAGTAATCCTTGGGGACGAACTTGATCAGCTTTTTTTCCACCTCCAGCACCGTCTTGCCCGGGGCGATGCCCGTGCGATTGCTGACGCGAAATATATGGGTATCCACCGCCATGGCCGGTTGGCGAAACGCCGTATTGAGCACCACGTTGGCTGTCTTGCGGCCAACGCCCGGCAAGGCTTCGAGAGCCTCGCGCGTGTCCGGCACCTGCCCGTCATGCCGCTCAATGAGCAGGCGACAGGCCTCGATGACGTTCTTGGCCTTGCTGTTGTAGAGCCCAATGGTCTTGATGTACTGGCTCAGTCCGTCGACACCCAGCGCGTAGATAGCCTCAGGGGTGTTGGCAACTGGAAAAAGCCGCGCTGTCGCCTTGTTCACACCCACATCGGTGGATTGCGCGGAGAGGGTCACGGCGACCAACAGCTCGAAGGGTGTGGTGTAAGCCAGCTCGGTTTTGGGTGTCGGGTTGTCTTCGTGCAGTCGACGGAAGATTTCTCGACGTTTGACGGCATTCATGAATTCGTAGCGTTCCTGGAGAGCGTAAGCATGCAGTTGGACTTGGCCGCTCTAGGCAAAGCGCAGCAGCTGGTGGCTGCGCGCCATTGTCGTAAGGCAGGGGCCTGATGCAGGCCCCGCTTGTGGGTTACTTGATGCGCTGACCGGGTTTGGCGCCGCTGTCGGGGCTGAGCAGGTAGATTTCTTCACCGCCAGGGCCGGCGGCCATCACCATTCCCTCGGAAACCCCAAAGCGCATTTTACGTGGCTTGAGGTTGGCGACCATCATGGTCAGCCGGCCTTCGAGCTGAGCGGGGTCAGGGTAGGCTGACTTGATGCCGGAGAAGACGTTGCGGCGCTCATCACCGATGTCCAGGGTCAACTGCAGCAGCTTGTCAGCACCCGGTACGGCCTCGGCCTTGACGATCAATGCCACGCGCAGGTCGACTGCGGCAAAGGTGTCGAAGTCGACTTCCGCCGACAGCGGGTCCTTGTGCAGCTCGCCATTACCCACAGGTGCCTTTGGCTCCTCGGCGGCCAGCAGGTCCTCCTTGCTGGCCGCGATCATGTCTTGCACCTTGGCAGGTTCGATGCGGCTGAGCAGGGCCTTGAACGGGTTGAGCGTGTGATTTTCCAGGCGCGAGCGGTGATCGTCCCAGGTCAAGGGTGCAACATTCAGGAAGGCCTCGGCATCAGCCGCAAGCACTGGCAGCACAGGCTTGAGGAAGACCACCAACTGACGGAACAGGTTGATGCCCTGGGCGCAGATGGCTTGCACCTCATCTTGCTTACCTTCCTGCTTGGCCAGCGACCAAGGCGCCTTTTCGGCAATCCATGCATTGGCGCGGTCGGCCAGTGCCATGATTTCGCGCATGGCGCGTGCGAAGTCTCGGCCCTCGTAGGCTTCTGCAATGGACGGTGCAGCTGCCAGGAAGGCTTCGGTCAGCTCTGGAGCCGCATCACCGGCCACCATCACGCCGTCATTGCCTTTATGGATAAAACCGGCACACCGGCTGGCGATGTTGACCACCTTGCCCACCAGGTCGGAGTTGACCTTCTGCACAAAGTCCTCAAGATTCAGGTCCAGGTCATCGACCCCACGACCTAGTTTGGCGGCGTAGTAGTAACGCAGGTATTCAGGTTGCAAATGGTCGAGGTAGGTACGGGCCTTGATGAACGTGCCCCGCGACTTGGACATCTTCGCACCGTTGACGGTGAGGTAGCCGTGCACGTTGACCGCGGTCGGCTTGCGCAAGCCAGCGCCTTCGAGCATGGCGGGCCAGAACAGGGCGTGGAAATTGACGATGTCCTTGCCGATGAAGTGGTAAAGCTCAGCGCTGGAGCCCTGGTTCCAGAAGGCATCGAAGTCCAGGTCCGGGCGACGCGCGCACAGGTTCTTGAAGCTCGCCATGTAGCCGATCGGCGCGTCCAGCCAGACGTAGAAGTACTTGCCAGGCTCCCCAGGGATCTCGAAACCAAAGTACGGCGCGTCGCGGGAGATGTCCCACTCCTGCAGACCGGCATCCAGCCATTCGGCGAGCTTGTTGGCCACGGCGTCCTGCAACGTGCCGCTGCGCGTCCACTGCTGGAGCATGGCCTGGAAGTCGGGCAGCTTGAAGAAGAAGTGCTGGGAGTCGCGCAGCACCGGTGTAGCCCCTGAAATAGCAGACTTGGGGTCTTTCAATTCGGTCGGTGCATAGGTCGCGCCGCATTTTTCGCAGTTATCGCCATACTGGTCTTCGGCCGCGCACTTCGGGCACGTGCCCTTGATGAAGCGGTCTGCCAGGAACATGCCCTTTTCAGGGTCGAAGTATTGGGTCACCGAGCGAGTGGAGATATGCCCCGCCTCGCGTAGCCGGGTATAGATCATGCCCGACAGTTCACGGTTTTCTTCGCTGTGGGTGGAGTGGAAATTATCGAAGTCCACCAGGAAATCGGCAAAGTCGGCGCTGTGCTCGGCCTGTACGTTGGCGATCAGTTGCTCTGGCGTGATGCCTTCCTTTTCGGCTCGCAGCATGATGGCCGAGCCGTGCGCATCATCGGCACAGACATAGATGCACTGATTGCCGCGCAGCTTTTGAAAGCGGACCCACATGTCTGTCTGGATGTACTCGAGCATATGGCCAAGATGGATGGATCCGTTGGCATAGGGCAGGGCGCTGGTGACGAGAATCTGACGTGGCTCGGACATGGTGGCTCGGCTACTTATCTGGCGACGGGTGAAAATGAGGATGATCGGCCACTATAAAGGGCTGACGAATATATTTCACCCCGCGCACGCATCTGCTGACGATTGACGGGTTAGGATAGGCGCTTGTTTTACATTCAGTTTGCCAATGGGAGTGTCCATGAGTGCCCTCAATCGCGCCGCCATCGAAGGCGTGCTTCGCCAGTACACAGACCCCTATCTCGACCAGGATCCGGTCACTGCCGGTTGCGTGAGTGCCATCGAAATCCAGGATGGGTGTGTCAGCGTACAGATGCAGCTCGGCTATGCCGCAGGCCTGTTCAAGCAGGGCTGGGCGCAGGTGCTGGAAACGGCGATCGGTAACCTTGAGGGCGTAACCCGTGCCCAGGTGAGCATCGAGTGCGTGATCGCGGCCCACAAGGGCCAAGCCCAAGTGCCCGGCATGGCCAACGTGAAGAACGTCATCGCCGTGGCATCGGGCAAGGGCGGCGTGGGCAAATCCACCACCGCCGCCAACCTGGCGCTGGCACTGGCCCGTGAGGGTGCGCGCGTAGGCATCCTCGATGCGGATATCTACGGCCCCAGCCAAGGCGTGATGTTCGGCATCGCCGAAGGTACGCGGCCGCAGATTCGTGATCAGAAATGGTTCGTGCCTATCCAGGCCCATGGGGTCGAAGTGATGTCGATGGCATTCCTGACCGATGACAATACCCCCATGGTGTGGCGCGGCCCCATGGTCTCGGGGGCGCTGCTGCAGTTGGTAACCCAGACGGCCTGGAATGATCTCGATTACCTGGTCATCGACATGCCGCCTGGCACCGGCGACATCCAGCTGACGCTGGCGCAGAAAGTGCCGGTGGCAGGTTCGGTCATCGTGACCACGCCCCAGGACCTGGCGCTGCTCGATGCCAGAAAAGGCGTGGAAATGTTCCGCAAGGTCAACATCCCGGTGTTGGGCGTGGTCGAGAACATGGCCGTACACATCTGTTCGAACTGCGGCCACGCTGAGCACCTGTTCGGCGAGGGTGGCGGTGAGAAACTCGCCAGCCAGTACGGCGTCGATCTGCTGGCGTCGTTGCCGCTTTCGATGTTGATCCGCGAGCAGGCCGACAACGGCAAGCCTACGGCCATCGCCGAGCCTGAGAGCCAGATCGCCATGGTGTACCAGGAGCTGGCGCGCAAGGTGGGAGCGCGTATCGTACTGCGTGAAGCGGCAGCGCCAGCGATGCCGAGCATCACCATCAGCGAAGACTAGTCGGCTGTAGTACCGCAGCCTTTCAGATCAAGACCAGAGGGCGGCTCGGTGAGCCGCTCGTGCTGACAGGTCGTGCTCATAGGCGTGTATCTGTTCAACGGGCGATCCTTGACCATGGTCAGCGCGCCCTGGCGCCTGCTGACTGAGTAGCAGGCATAAAAAAACCCGCCGAAGCGGGTTTTTTTGAAAGCTAGAAAGCTCGATCGACTTAGGCGATCTGAACTTCTTCAGCCTGCATGCCTTTCTGGCCGCGGGTAGCGACGAAAGTAACAGCCTGGCCTTCTTTCAGGGTTTTGAAGCCGTCAGCTTGGATGGCTTTGAAGTGCACGAACAGGTCGTCGCCCGACTGAGGGGTGATGAAGCCGTAGCCTTTCTCATCGTTGAACCACTTGACGGTACCGCTTTGACGATTGGACATTTTTCTGTCTCCTTGGACAATTTGATTTCGGTCAGGAAAAACCCTGCCCGGGACTGAGCGCAAAGAGAGCAGAAAATTCAGCGATGGGCCGATCAGGATCGTGCATCAAACTAGAGATTCTCGGTGTCACGTGCAGCACAGTGGCAACACCTTACCCCACTTTGCCCAAGCTGCCAATGGCCAGACGCCGCTTTCCCCGAAAAGAGATCGACGGCGGCTGCAAGCCACGCCTCGCGGGCACTGTAGCCGCGGCGGGCGGCAAACGCTGGATGGAACTTTGAAGACCGCGCCGGGACCGGTAAGATGCGCGTCTATCTTTACCTTGCAGACTCTTCAGGACATCCCGCCATGAGCATCAAATCGGACAAGTGGATTCGCCGCATGGCGCAGGAACACGGCATGATCGAGCCGTTCGTGGAGCGCCAGGTGCGTGGCGAACAGGATAACCGGGTCATCTCTTTCGGCGTTTCCAGCTACGGCTACGACGTGCGCTGCGCCGACGAATTCAAGGTCTTCACCAATATCAACTCGGCCACCGTCGACCCGAAGAACTTCGATGCCGGCAGCTTCGTCGACATCAAGAGCGACGTGTGCATCATCCCGCCCAACTCCTTTGCACTGGCGCGCACCGTGGAGTACTTCCGCATCCCGCGCGACGTGCTGACCATCTGCTTGGGCAAGAGCACCTATGCGCGTTGCGGCATCATCGTCAACGTGACCCCGCTCGAGCCCGAGTGGGAAGGCCACGTGACGCTGGAGTTCTCCAACACCACCACGTTGCCGGCCAAGATCTACGCCAACGAAGGGGTAGCACAGATGCTGTTCCTGCAATCGGACGAGCCTTGTGAAGTGTCCTACCGGGACCGCGGCGGCAAGTACCAGGGCCAACGTGGCGTCACCCTGCCACGCACCTGACCGACAGGCGTCGGGAATTTCATCGGCTTTTGACGCTCCAAGTGGTAACCCTGCCGATTTGCATAAAGCGGGTCGGCTGTTGTCAGGAGGTGCCAATGAAACTCCACCCAACGATCAGTGCGAAGTTGGCTGGCTTGCAGCCCAATCACATCGGGCTGCTTTCCTGGTCGCTGTTGGCTGACCCATTGCCGCTGCATGCTGGCGGTGTGCCAGGGCAGCCTGACCCGGACACGCCGCAGCCTGGCCAGCCGGGTGATACGCCCATGGAGCCCGGCGAGCCCACCCTTCCCGACGAGCCGCCTCCAGCGCCTGTAGCCTGATTCATTTCATAGCGGCCACACCCGGCCGGCACCGGCCAGATAGACCTGGCTGGTGCCGGCGGGCTCGATCTCCCAACCGCCTGTGAATTCTCCGAAAGCTGGCAGCAGGCTGACTTTTTCGTCGATCAGAAAGCACGGCAGGCGCAGCCGTTGGCGAGCCCTGCCGCGCAGCACGAAGACCGGGTGGACGTGCCCTGAAAGCACCGTGAGCGCCGGATGCGCCTTGGGTTCGTGTTGCAGGGCGAACGGCCCCACCACGTAAGGTTCGTCTACCACGTCGATCCCCAGCTCAACAGGTGGATCGCCTGCGTTGCGGTCATGGTTGCCGCGTATCAGCACGATGCTCAACCCCGGATGACGCTCTCGCCAGGCTTGCACCCGGGCCAGTGTAGCTGGCGCCCGCGCAGTCCGGGCATGCAGGAAATCACCCAGCACGATCAGTTGCTCGCAGTCATGCTCGGCCAGCAGCGTGTCGAGCCGGGCCAACGTGGCTTCGGTAGTGCCTCTGGGAACGGGTTGGTGCAAGGCCCTGTAGCTCGCCGCCTTGCCGATGTGCACATCGGCCAGCAGCAACGCCTTGCGGGCTGGCCAATACACGGCTTTGTCCGGCAGCAGCCAGAGTTTCTGCCCGGCCAGTTCGATGGCGCAATGTGTCGTCATGTGCGGATCGCCAGGCCGTCAATGGCAAGCGAGATAATCGCTGCCCCATAAATGCGTCTGATCGTTATCGGGTTCAACCTGCAATGCTCTCCAATTCCGCTACCATTCGCGCAATGCGGTCTGCCAGTTTTTCCGTGCTCAGGGTTTCACGCAGTCCTTCGACCAGCAGTGCGAACGCCAACGGCCCGGTGCGCTCCATCACACGCAAGTCCAGCCTAAGGTCGGTCAGTTTCAGCAACTGGGCCCGAAGCCGATCGATTTCCAACTCTTCGCTAAGTACCTCATCACGTGCCTGGCCCAGCAGCAGGTTGCCTGCGTCGTGCTTGCGGAACACCTCATAGAACAACCCGCTCGAGGCCTGGATCTGGCGCATGCTCTTTTGCGCTGCAGGATAGCCACCGAACACCAGCCCAGCGATCTGGGCGATTTCCCGGAACCGGCGCAGCGCCATTTCCCCGGCATTGAGGCTGGCAAGCACATCCTCCAGAAGATTTTCGGTACTCAACGCACGGGGCAAGTAGCTGGCCCAATCCACCGGCCCAGGGCTTAGCAGCTCGAAGCCGTAGTCGTTGACGGCGATGGAAACCGACAGCGGTTGCTCTCGGCTGACACGCCAGGCGATCAGGTTGGCCAACCCCATGTTGGCCATGCGCCCGGCAAACGGGTACACGAACAGGTGCCAGCCCTGCCTGGATTTGAATGTCTCTGCCAGCAGGGTCCCTGTCGTCGGCAGCGCCGACCACTGGGCTTGTACCGTAAGCAACGGCCTTACTGCGCGCATTTCAGGGCTGTCGAAGCGACCGTGCGCTGCGGCGTCAAGTTGCTGGACCACAGCGTCTGCCAGTTCGCTGGAAAGCGGCATGCGCCCGCCGTTCCAGCGGGCCACCGCCGCCTTGCGCGCATTGCTGCGGCGCACATAGGCGGTCATGTTTTCCACGCGAACCAGCTCCAGCACGCGGCCGGCGAAGACGAATGTGTCCCCGGGCCTCAAGCGTGAGATGAACGCTTCTTCCACGCTGCCCAGGTTCTTGCCGCCACCGCCTTTGCTCCAGTACTTCAGGTGCAGCGAGGCGTCACTGACGATGGTGCCGATGCCCATGCGATGGCGGCGCGCCAGGCGCTCACTGGCGACCCGGTATAAGCCGTCTGGGTGCATTTCAACACGTTGATAATCGGGGTAGGCGCTGAGCGAGCTGCCGCCATGGCAAACGAAGTCCAGTGCCCATTGCCACTGGCTGTCACGCAGGTCGGCGAAGGCCCAGGTGCTGCGCACTTCTGCGAGCAGTTGCTGCGGCTCGAACCCGCTGCCCAGGGCCATGCTGACCAGGTGCTGGACCAGTACATCCATGCACAGGCGCGGCGACCGGCGGCCCTCCAGGTGGCCGGCCGCCAGGGCCTGGCGCATGGCGGCGGCTTCCACCAGCTCCAGGCTGTGGGTGGGCACCAGGGTGATACGCGAGCGCCGTCCAGGCGCATGCCCTGAGCGGCCTGCGCGCTGCATCAACCGGGCGATTCCTTTGGCCGAACCGATCTGCAGGACGCGCTCGACCGGCAGGAAGTCCACGCCCAGGTCCAGGCTCGATGTACAGACGACGGCCTTGAGCGTGCCCTCCTTGAGGCTGCGTTCGACCCAGTCGCGGGTGTCCCGTGCCAGGCTGGCGTGATGTAGCGCGATCAGGCCCGCCCAGTCGGGGCGCTCTTCGAGCAGGGCCTGATACCAGAGCTCGGCCTGCGCCCGGGTGTTGGTGAACACCAGGCAACTGCTGCTGGCGTCGATTTCCCGGCTTACCTGCTTCAACATCTTCAGGCCGATGTGCCCTGCCCATGGGAAGCGCTCGATGTGCTCGGGCACCAGCGTATCGACCTGCAGCACCTTGTCCTGGCGCCCGCGGACCAACTGACCACCTTGGGGCAGCAACACGTCCAGGGCATGCTGCAGGTTGCCGAGGGTGGCCGACAGCCCCCAGGTCGGCAGGCCAGGGTGCCAACGCCGAAGGCGGGCCAACGCCAGTTGCAGCTGAACCCCCCGCTTGTTGCCGAGCAGTTCGTGCCACTCATCCACCACCACCATGCGCAGCGTCGCGAAGTCATTGCTGGCCTGGGCCCTTGTCAGTAGCAGGGTCAGGCTTTCAGGTGTGGTGACCAGCACGCTGGGCATGCGCCGGGCCTGGCGTGCGCGCTCGGCGCTGCCGGTATCGCCGCTGCGCACGCCAACGCTCCAGGGCAAGCCCATCTCGTCGATGGGTGCCTGCAGCGCTCTTGCCGTATCGGCGGCCAGGGCGCGCATGGGGGTGATCCAGATGACCTGAAGCGGCGCCGCGTGGCGCCCCTGGGCCTGGGCCTTGAACGCCCGCAGTGCCGCCAGCCAGACCGCATACGTCTTGCCAGCGCCAGTGTTGGCATAGAGCAGGCCCGACTCCCCACGCTCGACGGCGGCCCACACCTTGCGCTGGAAAGCGAACGGCTTCCAGCCGCGTTGAGCGAACCAGGCATTGGCAAGATCGGTGGCGGTGGGCATCAGGCGGGCAGTCCCTCGAAGGCTGTGCTTCTAGAGACCACCGCTGCAAGGCATTGGTTTACTTGTCAGTTGGCCAGCAGATTGCCGCTGCGGCACACCTGCTCGCCGGCAACATGGGCGATCACCATGCCTGCCGTGGCCATACGCCGCACGCTACGCGCATACAGCAGGCCAGGCTGGCTGTTGCGCAAGGGCATGACGCGATCACTGAGCGGGTCGATGACCTCGGCAATCAGTTGCCCCGCCTCCAAGTACTGCCCTGGCTTGGCGTGGTAAACCAGCAACCCGCCCGCAGCGGCCGTGATTGGCTCCACGGCAGCCAGTGGGGTGGCTGGCCAGCGCAAGGGCGGCAGGGCAGGGGTATGGCCCTGTATCACGCCGGCATGGGTCAGGAAGTCGAGAATGGCCTGGCAGTCCTGGCGCGCCAAGTCGTGGCTCACATCCGCCTGGCCGCGCAATTCGAGGGTGACTGAACACGTGCCCGCCGGGATGGGGAAGCGTTTGCCAAAGCGCTGTTGCAGCTGCCACCACAGCAGGCTGAAGCACTCGTCGAAAGACTGCCCGCCCGAATCGGTCGCCAATAGACTGGCCTGGGCACCCAGGTAACGGGCCAAGGGCTCGAACTGCGGCCAGGCGTCCGGGGTGGTATAGAGATGTTCGACAGCGTCGAAGTCGCAGTGCAGGTCCAGGACCAAGTCGGCATCGCACGCCAGGCGCTGCAGGATCAGGCGCTGCGCTTGCAGCGGGGTACGCGCCGGATGAGCATCCAGGCCGCGGCGCAGGTATTCGCGGATCAGGGCCTGATTGTGGAGCGGGTCCTGGGTCAGGTGGGCCTCGACCTGATCACCGATGCTGTCTGACAGGTCGACGAAATTGCGGTTGAAGTTCTCGCCACTTTGCAACTCGAACCGGCCCAGCGGGGCGTCGAGCAGCACCTGCTCAAGGCCTACCGGGTTGGCAACCGGCACCAGGATGATCTCGCACTGCAGGCGGCCTTGCTGGTCCAGTTCCAGCAACTGGCGCTTGAGGTGCCAGGCCACTAGCATGCCGGGCAGTTCGTCAGCATGCAGCGAGGCCTGGATGTACACCTTGCGGCCACCGCGTGGCCCGAAGTGGAAGCTGTGCAGTTGGCGGGTTACCCCCGGAACAGGGGAGAGGATGTCATGGGTCGAGTGGTGCATGATGGTCCTGAATACGGGGCTGGAACGGTCTGGAGCACGGGCTGAGCCTTCAGATGAAAGCACAATTTCGCTGCCAGCGCCTCACGCCAGCCCCTCACAGCTGGCTGTGATCCCTGATCAGGCCAGCAAGGCCTGTAAGGTCGCCAGGTCGTCGGCTTCCTCGACAGGCTTGTCCAGGCGCCAGCGCAACATGCGTGGAAAGCGCACGGCGATGCCGCTCTTGTGGCGCTTGGACAGAGCAATGCCTTCAAAGCCCAACTCGAACACCAGCGTGGGCGTTACGCTGCGCACGGGGCCGAAGGTTTCCTGGGTGGTCTTGCGCACGATGGCATCGACCTTGCGCATCTCCTCGTCGGTCAGGCCGGAATAGGCCTTGGCGAAGGGGATCAACGTGCGGTCCGGGGTGCCGGCAGGGCCGTCCCAGACCGCGAAGGTGTAGTCGCTGTACAGGCTGGCGCGCCGTCCGTGGCCACGCTGGGCGTAGATCAGCACGGCGTCGACGCTGAACGGATCGATCTTCCACTTCCACCAGGTGCCCATGTCCTTGGTGCGGCCAACACCATACAGTGCCTCGCGCTGCTTGAGCATCATGCCTTCCACGCCCAGGCTGCGTGACTGCTCCCGTTGCCGGGCAAGGTCTGCCCAGTCGGGCCCTTGCAGCAGCGGGGAGAGCAGTACGGGTGCCAATGGGCAGGCTTCAAGCACACGTTCGAGTTGCGCGCGCCGCTCATGCTGCGGGCGACTGCGCCAGTCCTCGCCTTGCCACTCCAGCAAGTCATAGGCCTGCAACACCACCGGGGCATCGTTCAACAATTTCTTGCCCAAGGTCTTGCGACCCAGGCGTTGCTGCAGCAGGGCAAAGGGCTGAACGGACGCCTCTGCCTTGGCATCGCTCGCTTTCCAGACCAGGATCTCGCCGTCGAGCACCACGCCATCGGGCAGGGTCTGGGCCAGGCTCTGCAACTCGGGAAAACGTTCGGTGACCAGCTCCTCGCCGCGCGACCATACCCACAGCTGCCCGTCGCGCTTGACCACCTGAGCCCGGATGCCATCCCACTTCCATTCGATTTGCCACGCGCTGGGCGGCCCAAGCAGCGTATCGAACTGTTCGACTGGGGCTTGCAGGGGGTGGGCGAGAAAGAACGGATAGGGCTGCCCGCCACGCTGACTATGCTCATCGGCAGATTCGGGCCCTATCAGTTGAAGGTAGCGCTCGGCGGTTGGCCGATGGCTGATATCGGTATACCCGACCAACCGCTGGGCTACCCGCTTGGCGTCCAGTTCCGCCAACTGAGCCAGGGCGCGTGTGACCAGCAGTTTCGATACGCCGACGCGGAAACTGCCGGTGATCAGCTTCAGGCACAGCATCAGGCTGGGGCGATCCAGCCGTGCCCACAGAGGGGGCAGACGTTGCTGGAGTTCCTCCGGTGGCAAGCCGCGCAACGGCAGCAGGTAGATTTCGACCCAGTGCGCCAGACCTTCGTCAGCGCCCTGCTGGGTGTCGGGCAGCAGCAGCGAAATGGTCTCGGCCAGGTCGCCCACCGCCTGGTAGCTTTCTTCGAACAGCCAGTCCGGCAGCCCTGCCATCGCGCCGGCCAGTTCGCGCAATACCCGGGTGGGCACCAGTTGACGCGGGCGTCCGCCCGCCAGGAAATACACGGCCCAGGCGGCGTCATGGGGCGGCGCGCTGGCGAAGTATTCGCGCAGGGCCTGAAGCTTGGCATTGCTGGAGGTGGTGCCATCGAGGCGCAAGTACAATTCGGCAAAGGCTTTCATGCGCCTGTCTCCCCGGCTGTGGCGTCATCTTCCTCACCGTATTCGGTGACGAATGCACGGGCGTCGAGCCCCTGTTCATTCAGGTAACGCACCAGCACGCCCACCGACCCATGGGTGACCATGACCCGTTCGGCGCCCGTCTGGCCGATGGCCCACAGCAGCCCAGGCCAATCGGCGTGGTCCGAGAGCACGAAGCCCTTGTCTACACCGCGTCTGCGCCGGGTGCCGCGCAGCAGCATCCAGCCACTGGCGAACGCGTCGCTGTAATCGCCGAAGCGCCGCATCCAGCTGCTGCCCCCAGCGGACGGCGGGGCCATCACCAGGGCCGTGCGCAACAGCGGGTCGTTGCGTGCAATGTCGCCGGCATAGCGGGTTTCGGGCAGGTACACCCCCGCTTCGCGATACACCCTGTTCAGCGGCTCGACGGCACCGTGCACCAGTATCGAGCCAATGCTGGGGTCCAGGCCATGCAGGATGCGCTGCGCCTTGCCGAAGGCGTAGCAGAACAGCACGCTGGCCTTGCCCTGTTCGCTGTTGGCCCGCCACCAGGCATTGATGCCGGCGAACACATCCGCCTGGGTCGGCCAGCGGTAGATGGGCAGACCAAACGTCGATTCAGTGATGAAGGTGTGGCAGCGCACTGGCTCGAAGGGCGCGCAGGTGCCGTCTGGCTCGACCTTGTAGTCGCCCGAGGCCACCCAGACCTCGCCCTGATATTCCAGGCGCACCTGTGCCGATCCCAGCACATGCCCGGCAGGGTGCAGGCTCAGGGTCACGCCGTGGTGCAACAGGCGCTCGCCGTAAGGCAGGGTCTGCAAGTTGATGTCCATGCCCAGGCGGCTGCGCAGGATACCGGCGCCGGGGTCTGCGGTGAGGTAATGGCGATTGCCGGAACGCGAGTGGTCACCGTGGCCGTGGGTAATCACGGCGCGGTCTACCGGCCGCCAGGGATCGATGTAGAAATCGCCGGGCGGACAGTACAGGCCTTCGGGTCGAGCGATGACGAGGTCCATGGCACACGCACTGGTAGGGAGTTACCAGTTAGGAGCCGCAGCGGCCAAGGGAAGTTCGACCGGTGGTTTGTTCATCCCTTGACCGTCGCAGCTGCTGCACGGCGCCGGCCTTTTCTACTTGCCCGGTACCAGGGTCAGGCGCTGGGTGCCATAGGCACGTGCGAAATGCTGGGGCGCAAGCGGCATGACCGCGAAGCGGCCCTTGAACCAGGCATCGAGGCCATCTCCATGATGCGGGCTGGCCGGGTTGCCTGACTGGCCGCTGCTGGTCAGCACCTGCAGGGGTTCAGCCTGGCTGAAGTCCACGATCAGCCGCGCCGATGCCGGCAGGCGGGTGACGAAGTCGCTTCCCCAGGCGTAGGGGGTAAAGGCGAGCGTGCTGAAGTCGCCGCCTGCAGGCTGTGCAGGACGGCCGATGGCATCACCCAGCCCGTGGTAGGCCGGTGCAGGCCATTGGTATTGGTGCAGCTTGCCCCATTGCCAGGCGCTGCGATCGGCGCCCAGTTGGGCAATGCCCGTGTCCATTGCCGCAACCAGGCTGCGGGCCAGGATGGCGGGTTTGTCTTCCTTCTGAGGCGTACCGCGGTCGTCCCAGAACGGGCTGTCATCCCGGCCCAGCAGGTGGTCGGCCTGGGCCGAGAACGACAGGCGTGCATTGCTCACGAATGCCTGCCAGGCCGCCCCGGACTCCGGCCCCAGTTCATCGAGGAACGTCTGACGGGCAAGGGCCTGGAGGAACAGAGCGTACAGCGCAGCATCGGACGACACTGGGCTCAAGCGGCCATCGAACGCCTTGAGCCTGGCCAGCGCCGTACGGGCCTTGTCGCGCTGATCGGCGGGCAAGGCATTGATGGCCTGCTGCAGCGGGCCTGCCATGCCTGGCGCGTCGAACATCTGCTTGAGCTTGCCGGCCAACAAGGTGACCTGGTCGTTCTGCAACGCCATCAGGCTGCGGCCATCAAGGCGGCCATTGCCAGCGAGTTGGCCCAGGCGCTCGGCACGCTCCGGGTAGTACCAGCTGCTCGACAGCTGCATGCCGTAGCCGCGCGGCAGGCTGCGCTGGTTGGCGTGGCCGATCCAGCCAGCGGTCGGGTCCTGGTCGTACGGGTGCAGCATGGGGTCGGCATAGCCATCCCAGTCATAGCGCCCATCCCATCCCGGCGAAGGCAACAGGCCTTGGCCTTCTCGGCGGTTGGGGTAGCGCCCGCTCACCTGCCAGCCAATGTGCGAAGGTTCGGCAAAGACGAAGTTCAGCGCAGCAGCCGTGACATCACGGGTGCTGTCGAACGCGCGCTCCACGGTCTTGGCACGGGTCAGGTCGAACAGTGCATCAAGGCTGCGATCACCTTTGAACTGCGGCAAGTTCAGGGCAAGGCCCAGGCTGGCATTGCCTGGCTGGCCGAGTAGCGTGCCATGACGCGTGTCATGCATCACTTCGCGCTGTGGGCGCTCGCCGCGCACCAGGAAGGTCTCGGTGTGTGCCCTGGCTGCAACCCATTTGCCGTCCGCCAGGTAACTGACCTGGTTGCCTTGGTGGCGCAGCTTTTCCAGGAACAGGTCCTGGTTGTCGGCCATCACCGCGCTGCTGGTCCATGCCAGCTGGCCGTTGTAGCCAGCCAGCACGATCGGCAGGCCCGGCAGCGACAGGCCTGCCACCTGGTACTTGCTGGTGTGGATCTGTACCGGGCTCAGCGCCCAGACTGCACGGCTGTCGCTGGCCAGCAGGCTCTTGCCGCTGCGGCTGCGTTGCGGGCCGATGGCCAGGTTGGCCGAACCGGGGCTGCCCAGCAGGTCAAGGTCCACCAGTTTCTGGCTGGCAGCTGCCAGGGCAGACAACCCCGGCAGCTGACTGGCAAGGTCCAGGCCCTTGAGCTTGGCTGCTTCGCCTTCGGCCAGCGGTTCGTCGGCGGCGCCGGGCAGCAGCCAGGCCAGCTTGTCACTGCCGACTTTCTGCGCCAGGGTCAAGGCGCTGATCTCTTCTTGTAGGTTGACCGACTGGCTGAAGGCATACAACGCGAATATCAGCGCGGAGTCTTCAGGCTTCCAGTATTCGGGGCGGTAGCCGCTGTTGGCCAGGTCCGCCGGCAGCTTGTCACGGTAGCGGAACAGATAGGCGTTGACCCCGCGCGCATAGACGTCGAAGAAGCGCTTGAGCCGTGGCGATGCGTCGGCGTACAGCTGTGCCGCGCTTTGCTTGAGGTTGGCGGCGCGCATCAAACGGTCGATATCCAGTGCATCGCGGCCCGCCACTTCAGCCAGCCGCCCGTGGGCCAGCAACCGCATGGCAACCATTTGCTCGATCCGGTCCCCGGCATGCACGTAGCCCAAGGTGAACAGCGCGTCATGGAATGTGCTGCTCTCGATCAGCGGAGCGCCCATGGCATTGCGCCTGACTGACACGTTCTGGGCCAGGCCCTTGAGCGGCTGCACGCCGCTGGCCGGCGGCAGGCTGTCCTGTTGGGCAGTGGTCTGGCAACCGGCCAGGCCAAGTGAACCGAGCAGCAGGGCAGCCGTTGCAGCGCGCGGGCGGAAAAAGAAAAGGGCGGGGGCGGCCATGGCAAGGCTCCTGCAAGGCGTAGCGGGTATGGAAAGGCGCTAAGGTAGTGAGCAGGCCGCCTGGGTGCAAGGCCTGCCCTGGCTTTATTTCGACACATCGGCCCAGCGCTGGATGAGTGGCAAGACCCTGTCGGCCATTTGCCAATCCCCGGCCGTGACGCCGGGGTATCCAGGGGCGCGTTGCAGCGGGTCAAACTTCGAAATGCACAGCCATGGCGTCGGAAAAGTGCGTGCAGTTGATGCGGGTGTACCGAACGTAGTTGCGCGTGATCGCAAAGGATTCGCCAGGCATCAGCAGCACATCGTGCTGTTCGAGTTGGCGCAAGAAAGGATGCAGGTTGGCAATGTCGGGGTGATGGACCCACAGGAACATGCCGCCGTGCGGCGTGATATCGAAGCGCCAGCCGCGGTCTATCAGCGTGCGCTGGGTCTGAACCTGCTGTCGAATCAGGCGTTGCTGCAAATCGCTCATGTGCCTGGCGTAGGTGCCGTCGGTGAGGATCGTATTGACGAAGCGCTCGCAGAATGCAGGCACGGCCACGCAGGTGAGCAGTTTCAGGCGCATGAGCGGTTCGACCAGTGCAGCCGGGCAGGCGATGTAACCCACGCGCAGGGAGGCGGACAGGCACTTGGAGAAGCTGCCGATATAGATGACCTGCTGCAGGTTATCCAAGCCGGCGAAGGTCTGGCGCACACCCGGGCTGAAGTCGCCGTACACGTCGTCTTCGACTACGTAGAAGCCGTGTTCGATCGCCAGTCTCAGTACGCCGAAGGCGTTGTGCGGGCTGACGTTACTGCCGGTGGGGTTGTGGAATGTGCTGTTGCAGAAGAAGGCCTTGACCTTGTGCTGGGCCAGGTGCCGCTGCATGTCTTCAAGGTCGGGACCGTCCTGCAGTCGACGGATGCCGACCACGTGCCCCCCGGCCAGCTCGATCAGCTTGACCAGGTTGCCGTTGCAAGGCTCGTCGACGAACACGTGATCGCCAGGGGCGATCAGCAGGCGGGCCACCAGGTCCAGGGCCTGGGTGGCGCCCAAGGTGCTGATTAATTGCTGCGGGCCTACATCGATCTGGGTCATGCGCCGCAGGTGCACGCACAGCTGCTTGCGCATGGGCAGGTAACCCTGGATGTCGCCATAGTCGGCCAGCGAGCTTTGCTCCAGGCGCGCCGTACGCCGCACGGCCTTGGCCAGCAGCTCGGTGTCGCGCCAGGCAGGGGGCAGCCAGCCGCAGCCGAGCTTGGTGTAGTGCGGGCCGCCTTGCAGCAGCTTGAACAGCGCGTCCCCGGCCATATGCCCGGGCGCCTCGTCCTTGGCGGGCGGCCGAGTGGTACCGGCCACGAAGTAGCCACGCCCTGGCACGGCCGTCAACAACCCTTCACTGACCAGGCGCCCATAGCTGGACACGACCTCGTGGTAGGTGGCACCCGTGCTGGCCGTGAGCTTGCGAATCGACGGCATGCGTTGCCCCGGCAGCCATTCGCTGGCAGCCAGACGCTGCCGGAGTTGATGAAGGAGAGTGTCAGCACGCATCGACTGGCCCGTCAGTGTTAGAAAAAACAGCCTAACAGTTAGCTGGAAACCGCGTCGACTGTTCGCCCGTGGTCAGCCGATCAGTGAGAAGCTTTGGCGCATTCATTTACTGCGCCTTCAGCGAGCACGCCATGAGCGAAACCCTGCCAGCACGCACCTACCTGTATTTCATCGCACAATCGGTCAACCTCACCACGGCTGTGATGTCCGTGACCATGGCAGCGCTTGTCGGTGCTGCCCTGGCACCCGATCCTGCGTGGTCGACGGTGCCCTACGGGTTTCAGTTTCTCTGCGTGATGCTGGCGACCTACCCGGTGTCGTGGCTGATGGGGCGCATCGGTCGTCGCCGCGCATTCATGCTGGGTGCTCTGCCCTTGGCCGTATCCGGCGTCAGCGGGTTCCTGGCCGTGCAGCACCAGCACTTTTTCGCCTTGATACTCAGCCACTGTGCCTTGGGGGTGTACATCGCGTTCGCCAACTTCAACCGGTTTGCCGCTACCGACAACCTGACGCAACACCTCAAGGCGCGAGCGCTTTCACTGGTGGTGGCAGGCGGCGTGATCGCGGCCGTGGTGGGGCCGGCCTTGACCGGATGGCTCAGGGATGTGGGCGGGTATCCACTGTTCTCGCTGTGCTATGCCGCCTTTATTGGTCTGGCGCTCGTGTCGTGGTTGATAGCCCTTTGCTTGCCCAAGGAGATGCCGGTGAATCGCCCGCAGCAGGGCCTGCAAGCGTCCGAGACGGTGCGACCTGCGCCACGCAAGGTGTTGATGGTGGCAATGAGCGTGGCGGCGCTGGGATACGGCATCATGAACCTGTTGATGATTCAGGCTTCGCTGCACATGAAAGGTATGCACCAGGACTTCGCCGACGTGCGCATGGCCATCCAGTGGCATGTTGTGGCGATGTTTGCGCCGTCGTTCTTCACAGGCAGCATCATTCAACGGTTGGGCATCAAGGTGACGATCTGCGCAGGGTTGGGCCTGTTCGTGGTGAGCACGGCCTTGAACATGGGGCCCAGCAGTTATGCAGTGATGACCGCGGCCCTGATAGCCCTGGGCCTGGGTTGGAACCTGACCTATGTGGGCGGGGGCGCGCTGCTGGCGCAGGCATTGCAGGACAGCCCGTGCGCGATGCGCCTGCAGGGCAAGAATGACCTGGCCATTGCCGTGTGTGCCACGCTCGGGGCCTTTACGCCTTCCTTGTTACTGGACACGGCAGGCTGGAAGGGCACCAACGGTCTGTGCATGGTGCTGTGCCTGGGGCTGTTGCTGGCCACCGCGCTAGGGTTGCCAGCCAAGCCGGGCACCTCGGCGCCCAAGCTGCAGACCGCGCCGCGCCAGCGCTAACGGACAGGCGCGGTGCCGTCGAACGGCGGGGCGGCGGTCAGGCGCCGTGGCACTTCTTGAATTTCTTCTCGCTGCCGCACGGGCACGGGTCGTTGCGGCCAACATCCTTGAGGGCGTTGCGCACCGGCTCCTGGTGACCGTGGTTGCAGTGCGGCCCATGGACATGGCCGTGATCATGGTGATGATCGTGGTCGTGGTCGCAGTCAGGGCCGTGAACGTGAGGCTGTTGGGACATTGCAGGGTTACTCCAGGTAATGATCGCCGGGCATTATCTCACCACCGCGCAACAAGTGCAGGTTCCGATGGATCAACAGGCCGGTGCCCAGTTCGGCCTTGAGCGTGTATTTCAAAGGCTGGTGGCTCTTGAGCATCTTGGCCAGTGGCTTGAGGCGCTGCCACAGGTTGGTACGGGCGGTGATCTTGAAGGTGCGCTGGTCGTGTCCGCCAACGCTGCGCCACAGGCTGGCTTCGTCCTCTGCCAGCAGCACATCGTTCAACCGCAGGGCATAGGACAGGTTGCGGATGAACAGACGACTGTCGTTGGGGTTTTCCACCCGCACATGGAGCACGAATTCCTGTTGCAGCAGGCGAGCCTTGACCGTTTCCACCCTGACCAGGTGGATCTCCGGTTGCCGCCAGGGCTCACCGCCCCAACTGACGCAGCCGCCCAGAAGCATCACCAGCAAGGCAGGCAGCAGGACACGCAGGCGGGTCATCATGCTCAGCCACCCACATAGCTGGCGCAGCATTTCTTGAATTTCTGCCCGCTTTGGCAAGGGCAGGGATCGTTGCGCGTGGCGTTCAGGCCCACGGTGGGGTCGATGAAATACCAGCGGCCTTCGTGCTGCACGAAGGCCGAGCGTTCGCGGTGCTGATGATCGCCGTTCTGGTCATGCCAGCGGGCAGTGAAGGTCACGAAGCCGTGCTCGGGCTGGCCACCGATCAGCTCGGCATCTTCGACCTCCAGGCCCAGCCAGGTGCTCTGGGCACTCCAGGCGGCCATGGCGGCGCGATCAAGGCCGGCCTGCTGGGCTGGCAAGGTGGTCGCCACCAAGTAATCGACCAGCCCCAGCACATAGGCGCTGTAACGTGAGCGCATCAGCGCCTGGGCATCCGGTGCAGGCGTGCCGGCGTGGTAATGCCCGCAGCAGGCGTCGAGCAGGTTGCCACTGCCACATGGGCAGACCGATACACTCATCATCACCACCAGTATTTGCCGAAGTTTTCAGGGTTGGCCCAGAACCGCGCGTTCAGCCAGTCAGGGACCTGCTTGTAGTCATGTAGATCATAGGTGAACAGGCTCAACACCTGCTGGTCGCGCTGAAACTTCTCGCTGGCCGACAGGGCCAGGGCGAAGAAGTCCGTGTCCTGCCAGCCGCAGGCCGTCAGGTCGGCCAGCACTGCGACTCGACTGGCGTTGAGATTGCGAATGCCACCAAGCAGTTCCAACCCGTTGCGCTTGGGCAGGTGCTCCAGGCAATCGACCAGAAGCGCCAGGTCGAAGCGCTGGGCTGCCAGTTCAGCCGGCAGCGGGCCCGGCGGCGCGCTCGCCAGGCTCGCCTCAGGGTGGGCCAGCAGGAAGGCGTCGAGTGCCGGGAACCGCGTGCCCACCAGCAACAGGCGTTGCGGGGTGACGCGCTCGAGCAAGGCGGCGAGCGCCTGCTGTGGCGTGCGTTGGGAAAAACCGTCGGTCATTGGCAGTCCTCATCAAGATCAGCCAAGACTATCGGGCCAGCGCCTGTCGGCATAGGGCTATGGCATCCGGTCATGGCAAATGGCTGGCAGGCTGCGCAAGCAGCGTCTTTACTGCCCTGATCGGCCACGATGCCGATTCCCCCCTAGAAGAGGCTATGAAATGAGCATAGTACGCACAGCTGTACCTCTGGTTCTGCTCACCAGTGTGTTGACTGGTTGCGCGGGTTTGCAAAAGACCGACTGGCCCAAATGTGCGGCGGTCGGCGGTGTGGGCGGCGCGGCACTTGGCGCTATTGAAAGCTCAAGTTGGGCAGGTTGGGGTGCACTGCTCGGGGGCGGGCTTGCGGCGGGGTATTGCTGGGCCCATGGAGATGGCGACGAAGATGGCGACGGCGTACCGGACAGCCGCGACAAGTGCCCAGGTACACCGCGCGGCGTCCAGGTCGATGCTAACGGTTGCCCGCCGCCTGCGCCGCAGGTCGAAGCTGTGGTCGTCGAGCAGGTGGTGGTCGAGAAAGAAGAAGTGATCGTCATCCGCGACGTGCATTTCGAATTCGACTCTGCAAGGCTCACCGCTGCCGACAAGCAGCGCCTCAATACCATCGCTACACGCCTGAAGCAGGAAGCGCCTTCGGCCCGCTTGAGCGTGAGCGGCCACACCGACAGCGTGGGCGCCGACAGCTATAACCAGAAACTCTCCGAGCGCCGTGCCCATTCGGTCACCGACTATCTGGTTGAGAGCGGCATCCCGCGCAACAGCTTCGTGTCCGTGGTCGGGGCTGGCGAATCCCAACCTGTGGCCGACAACGCCACCGCCGAAGGGCGCGCGATGAACCGTCGTACGGAAATCAAGATCCAACGGTGAGGCAATGGCGCCCGCGCACCGTTACAGCGCGGGCGCTCTGCAATCGCCTTGGGCGGTAATGGCCGGGGGACTAGACCTTGCCAAGCAGGATATGCGCTGGCGCGGTTCCCGACCGAGCAGTTACTGTGAAACGGTCGCGTTGGCCATCCCGGCAGTACGCCATACGGTGGGGCAGAGCATGAAATTCATCTTGAGCCTGGGCAAGCTCCTGACCATAGTCTTCTGGGGCGTAGTGCTGTACAACCAGATGGTGCCGCAACCTGTGCCGTTGAACCTGTTGATCAACGCCACGGGCTTGATGTTGGCGCTGCTGCACCTGCTCGAAATGCTGGTGTTCAATGCCAGTCTGCGCGGCCGTAGCCATCGCTGGTTCGACCGTCTGCAGATCCTGTTGACGGGCATTTTCCACATCATGTCCATCCCCCGCGCGCAAGAGGCGCCACGAAATGCGTAATCTGATGTTGTTCGCCCTGCTGGCCGCGCCGCTTGCGCAGGCACAGAACCTGGAAGTACCCGCCAATTCCATGCTCCGCCTGCCAACCAAGTCGGCCGAGGTGCACCTGGAGCAGCTCAGGGTGGCGGACGATGCCACCTTGCTGCTTCCCGCCACGCTCGCCTCGCTGACGGTCGATCGGCTGGAGCTGGGCCGTGATGCCCGTATCGCCGTGGCACCGGCCGATACCCCGCTCCTGATCGAGGCGGCCAGTGCCACCCTGGGTGCTGGCAGTGAGTTCAGTGCGCCGGGCGCGCCTGGGACCTATGAACGTGCCGCGCGTTCAGGGCGCGGGCTTGACCTCAAGCTTGCCCAGCTAGAGGGCGAACAACTGTCCATCGATGCCCGCGGTGGCGCGGGTGCGCCAGGGTTCGCCGGGCTCGATGGCGCCAACGGCCAGGCCGGTGGCTGCACCTGGGGCCGTGCCAGCCGTGGTTTCAACGGGGATGACGGCGGCAATGGCCACGACGGTGCGCCGGGTGGTCGAATTCGCCTGAGCGTACCCGAGGCTTTCCCGGCCGATCGCATCAGGGTGCGCCTTGACGGGGGCGCGCCGGGTAAGCCTGGTGCAGCAGGCCAGGCGGGCAAGGGCGGTGCGAGCAAGGGTTGCCTGGTCTACCGCACCTCGCCGGGCCACAGTGGCCGCGCCGGGCAACCGGGTCAGCCAGGCCTTGCCGGGGCTGCTGGCGAGCTGATCCTGCAGCGACTCTGATCGCTGCGGGTACGCTCAGAACATCAGGCGGGCACTGGCCACGGCGACCACGGCCAGGCCCAGCAGCAGGTTCACCCCCACCATCCGGCGGATGCGCCCCAGCACCGCCGCTGCCCCCGGCCAATCCTCGGCCTGGACTGCCGTTTTCATTTGTGGAAGCAGCAACGCCTGGATACGCATGAACAGGGCGAACATGACGATACCGCCCCCGATCATCACCTGGACATACCGCGGCGCGGTTTCGAAGCCATTGAAGCGCAGGTGGATCATGCCCACGCCGCTTATCGCCAAAATCGCCACGGCCACCCAGATCCAGCCGAAGAAGCGTCGGAAAACTTCCACCCATAACCGTAGCCTGGCAGGCCCGTCCAGCGCTGCAACCGTTGCCGGGCGCAGTACCATCCAGGCGAAGAACATGCCCCCCACCCAGACCAGGGCGGCCAGAACGTGCAGGGTGTAGGGCAGGGCAAAGGCAGTCATCCGGATCTCCATGCGGCATAAACAGCGTGAGCGGGGTATGATAGCCGCCCTATGCGCGATACTGAAAATATATCCAGCCCTTCGGGCGCCTGCACACCATGATCAGCACTGAACTCAAAGCCACCATCCAGGGCGCCTATACGCGATTTCTCGAAGCCAAGAGCCTCAAGCCGCGTTACGGCCAGCGCCTGATGATCGCCGAGGTAGCCAAGGTCCTCGGGGACATTCCCTGCGACGACGAAGGCCGCCGTGCCGGCGAGCCCGCCGTCGTGGCGGTGGAGGCGGGCACCGGTACCGGCAAGACGGTTGCCTACAGCCTGGCGGCCATTCCGGCGGCCAAGGCGGCAGGCAAGCGTCTGGTCATCGCCACTGCGACCGTGGCGCTGCAGGAGCAGATCGTCTTCAAGGACCTGCCTGACCTGATGCGCAACAGCGGGCTGAATTTCAGCTTTGCCCTGGCCAAGGGGCGGGGCCGCTACCTGTGCCTGTCCAAGCTCGACATCCTGGTCCAGGAAGGCCACGCCCAGACCTCCCAGGCGCAGTTGCTGGAGGAAGAAGGTTTTCGCATCGACGTGGACGAGCGCAGCCTGAAGCTGTTCAACAGCATGATCGAAAAGCTGGCCGGCAACCGTTGGGACGGTGATCGCGACAGTTGGCCAGACAGCCTCGAAGACGAGGACTGGGCACGGCTGACCACCGACCACAGCCAATGCACCGGCCGCCACTGTCCCAATTTCCAGCAGTGCGTGTTCTACAAGGCCCGTGAAGGCATGGGCAAGGTAGACGTAATCGTCACCAACCACGACATGGTGCTGGCCGACCTGGCGCTGGGCGGCGGTGCGGTGCTCCCGGCCCCCCGGGACACCATGTACGTGTTCGACGAAGGGCATCACCTGCCAGACAAGGCCATCGGCCACTTCGCCCATTATTCACGGTTGCGTTCGACGGCCGACTGGCTAGAGCAAACCGCCAAGAACCTGACCAAGCTGCTGGCCCAGCACCCCCTGCCGGGCGATCTGGGCAAGCTGATCGAACAGGTGCCCGAGCTTGCCCGCGAAATCCGCACCCAGCAGCAGTTCATGTTCACGCTCTGCGAGCAGGTGGCCGATTTTCGTCCAGGCGAAGACAACGAAGGGCGTGAACGCCCCCGCTACCGTTTTCCAGGTGGCGTGGTGCCCGATGAAATCCGCGAGGTCGGCGTCGAGCTGAAAAAAGGCTTTGCCCGCCTGAACGATGTGTTCACTCGCCTGACCGACTTGCTAAAGGAAGGCATGGGCGGCGAGGTCAGCATTGGCATCGCCAGCCACCAGGCCGAGGAGTGGTACCCACTGTTCGGTAGCCTGCAGACCCGTGCCCAGGGCAACTGGGAATTGTGGACGGCGTTCACCGCCGAAGACCCCGAGGACAGCCCGCCCATGGCCCGCTGGCTGACCTTGGCCGAGAGTGGGGCACTGTTCGACATCGAGGTCAATGCCAGCCCCATTTTGGCGGCCGAGATGCTGCGGCGCAGCTTGTGGAACGTGGCACACGGCGCATTGGTCACCTCTGCGACCCTGACTGCGCTGGGCAAGTTCGACCGCTTCCGCATGCGCTCTGGGTTGCCCCGCGATGCGGTTTCCTGCGTGGTGCCCAGCCCGTTCGTGCACGGTGATGCAGGCCTGCTGCGGGTGCCCGACCTCAAGGCCGACCCCCGTGACGCCGCCGGCCACACCGCGGCCATCATTCGCGAGCTGCCGGGCATCGTCGAAGAGGCCCGCGGCGCGCTGGTGTTGTTCTCGTCACGCAAGCAGATGCAGGACGTGTTTGATGGCCTGGACCGGGATTGGCGCAAGCTGGTGCTGATCCAAGGCAACTTGTCCAAGCAGGAAACCCTGAACAAGCACAAGGCCCGCGTCGACGACGGCCAGCACAGCGTGCTGTTCGGCCTGGCCAGCTTCGCCGAGGGCGTCGACTTGCCGGGGGCCTATTGCGAGCACGTGGTCATCGCCAAGATCCCGTTCGCCGTGCCTGACGACCCCGTCGAGGCGGCCTTGGCAGAGTGGATCGAAGCGCGAGGCGGCAATCCGTTCATGGAAATTGCCGTGCCTGATGCCTCGTTGCGCCTGATCCAGGCATGTGGCCGACTGTTGCGCACCGAGCAGGACCGCGGTGTCATCACCTTGCTGGACCGGCGCTTGGTCACCCAGCGCTACGGCAAGGCTATTCTCAATGCGCTGCCGCCATTTCGGCGGGAGATTTCCTGACGGCCGGAGCGCTTGCGCCGGCACGTTGTCCAACCTCAGTCGTGGGCCATGAGGGCCCTGAAGGAGAGACCCCGCCCTATGGTTCGCCGTACCTTGCCCGCTGTCATCGCCCTGCTGTTGAGTCCGCCGTTGCTGGCGGGGCAGCAGACGTTGTTCAGCTTCGTGCGCCCGGCCTCGGTGGTCAATGTCGCAACCGTGGATGCCGGCATGCCCCAGTACAACGCCGAGCAGACCGCCCAGGGCGAGGTGTTGCGACGCGTGGTGTTCAACGCCGCCGAGCGGCCGACCTTGCGCATGAGCCCGCAAAGCGGCACCTGGGACTGGTCCACCGGCCGCTTCCTGACCCTGCGTCTGCAAAACGCGATGGCCTGGGCGCTGACCTTGGATGTGACGGTGCAGGGCAGTGACGGCCGTACGCTGACCAGCCGTATCGACTTGCCGGCAGGGCCTGCGCAAACGGTGATGGTGCCGTTGACAGCGCGTTCGCCCCTGCAGCAAGGGCTGCGTGCAGGCCCGCCCATGCCGTGGAGCTTCGGCGGCCAGCGCGTGCTACTCGGCAGCAGCACGGGCGCGGTGGACCTGGCACAGGTCGCGGCGGTCAGCCTGAGCATCCCTGGTCCCAAGGCAGCCCAGAGCCTGCTGATCGAGCGCGTGGGCATCCAGGATGACGACCAGGCGTGGCAGGCGGCCTACCGCGAACTCATCGACGCCTACGGCCAGTCCACGCGCAGCACCTGGCCTGAGAAAGTGGCCAGTGATGAGCAGCTCAAGGCGAGCGCCGGGCGTGAACCGCAGCAGATCAAGGGGTGGTTGGCCGAACGTGATAAGCAGCCGCTGGACACCTATGGCGGCGTGACGGCAGGCACGCCCTTCGAGGCTACCGGGTTCTTCCGCACCGAAAAACGCGAGGGTCGCTGGTACCTGGTGACGCCGCTGGGGCACCCGTTCTATTCCCTGGGCGTCAATGCCGTGGCCGCAGATGGCGGGCGCACGTATGTGGCGGGGCGCGAGGGGATGTTCAAGGCGCTGCCGCAACAGGGCGAGCACCTGTCCGCCTTCTATGGCCAGGGCAATAACGATGACGGCAATGCCTCGTCCCAGGGGCGCGCCTTCAAGAAGGGGCAGTGGTTCGACTTCTATGCCGCTAATCTCGAACGCACCTACGGAGCACCGTGCCAGGGGGCCGACCCGCAGGCGCCAGCGCAGCCGGCCAATTGCCCTCCTGCCAAGTTGGACAGCGCCCGCTGGCAGCGCCATACACTCGACCGGCTGCAGGCCTGGGGCTTCAACACATTGGGCAACTGGAGCGATGCGGCCTTGGGCGAGCACCAGCGCGTGCCTTACACCTTGCCGCTGTCCATCGTGGGCGATTACGCGAGCATCAGCACCGGCATGGACTGGTGGGGCCGCATGCCCGATCCCTTCGACCCACGCTTTGCGATGGCCACCGAAAGGGCCGTGGCCATCGCCGCCCGCGATCACCGCGATGACCCTTGGCTGATCGGTTATTTTGCCGACAACGAGCTGGCCTGGGCGGCCCCGGGCGATGACCCGAAAGCGCGCTATGGGCTGGCCTACGGTACCTTGCGCCTGACCACCGACGTACCGGCCAAGCGCGCATTCCTCAAGCAGCTGCGTGACAAGTACCGAAATCAGGAAGGCTTGTCCAAGGCCTGGGGCATCGAGCTGTCGGCTTGGGAGTTGATGGAAGACCCCGGTTTCGAGGCCCCACTGCCCAGCCCGGAACACCCGGAAATCGAACGCGACTATCAGTATTTCCAGCAGGTGTTCGCCCAGACCTATTTCAAGACCCTCTCCGACTCGCTCAAGTGGCATGCCCCGAATCACCTCTTGCTGGGCGGGCGGTTTGCCGTGAGTACGCCCGAAGCGGTCAAGGCCTGCGCCGAGTTCTGCGATGTGCTCAGCTTCAATTTCTATGCCCTCAAGCCTCAGGACGGCTATGACTTCGCGCGCCTGGCGGAGCTGGACAAGCCGGTGCTGGTGTCCGAGTTCCAGTTCGGCTCGCGCGATCGCGGGCCGTTCTGGCCGGGGCCGGTGGAGGTCGCACGCGAGGAAGACCGCGGGCCTGCCTATGGCAATTTCCTCAAGGCGGCGCTTGCCCAGCCCACGATCGTCGGCGCCCATTGGTTCCAGTACCTTGACCAGCCTGCCAGCGGCCGATTGCTGGACGCAGAGAACGGGCACCTGGGTTTGGTTGCCATCACCGACATCGCCTACCCAGGCTTCGTCCAGGCCGTGCGCAAGAGCAATCTCGAGGCATTGGACCAGTTGCGCGCGCACAGCCAAGCGCCAGCGTCGCCGTGACGAGCGATGGGCGCCTGTAGGCAAAAGGCCGAACTACTGAAACAATGCAGGCCCTTTTGCCAACATGCCGCATGGAGAACACAGGGTGCAGATTCAGGGTCATTTTGAGCTGAAATTCGAAGCAGTGCGCGAAGCCTTCGCGGCGCTGTTCGATGATCCCCAGGAACGCGGGGCTGCGCTGTGCATTCAGGTGGGCGGTGAAACGGTAGTGGACCTGTGGGCGGGCACCGCCGACAAGGATGGCCAGCAGCCTTGGCACAGCGACACCATCGCCAACCTGTTTTCCTGCACCAAACCCTTTGCCGCCGTCACCGCCTTGCAACTGGTGGGCGAGGGCAAACTCGAACTGGATGCCCCGGTGGCGCGTTATTGGCCTGAGTTCGGTCAGGCGGGCAAAGCGGCTATCACGCTTCGACAATTACTCAGCCACCGTGCCGGTCTGCCTGCGATTCGCGAGCTGCTGCCGGCCGAGGCCCTCTACGACTGGCAGGCAATGGTCGATGCCCTGGCCGCGCAAACACCGTGGTGGACACCGGGTAGCGAGCACGGCTACGCCGCTATCACCTTTGGTTGGCTGATCGGCGAGTTGATTCGGCGCGCAGATGGGCGCGGCCCAGGCGACTCCATCGTGGCGCGTACGGCGCGGCCGCTGGGGCTGGACTTCCATGTGGGGCTGGCCGACGAGGAGTTTCATCGGGTGGCCCATATCGCGCGCGGCAAAGGAAACCCCGGTGACGCCGCTGCCCAGCGCCTGCTGCAGGTGACGCTGCGTGAGCCCGAGGCGCTGTCTACAAGGGCGTTTACCAACCCGCCCGCCATTCTGACCAGTACCAACAAACCTGAATGGCGGCGCATGCAGCAACCCGCAGCCAATGGCCATGGCAATGCCCGCAGCCTGGCTGGGTTCTATGCAGGCCTGCTCGAAGGCAGCCTGCTGGAGTCGGAGCTGCTGGAGGCGTTCACTCGCCAACACAGCCTGGGCCAGGACCGGACCTTGCTGACCCAGACGCGCTTCGGGCTGGGCTGCATGCTCGACCAGCCTGATGTAGCCAATGCCACCTTCGGCTTGGGTGCTCGCGCCTTCGGTCACCCCGGTGCCGGGGGGTCGGTCGGGTTTGCCGATCCGGAGCGAGATGTGGCTTTTGGCTTTGTCGTCAATACCTTGGGCCCCTACGTGCTGATGGACCCTCGTGCCCAGAAACTGGTGCGCGTACTTGGGCAATGCCTTTGATCGGTTAGTGCGGGTATTGCCCAGCCTCTTTGACTATCCTCAATGCCGACGCCTCAAGAGTGTGGGCAAAATTTCTTTCTAATTCATGGTGTATCGCTGATGTCTTCACATAAAACCTTAGCACTCGCCCTGTGCCTGACCGCTGTCACCGGCTGCGCCAGCCATCCCGAGGGTTCTGCCAAGAGCGCCAGTTCAAGCTGGTGGCCATTCGGCTCGGACAAGGTCGCCGAACAGGAAGTGAAGGCAGCAGTCACGGAAAAGGTCGCCAAGGCCGACGCCAAATCCGAAAGCAGCAGCCGCTGGTGGTGGCCATTTGGCGGTGAGCAGAAGCAGGCCCAAGGGCCGGTGGTGCCGAAGATCGACCAACAGGCCACCCAGGCCTGGTTGGACGAATACGAACCCAAGCTGCGCGAGGCCATCAAGGACAGCAAGCTGGAGCTAGAGCGGCGCGACAACGTACTGGCAGTCACCTTGCCAGTAGACGGCGCGTACAACCCTGACCGTCCGAACATGTTGTTGCCCGTCACCCTGGGCCCCATCACCCGCGTGGCCAAGACGGTCGAAGGCGACCCCAAGACGGCCGTGCTGGTGCTGGGCCACGCCGACACCAGCGGCGTGGTGGCTGCCAACCAGAAGCTGAGCCTTGAGCGTGCTGCCTCGGTATCGGCCATCTTCCGCCTGAGCGGGTTGCAACGTGATCGCCTGATCCTCAAGGGCATGGGCTCGGTGATGCCCCGCGCCGCCAACGACAGTGCCGAAGGCCGTGCGCTGAACCGCCGCGTGGAAATGCTGCTGACCCCACAGAACACCATGGTCGCGCTGCTGAGCAAGTATCAACAGGCCACGCCAACGCCGTCGCCGGCTGCCATGGTAGCCGTGCAGGATGCCAAGGCACCTGTGACCAAGGCTCCAGCCGCCAAGGCCCAGCCAAGCAAAGCTGCAGCCAAGCCAGCCGGCAAAACCGCCGCCAAGAAGCCTGCCGCCAAAGCCAAGTCCCCGGCCAAGACGGCGAGCAAAAAAGCGGCGGCCGCCAAACCTGCCGCCAAGAAAGCTGCCACTGACAAGAAGGTAGCTGCCAACAGCCCTGCGAAGACCAACTGATCGTCAAGGAACGCAGCAATGACCCAATCCCTGGCCGATATGCGCCGCGATTACACCCGCGACGGCCTGACCGAGGCTCAGGCCCCGGCCGAGCCGTTCGCCTTGTTTCACCAATGGTTCGGCGATGCCGTGCAAACAGAGCAGGTGCCGGTGGAAGCCAACGCCATGACCCTGGCCACGGTGGATGCCGATGGGCGACCGCACTGCCGTGTGCTGTTGCTCAAGGGGCTGGACGAGCAGGGCTTCACGTTCTTCACCAACTACGACAGCGCCAAGGGTAGGCAGCTGCAGGCCAACCCGTTCGCCGCCATGACCTTTTTCTGGCCGGCGCTCGAACGGCAAGTGCGTATCGAGGGCCGTGTCGAGAAGGTCTCGGCCAAGGAATCGGACGATTACTACCAAGTCAGGCCGTTGGGCAGCCGTCTGGGCGCCTGGGCATCGCCCCAGAGCCAGGTGATCGCTGGGCGCGAGGCGCTCGAAACCCTGGTCAAGGCGACCGAGGCGCGTTTCTCCGACACCCAGCCTCACTGCCCCGAGCATTGGGGTGGCTACCGCCTGCTGCCAGAGCGCATCGAGTTCTGGCAAGGGCGCGCCAGTCGCCTGCATGACCGCCTCAACTACCGCAAGGCGGCCCAAGGCTGGCATCGCGAGCGTCTCGCGCCTTGATACACGGGGCTACAAGATAGCCCCATCGGCTCTGTTCTTCAGCGCGAATACGCCGCCGCCTCCTGCGCAAGCCACTGAGCCAGTGCCTTGCGCCCCATCTTCGACTGACGCGCATGTTGCAACCGCTGCAGCATGTACGCCTGCTTGTGCGGGTCGCCACCTGCCAGTGACAGCGCCAGGTCACGGTCCATCCATTGCCGCATGCGCACGTACAGCCAGGCGTGGAAACCCAACCCGGCGAGGGTGGCGACCACGACGATGAAGTAATCCATGGTTATCCTTGGTCTGATTGGTAAGCGCCCTGCCTGACCGCGTTGGCTGTACGCTGGCTGAATGAAAGCAATTTTATGCAGTGAGTACCGTGACAGCCGTCAATGTGCAGCGTCTAATGAGTACCTGACTTATGGAGATTCTACCCATGCGTAAATCCGCTTTGCTGGTTGCGACCTTCACAGCCACCGCGCTGCTACTCGGTGGCTGTGCGTCAAACTTGAGCGGCGACAGCTATTCGCGCGATGAGGCCCGCCGTGTGCAAACCGTGCGCATGGGCACCATCGAATCGCTGCGCCCTGTGAAGATCGAAGGTACCAAGACGCCGATTGGCGGAGGCGCTGGTGCCGTAGTGGGTGGCCTGGCGGGCAGCGCCGTCGGTGGCGGGCGTGGCAGCATCGTCGCTGCCGTGATTGGTGCCGTTGCCGGTGGCCTGGCCGGTTCGGCCGCTGAAGAGGGCATCACCCGTACCCAGGGTGTGGAGATCACGGTGCGCGAAGACGACGGCAGCATGCGCGCCTATGTGCAGTCCGTGCAGGAAAACGAGATTTTCCGAGTGGGCGACCGTGTGCGCATCATGACGGTCGATGGCACCAGCCGCGTCTCGCACTGATCAACGCCCTGAAAAAACCCGATCAGGCTTCTGGCCTGGTCGGGTTTTTTTGTACCGGCATTTCAGGGCTTGTTACTGGGCCAGCATGGCCTTGGCCACCGCTTCAGCAACCCGAATGCCATCAACCCCTGCAGACAGAATGCCACCTGCATAGCCCGCCCCTTCGCCGGCAGGGAACAGCCCCTTCACGTTCAGGCTCTGGAAATCTTCGCCCCGCGTGATGCGAAGCGGCGAAGAGGTGCGGGTCTCGATCCCGGTCAACACCGCGTCATGCAGGTTATAGCCCTTGATTTGCCGATCAAAGGCGGGCAAGGCCTCGCGTATTGCCTCAATGGCGAAGGCCGGCAGGCTTGGCGCCAGGTCACCCAGGGTCACGCCAGGCTTATAGGACGGCTCGACACTGCCCAGTGCGGTCGAAGGCTTGCCAGCCACGAAATCGCCCACCAGCTGAGCCGGTGCCTGGTAGTTGCTCCCGCCCATGACGTAGGCGTGCGCTTCCAGGCGCTCTTGCAACTCGATGCCGGCCAGCGGGCCGCCGGGGTAGTCCCGTTCCGGGTCGATGCCGACGACGATGCCGGAGTTGGCATTGCGTTCGTTGCGTGAGTACTGGCTCATGCCATTGGTGACGACGCGGCCGGGTTCACTGGTGGCGGCCACTACCGTGCCGCCTGGGCACATGCAGAAGCTGTAGACCGACCGCCCGTTCTTGGCGTGATACACCAGCTTGTAGTCCGCCGCACCCAGCTTGGGGTGACCTGCATACTTACCCAGGCGCGCCTTGTCGATCAACGATTGCGGGTGCTCGATGCGGAAACCGACGGAAAACGGTTTGGCTTCCATGTACACACCCTGCGCATGCAACATGCGGAAGGTATCCCGGGCGCTATGGCCCAATGCCAGAACCACATGCCGTGAAAGCAGCTGCTCCCCACTTTCAAGCACCACGCCCTGAACCTGGCCTTCTTCGATCAGCAGATCGGTGACCTTTTGTTCGAAACGAACCTCTGCCCCCAGGGCGATCATTTCCTGGCGCATCTGCTCGACCATGCCGGTGAGGCGGAAGGTGCCAATGTGCGGCTTGTTGATGTACAAGATCTCGTCAGGCGCGCCGGCCTTGACGAACTCCTCCAACACCTTGCGGCCGTGATGCTGAGGGTCCTTGATCTGGCTGTACAGCTTGCCGTCGGAGAAGGTCCCGGCGCCGCCTTCGCCGAACTGCACGTTGGACTCGGGGTTGAGCACGCTCTTGCGCCACAGGCCCCAGGTGTCCTTGGTGCGCTGGCGCACTTCCTTGCCGCGTTCGAGGATGATCGGCTTGAAGCCCATCTGCGCCAGCAGCAAACCGGCGAAAATCCCGCACGGGCCCAGGCCCACCACGATGGGGCGTGCGCCCAGGCCCTCAGGGGCATGGGCGACATACTTGTAGGTCACGTCCGGCGCGGGCCCGACGTTATGGTCGTCGGCGAACCTGCGCAGCAACTCTTCTTCGTTGCTGGCATGCAGGTCGATGGTGTAGATGAACAGCAGTTCGGTGTTCTTCTTGCGCGCATCGTAGCTGCGCTTGAACAGGTTGAAGCTGATCAGCTGCTCGTCGCGGATGCCAAGGCGCTGGACGATGGCCTCGCGCAGTGCTTCATCGGGATGGTCCAGGGGCAGCTTGAGTTCGGTGATTCGTAGCATGGCAGGGTCCAGTATCCCGGCCATGGGCGGCCGGCGGCTTAACACAAACCGCCAAGTATAAAGCTTTAGCCGCCTCGACTGGCAGGATTAAGCCGCCCGGTCATCAGTCATCGCGCGCGCCACCGTAATAACCGCAGCCTTGCAGGGTCGTGCCATCAATGCGCAGCTCGGCGCGCAGATGGTTGAACGCGCCCGTGGCCGGGTCCATGCAGCGCTGTGGCGCCAGCCAGAGTTCTACGCGCTGCCCATTGGCTTCGCTGGTCAGCGTCAAGCCGCCACCGGGTACCTGCTCCTCCAGAAAGGGCAGGGCAAGCGGGGGTTGGTCGGCACGGTTGAGCACCATGCCCCGGCTATTGGCCTTGACGTCCCAGTCAGGCTTGTGGCCACCGGCTCGCAGGGTGAGCTGCTTGAAGTTGGGGTCGATGCACCCAGTGCTGGCGTGTTCCAGGCGGTACAGGCGGCGCAGGTCTAGTTGCCCATCGGTGTTGGCCTGCTTGCTGCCTGTAAGCCGGCCACGCACGTCGGCGAACAGGGTGTCGTTGGCCCCGGTTGCAAGGTTCGCTGCTTCCTGCAGGATACCCGTGGCGGCGGCATCGTTGATGACGAAGCTGCGTGGTTCGTTGCAGGGCTTGAATAGCAACTGCCCACCGGCAGCGTGAACCTGGCCTTGCATGCGGGTGCTGCCGATATCAGGGTCGGCGGGTTTTTCGGCCAGGAGCTGGCAGCCCGCGAACAGGGGCAACAAGGCGGTCAGTAGCAGGGAAGGGGTCAGGCGCATGACGGGCTCCGGTGTTCGAGAGGCCGTCACGTTACTGAGGCAGGCAGGGGCAACACAAGCCCAGCGAAGATAAATAGACGGCTGCCACCTGCGCGCAGTCAGTGCTGTTTGATCGTGAAGCGGGGGTGCAAGCGTGCAGGGCCAAGATAACGGGGCCCTGGCAGGCCCCGCTGGCATCAACCGCCTAGATAGGCGTCACGCACTTTTGGATCGGTCAGCAGCCCTTCGCCCGTACCCTGCATCACCACATGCCCATTCTCCAGCACATAGGCCCGGTCGGCGATCTTCAGCGCCTGGTTGGCGTTCTGTTCTACCAGGAACACTGTCACGCCATCACGGCGCAGCTGTTCGATGATGTCGAAGATCTGCTGGATGATGATCGGTGCCAGGCCCAGGGAGGGTTCGTCGAGCAGCAGCAACTTGGGTTTGCTCATCAGCGCACGCCCAATGGCCAGCATCTGCTGCTCGCCCCCGGACATGGTGCCGCCGCGCTGGGCATACCGCTCCTTCAGGCGCGGAAACAGCTGCAGCACTTTGTCCAACTGCGCCTGATAGTCACCCTTGTCGGTGAAGAACCCACCCATGGCCAGGTTCTCCTCGACGGTCAGCCGGGCGAATACCCGGCGGCCTTCGGGCACCACGGCAATGCTCTTGCGCATGATGTGCGAGGAGGGCTGGCCGACCAGTTCCTCGCCCAGGTACTTGATGCTGCCGCTGTGGGCTTGGGGTGAACCGCACAGGGTCATGAGCAAAGTGGATTTGCCCGCGCCGTTGGCGCCGATCAGGGTGACGATTTCGCCCTGATTGATCTCCACGTTGACGCTGTGCAGCGCCTGGATCTTGCCGTAGAAAGTGGAAACGTTCTCGAACTTCAGCATTTACGCTTCCCCCAGGTAGGCTTTGATCACTTCAGGGTTGTCGCGGATTTCCTGGGGCGTGCCGTGGGCCAGGGGCGTGCCCTGGTTGATGACCACGATGTGATCGGAAATGCTCATCACCAGCTTCATGTCATGCTCGATCAGCAACACGGTCACGTTGTGTGATTCACGCAAATAGGCAATCAATGCCTTGAGGTCCTCGGTCTCTTTCGGGTTCAACCCGGCAGCCGGCTCGTCGAGCATGATGATCCGCGGGCGGGTCATCATGCAGCGGGCGATTTCCAGGCGCCGTTGCTGGCCGTAGGCGAGGGTGCCGGCGGTGCGATTGGCGAATTCGGTCAGGTTGACCTTGTCCAGCCAGTACTGCGCCCGCTCCATGGCTTCCTTTTCACTGCGGCGAAACCCCGGGGTCTTGAACAGCCCGGCGAAGAAGTTGGTGTTCAAGTGCCGGTGCTGGGCGATCAGCAGGTTTTCCAGCGCCGTCATTTCCTTGAACAGGCGCACGTTCTGGAAGGTGCGTACCACCCCTTTGCGCGCGATCTGGTGCCCGGCCAGGCCTTGGATGGGCTCGCCATCGAGCAGGATGGTGCCGCCGCTGGGCCGGTAGAAACCGGTCAGGCAGTTGAACACCGTGGTCTTGCCGGCGCCGTTCGGACCGATCAGCGCCACTACTTGTTTTTCCTTGACGGTCAGGCCAACGCCATTGACCGCCAACAAGCCGCCGAAGCGCATGCTAAGGCCGCTGACTTGCAGAATTTCGCGGCTCATCGACGCAGCTCCATGTGGGGACGTTGCATTGGCAGCAGACCTTGCGGACGCCAGATCATCATCAGCACCATCAGTGCACCGAACATCAGCATCCGGTATTCACTGAATTCGCGCATCAGCTCCGGCAGCAGGATCATGACGATGGCGGCGAGGATCACGCCCAGCTGCGAGCCCATGCCGCCGAGCACCACAATGGCCAGGATGATGGCCGACTCGATGAACGTGAACGATTCCGGCGTCACCAGCCCTTGGCGAGCGGCAAAGAAGCTGCCGGCAAAGCCTGCGAAGCAGGCACCCAGGGTGAAGGCCGAGAGCTTGATCACGGTGGGGTTCAGGCCCAGGGCACGGCAGGCGATCTCGTCTTCGCGCAACGCTTCCCAGGCACGGCCGATGGGCATGCGCAACAGGCGGTTGATCACGAACAGCGCAAGCAGTGCCAGCAACAGTGCAACCAGGTACAGGAAGATGACCTTGTTGATCGAGTTGTAGGGCAGGCCGAAATACTCGTGGAACGTTTGCATGCCCTCGGCGGCGCGTCGCTCGAAGGTAAGGCCGAAGAATTCGGGCTTGGGAATGTTGCTGATGCCGTTGGGGCCACCGGTCCAGTCGGTGAGGTTACGCAGGAACAGGCGAATGATCTCGCCGAAGCCCAGCGTCACGATCGCCAGGTAGTCACCCCGCAGGCGCAACACCGGAAAACCGAGCAGGAAGCCGAAGGTGGCGGCCATCAGTCCGGCAATCGGCAGACAGACCCAGAAACTCCACCCCAGATAGTGCGACAGCATGGCGTAGCTGTAGGCACCCACGGCGTAGAAGCCCACATATCCCAGGTCCAGCAACCCGGCCAGGCCGACCACGATGTTCAGGCCAAGGCCGAGCAACACGTAGATCAGGATCAGGGTGGCGATGTCGACCGCGCCGCGCGAGCCGAAGAAGGGCCAGATCAGGGCCACCACGACCAGCCCAAGAATCACCCAGCGCTGGGTTTTGGGAAGGGTCAGGTAGTTGCTCAGCGCAGGTGGAATCAGCTTGCGGTCCGAGCGTCGGCCCATCACCGAGCTCCACTGCCGGTCGAACAGCACGCGCAGGAACATCAGCACCGAGCACACGGCGATGATGCTGATAGTGAACGAGCCCTGGCTATGCACCACCAGGCTGATGCCGTCGATGCTCAGCTTCAGGCCCAGCACCGGGAAGGCCACGGCCCATACCAGCAAGGCGCTGAAAAACGCCGGTTTGAGATTCTTGTTCATACTTTTTCAACCTCCGGGCGGCCCAGGATGCCGGTCGGCCGGAACAACAGGACGAGAACCAACAAGCCGAATGCCACGACGTCCTTGTACTGGTCGCCGAAGATGTCGGCGCCGAACGCTTCGGCCACACCCAGCACCAGCCCACCGAGCATGGCGCCCGGAATGCTGCCGATACCGCCTAGCACCGCGGCGGTAAAGGCCTTCAGGCCAACCAGGAAGCCGGCGTTGGGGTTGATGACCCCGTATTGCATGCTCAGCAGCACGGCCGCGACAGCCGCCAGGGCAGCACCGATGACGAAGGTGAGGGCGATGATGTTGTTGGTGTTGATGCCCAGCAAGTTGGCCATCTTGATGTCCTCGGCGCAGGCGCGACATGCGCGGCCCAGTCGCGAACGGGAGATGAACAGGGTCAGCAGGGTCATGGCCACCAGTGTTACCACGAACACCAGCACTTGCATGTAGGACACCAGGACTTCTTCTGCGCCGCCTGGTCCGAACGAGAAGCTGCCCGGAATCAGGTTGGGAATGGACTTGTCCTTGGAGTCTTGGGACAACAGCACGGTGTTCTGCAGGAAAATCGACATACCGATGGCAGAAATCAGCGGAATCAGCCGGTTACTGTTGCGCAGTGGGCGGTAGGCAACCCGTTCGATGCTGTAGCCATAGGCACTGGTCACGAAAATAGTCGCGACGAAGGCAACGGTCATCAGGATCGGCAGCGAATGAATACCCATCATGGCCAGACCCGCCAAGGCGATGAACGCCACATACGAGCCGATCATGTAGACCTCGCCATGGGCGAAGTTGATCATGCCGATGATGCCGTACACCATCGTGTAGCCGATGGCGATCAAGGCATAGGTGCTGCCGATGGTCAATCCATTAACCAGTTGTTGGAAGAAATGGTAGATCTCAGGCATTACAGCGCTCCTAAAAACCTGATTTGCATTTCGCTGGCCGGGGTACGGCCAGGAAACCGCGGGTGACGGTTTTAAGATTTTCAGGTGAGCCCGTCCCCGGATCGCGGGGGCGGGCCCATGAACCTCGTAAAACAAAGCCCACTGCTCGCACAGTGGGCTTCTCGGTCAGCTATTAGTCACGCTTGTTACTGAGGGGAGACTTCAGTCTTCGGTTTGCCGAAGTGCCATTCGTAAACCACGAACTTGAAGTCTTTGAGGTCACCCTTGTCGTCATAGGTCAGGGTGCCGGTAGGGGTCTTGAACGAGCCACTGTGGATGGCCTCGGCCACCTTATCGGTGTCCTCGGATTTCGCGGCCTTGATGCCTTGGGCGATCAGCTCGACGGCCGAGTAGGCAGGGAAGACGAACGGGCCGCTCGGGTCCTTGCCGTCAGCCTTGATCGCGTCGACGATCTTCTTGTTCTCAGGGTCGGCATCGAACGACTTGGGCAGGGTGACCAGCAGGCCTTCGGAGGCGTTCTGGGCGATTTGCGAAATGGAGTCGTTACCCACGCCTTCCGGGCCCATGAACTTGGCTTTCAGGCCTTTTTCCTGCGCTTGACGCAGGATCAGGCCCAGCTCTGGGTGGTAGCCGCCGTAGTACACGAAATCGACGTTGTTCTGCTTGAGCTTCTGGATAATGGACGAGAAGTCCTTGTCGCCGGCGTTAAGGCCTTCGAACACGGCAACCTTGGTGCCTTTTTGCTCTAGGGTCTGCTTGACGGCCGTAGCGATGCCTTCACCGTACTGCTGTTTGTCGTGCAGTACCGCGACCACCTTGGGCTTGACGTGGTCGGCGATGTAGTTGCCGGCGGCAGGGCCTTGGGCGCTGTCCAGGCCGATAGTGCGGAAGATCAGCTTGTAGCCGCGGGAGGTGATTTCCGGGGACGTTGCCGCCGGGGTGATCATGATCACGCCTTCGTCTTCGTAGATGTCGGACGCTGGCTGGGTGGAGCTGGAGCACAGGTGGCCGATGACGAACTTGACGCCGTCGTTGACCACTTTGTTGGCGACGGCCACGGCCTGTTTAGGGTCGCAGGCGTCGTCGTATTCCTTGGCTTCGAGCATCTTGCCATCGACACCGCCTGCGGCGTTGATGTCCTTGATGGCTTGCTTGGCACCGATGAACTGCATGTCGCCATACTGGGTCACGGGGCCGGTCTTGGGCCCGGCGATCCCGATCTTGATGGTATCGGCGGCAAACGAATGGCTGGCTACCCCGGCCAGAACCATTGCGGCGAACAGCTTGGAAATCTTGATCATAGTGCTCCACTCATTCTGTTGTAATTCTTATAGTCCTGGCGGCCAGGGCTACAGACCAGGCGGGTTGCGGCGTGGTCATGCCAACGCGCAAGCCCACCTTCCCCCGGAACATGTCCCGGAACTGTACCGGTACAGTGTAGAGCGCTGTCTGCGCGCTTGAAAAGCGGGCAAAAAGCGCCTGGTTTCACGGTTGTCGCTTGCTTGACACTAAAGTACAAAAAGGCGCCATCAGATGGCCTATCTTGGCAGTCGCACTTCGAAAAGACGCGGCCTGCCAGCCAATTGCATATTTGAAACCAGGTTTTTCTGCAAAAATGCCGGCCCTTTCAAAGCCAGATTTCCAGCGGATATTCCCATGACTGATCGAACAAGCACCCTCTATGCCAAACTGCTCGGAGAAACCGCCACCATCGAGTGGAAAGCCCTGGAAAGGTTCTGGGCAAAAGGTGACCTGATTTGGGTCGATCCCGCCCTGGATCTGATCACCGTGGCCACGGCAATGGCCGAAAACCGCAGTGATATCTTCGATAAGTGGCGCACTGATGGCACTGTCGGCCCGGTTACGGCCGAGCAAGCCAGTGAACTGCAAACCCGCGATCCAGAGATCTGGGCGGTGGTCGTGTCGCCGTTCATCGTCATTCAAGTCAGGCAGTGAATAGCAGCCTTGTGCTTTTTTGGTGCGCGAAAACGCGCAGGCGCCTCTTTTGGGTGCTCGTGATTGCTCAATTGAGGTAGAGGTAAGTAACAATTCGGCGTGGCGGTAACAGTTTACGGCATGCGTAAAGGTGGTCATCGCCGCAGTCACGCAGCGCGGCGTTGCCCCAGCCCCTTTTTAGCCAGGAGTACCTGATGAGCAACGCATTACCTTCGCTTGGTTTCGCTGGTGTCGGTCTGATGGGCCTGCCGATGTGCAAGCGCCTGCTGGCGGCCGGCTATCGGTTGTGGGTATGGAACCGCAGCCCGGAAAAATGCCAGGCGCTGGTTGCCGCAGGCGCACGACTGGCCGCAAGCCCCGCCGAGCTTGCACGGCAGGTGGACATGGTATTGCTATGCCTGGCCGATACCGCCGTGGTGCGCGAGGTGGTATTTGGCGATCAGGGCGTTGCTGCAGGCGCGCAGCAGGGCCAGCTACTGGTGGATTTTTCCAGCCTGGAGCCTGGCGCTACCCGGGAAATGGCAGCCCAACTGGGCGCCTTGTGTGGGATGGCCTGGCTGGATGCCCCGGTGTCCGGAGGCACGGTGGGCGCGCAGGCAGGTACCCTGGCTATCATGGTGGGCGGAGAGGAAGCTGACTTGGCGCGTGCTCGCCCAGTGCTGGAGGTGCTTGGTCAGCGGGTGACGCACATGGGAGGCGTTGGCGCTGGCCAGGTGACCAAGGCCTGCAATCAGATGATCGTGGCGTGCAACGCCCTGGTCATTGCCGAGGTCATCGCGCTGGCCGAGCGTTCCGGGGTGGACGCCGGGTTGATCGCCCAGGCCCTGGCAGGCGGATTTGCCGATTCCAAGCCTTTGCAGATATTGGCCCCGCAGATGGCAGAAAGCCGTTTCGCTCCCATCAAGTGGCATGTACGAACGCTGCTCAAGGACCTGGATGGTGCCGTTAAGTTTTCACGCGAACAGGGCGCGGCGACGCCGCTGACGGGTCTGGCTGCCCAATTGATGCGCTTGCACGGCAGTCAGGGTTACCTGGACCAGGACCCTTCGACCTTGGTCGAGCAGTATCGAGTCAAACGCCAGGACTAGGTGCTGACCAAGCGCGCGGTAGGGAAACCGCGCGAGGTTGGGACGGTCTGACCTGCAGCGGCCTCATCCCAGGACGGGTAAGGGCGCTGCAGGTCAGGCGGGCCCACTGCGGTCAGCCTGCGACCAGCACGCGGATCGCTTCAAGGCGCAGCGCTGCTTTGGCCAACATGGCCAGGCCTTCTTCGCGCTGCTTGCGCAACGCGTCGATTTCACTGTCCCTCACGCTTGGGTTGACCGCTTGCAGTGCCACCAGGCGGGCGAGCTCTTCGTCGGCCTCGGCGGCCAGGCGCCGTTGGGCTTCGGCCACCCGTTGCTCGTGTAGCGGGACGATCTTTTCTTCGCCGCTGCCGATGCGCTTTGCAAGTACGTCGCGCTGAGCCTGGACGAACTTGTTGGCACTGGCACGGGGTACGCTTTCGAGCTGATCGTTCAGGGTCTCGAATGCGACCCGCGACGCCAGGTCATTGCCGTTGGCATCAAGCAGGCAGCGCAGGGCGGCTGGCGGCAGGTACCGGCCCAGTTGCAAGCTGCGCGGCGCGACCACCTCGCTGACGAACAGCAACTCGAGCAGCACGGTCCCAGGCTTGAGCGCCTTGTTCTTGATCAGCGCCACGGCGGTATTGCCCATCGAGCCGGACAGCACCAGGTCCATGCCGCCTTGCACCATCGGGTGCTCCCAGGTCAGGAACTGCATGTCTTCACGCGACAGCGCCTGGCCGCGGTCATAGGTGATGGTCACACCTTCGTCATCGCCCAAGGGGAAGCTGGCGTCGAGCATCTTCTCGCTGGGCTTTAGGATCAGCGCGTTTTCCGAATGGTCTTCACTGTCGATACCGAACGCATCGAACAGGGTTTCCATGTAGATCGGCAGGGCGAACTGATCGTCCTGCTCGAGGATGGCCTCGACCAGCGCTTCACCTTCGCCGGCACCACCGGAATTGAGTTCGAGCAAGCGGTCACGGCCGGTATGCAACTCGGCTTCGAGCCGCTCACGTTCGCTACGCGCTTCGTTGACCAGGCTGTCCCAGGCCTTGCTGTCATCGCTGTCGAGCAGTGCCAGCAGGCGGGGGCCGAACTGATGCTGCAGGGCGTTACCGGTGGGGCAGGTGTTGAGGAAGGCGTTGAGACCTTCGTGGTACCACTGGAACAGGTGCGCTTGCGGCGTGCCTTGCAGGTACGGCACGTGCAACTCGATGGTGTGCTTCTGGCCGATACGGTCCAGACGGCCGATACGTTGTTCGAGCAGGTCGGGATGGGCAGGCAAGTCGAACATCACCAGGTGATGAGCGAACTGGAAGTTGCGCCCCTCGCTGCCGATTTCCGAGCAGATCAGCACCTGGGCGCCGAATTCTTCATCGGCGAAGTAGGCCGCCGCGCGGTCGCGCTCCAGGATGCTCATGCCCTCGTGGAAGACCGAAGCCGGAATCCCGGAACGTACGCGCAGGGCGTCCTCCAGGTCCATGGCGGTCTCGGCATGGGCGCAAATGACCAGCACTTTGGTACGCTTGAGCATTTTCAAGGTGTCGATCAGCCAGTCGACCCGCGGGTCGAAGCGCCACCAGCGCTCTTCCTGCGCCTGGTCCGCCTGGGACTGGAACGCCACCTCAGGGTAAAGCTCGGCGTGTTCGCCCTCGGGCAAGCTGGCGTACTGCTCTGGGTTGGGCAGTGGGTGAGGGTGCAACTGCCGCTCAGGGAACCCCTGGATGGCGGCGCGGGTGTTGCGGAACAGCACGCGTCCGGTGCCATGGCGATCGAGCAGTTCGCGGATCAGTCGGGCGCTGGCCTGGCTGTCCCCGTCGTTGACCGCCGCGAGCAGTGCGTCGCCCTCGGCCCCGAGGAAACCCTGGATGGTGGCGTGGGCCTTTGGCGACAAGCGTCCCTCGTCCAGCAGCTCTTGCACCGCCTCGGCCACCGGGCGGTAATGCTCGCTTTCGGCGCGGAAGGCCGCCAGGTCATGGAAACGGTTGGGATCGAGCAGGCGCAGACGCGCGAAATGGCTGTCCTGGCCCAATTGTTCAGGGGTTGCAGTGAGCAGCAGCACGCCGGGAATGACCTGGGCCAGCTGTTCGACCAGTGCATATTCGGCACTGGCGTGTTCCTCGTGCCAGACCAGGTGGTGCGCCTCATCGACCACCATCAGGTCCCAGCCCGCCGCGAACAGCGCATCCTGGGCTTTCTCGTCGTCGACCAGCCACTCCAGCGCGACCAGCGCGAGCTGGGCGTCCTCGAAGGGGTTGCTGGCATCACTTTCAATGAACCGTTCGGCATCGAACAGGGCGACCTGCAGGTTGAAGCGCCGGCGCATCTCCACCAGCCATTGATGCTGGAGGTTCTCGGGCACCAGGATCAGCACCCGGCTGGCGCGGCCGGTCAGCAGTTGGCGATGAATCACCAGGCCTGCCTCGATGGTCTTGCCCAGGCCCACTTCGTCGGCGAGCAGTACGCGAGGTGCGCTGCGGTCGGCTACTTCGCGGGCGATGTGCAACTGGTGGGCGATGGGCTGGGCACGGCAGCCGCCCAGGCCCCACAGCGTGGACTGCATCTGCTTGCTGGTATGCTGCAGGGTGTTATAGCGCAGGCTGAACCAGGACAGCGGGTCGATCTGGCCGGCGAACAGGCGGTCGCTGGCCAGGCGGAACTGGATGAAGTTCGACAGCTGGGTCTCCGGCATCGTGCGGGGCTGATTCTGCCCGTCGAGCCCGTGATAGACCATCAGGCCGTCGATGTCCTCGACTTCCCGCACGGTCAGTTTCCAGCCTTCGAAATGAGTGATCTGGTCACCTGGCGAGAAGCGCACGCGTGTCAGCGGCGCATTGCGCAGGGAATATTGGCGGGTATCGCCAGTGGCCGGGTAGAGGACGGTCAGGAGGCGGCCATCCTGCGCCAGGATGGTACCCAGGCCGAGCTCTGCCTCGCTGTCGCTGATCCAGCGTTGCCCCGGTTGATACTGCTGCGCCATACTGCCTGCACTCCCGCGATGAAAAAGCCGATTATGTTAACGGATCGGCCGGGCAGACCAAAGTGCCGAGTGCACCTGAGGGTGCCGAACGGTCTCGGCCGGTGCATCAGTCTAGCCGTTTCGTCGCTTCCTGCCGTGCCGACGAGGGTTATGCATCCCATGCCTGCCAAGCCTCTTTGCGTTATCTTGAGCCTCACGGTCGGCGGTCTGCTCCTGGCAGGATGCAAGCCGAAGACCTTCGAAATGTTGCCGCCTATCCCCATGGAGCAGCTGGAGGTGCTGGGCGTGCAGGCACCGCTCAAGAGTGTGCACTACCGGGACAGGGACGGCGAAGGGCTGTTGGTCTTGAGCCGTGTCGATGGCCAGGCCAGCGACCCTGAAAGTGAGCAGGAAGTGGACAAGGTCGTGCTCAAGGCCACCTTGTACGGCCGAAGCAAAGCGCAGGAAGCCTTCCAGGCGCGCTGGCAGATCGATCAGCAAACCACGTGTCCGGGTTTGGACCTGGATGTGGACTTCTACACCGATGTCAGCGGCGTGGCCGACCTCGACCAGAACGGTACGGCCGAGGTGACGGTGGCCAGCCATGCCTTCTGCGGAGGAGGTGTCGAGCCCCATGACATCGCCATCGAGATGCGGGACGGGCAAAGGGTCTACAGCATCACGGGCCAGTCGCTGATCACCCCGGCAGGCGAAGACCCGATCGGCGGCGAGCGCCAGGACAGTGCCTCGCTCAAGGCCGCCCCGGCCTGGGTTCGGGCCCATATGGATGCAGTGTGGCAGCAGGTCTACCAGCGTCCCTGGAGCGAAACCGCCTTGCAGGACCAGGATGAGGCGGCGGACGAACCGGGCTAAATGTTGTCCATGACTTCAAGGCAGCAGCAGGGCTGCCGATACAGGGGTACAGGAGAACCGCCATGCTGCCACCGATCATTCCGCTCAGCGCTGCCCCGGTCACCTCGCAGCAGGACCCGGTCAAACCGACCCCGGATATAAAGCCGGTAGTGCCGGCGCAGCCTGCGTCCGGTGAAAGTGCAATCGACCTCAAGCGCCAGCGTGACCCGCAGGACCAGCAGTTGCTGCTGCGCGAGGAGCAGCGCCGACAGCAGCAACGCGAGGGTAAAGGCAAAGGTAACGATGAGCGATTCGACGCGTTGCCGGGCCATGAGGTCAACGCCGACAATACCGTGCCAGTGGTGCCCTTGATGGATGAGCCCGTGCGCCAGGGGCTGCTGGTGGACATCGAAGTATGAAACGGGACTGGCAAGCGTCTGGTTCTGGCCCCATCATGCAGTATCCGTAGTGTGTAGAGCCCAGTATGAGCCAAGACAATCTCATTGATTTCGATGCCGAACGTGCACGCCGTGTGCATGACATCAAGGAGAAGCGCCTGAACGAGATGCGCGATGCCTTCGAGCAGGCACTGCCCTTGAATGCTGTCAAGAAGAAGTCCAAGCGCAAGCCCAAGAAGCGCTGATGCTTGACGCAGGTCAACCCTGCACCCGCCCCACGCGCCCGTCCCCGGGCGTCATTGACCCTGGTCAATTTTCTCCCGCCTGGCATTGGTTACTGTTCTCCCATCGGACAACGGCAAACAAATGGAGAGGTCGGCATGTTCTTCGACAACGTGGTTATCGCAGGGGTGGTAACGGTGGGGTTGATGGTGGCTTTCTTCGCCGGTCTAGGCATTTTCATCTGGAAGGACTCGAGCAAGCGCAAGCGTCCTTGATCTTCCCGATCCATGAGCACGCAAGGCATTTAGGGCGACTTCGGTCGCCCATTTTTTTGCCTGGCATTTGTTCCGGCGACGTGGGCCGATACCCGCGGGCGTGGCTGGCAGCGGCAAGCATTCCCGTTTGATGGCTGCGCAGCACGTTCCATTCATCGTGAGGTGGGGCATGACCATTACATCCCAGGATATCTGCAATGCAGCCGAGCAGCTCAAGGGCTTCGTCGGCTTTCACGGTAAACGCGGCCTTTATATCGTGCGTTTCTCCGAGGATGCCTTTGGCATGGATATCGCCGACGACAGCATCATCCCCTGCAGCGAGTTCGTATGGCGACCCGAACAGGGGCATCGCATGGCCTTGTGTCGCGAGCGGCTGGGCCTGTTGCTGGAGCAACGCATGGATGAACGGTTGAATGTGAGTGAGCCGCTCAGGGCCTACCTTCGTCGGCACGACCTGCCGGAGATTGTGGCCGAGCGGCGCTTGCACCCGGCAGGTGTCATCGCGCCAGCGATATGAAGACGGGGGGCTCGGCAGGAGGCGTCATGCTGGTATCGGCTTGATGAGTGGCCATGACGCGATCCCGACCGTTGCGCTTGGCTACATACAAAGCGGTGTCCGCCTGGCGTAACCAGCCGTCCGGCGTCTCCAGCGAGGGGTCGAACGGGCACAGGCCAATGCTCAAGCTGATGCGCAGGTGCGGCGTCTGCGGGTCGCGGTAGGCCGCCACGCGCTCGCGCAGGCGCTCCATGGCCTGGCAGGCCTGGGCTTCGGTGGTGCTCGGCAGTATCACGCAAAATTCGTCGCCCCCGTAGCGACCGGCCTTGTCGCCTTCGCGCAGGGCGCCGCGCAACTCGATGCTCACCTGGCGCAGCACCTGATCGCCCACTACATGGCCGAAGGTGTCGTTGATGGTCTTGAAATGATCAATGTCGATCAGGGCAACTACCGCTTCACCGCGCTGTTTCCTGCAGCCGTGAAAACGCCTCGCCAGAAGGTCTTTCCAGGCGCCGTGGTTGAGCAGCCCGGTCAGGCTATCGGTCAGGCTGAGGGTGTTGAGTCGGCGTTTGTGCTCGGCCAGCTTGATCGCCAGTCGATAGCAAACCCACCCTAGCGCCGCCGGGTACAACGTCAGCATCGGCAGGCAAGCATAGACCTGAAAGGCGGTGGCGTCGGGTTGAAATCCCGCCCCCAGCAAGACGCAAGCCGTAAGCATGCCTGCCACTTGCGCCATGCCTGCGCGAATTGCCAAGGCCTTGCCGCCGGCTGCGACGTTGTTCATGGTGATCATCGATAGAACGGTGACCGTCGGCAGCGGATTGAACTGCATGGCACCGGCCCAGAACCCACCCATTAGCGAATCAAGAAAAAAGTTGCGTTGCTCGGCCTGGTAGGGGGCTTTGGACCGGGCCGCCCACAGATAGGCCAAGTGTGGCCATAGCAAGCCGTTGAACAGCATGAATGCCCAAACCCAGGCGGGGGGAGACAAGGGTTCCACTGCGGCCATTACCGCGAAAAGCCCCACACCCTTGCCCAGTACCCGTGGCAGATAAATCCGTTTGGCAAACGAAAGGCCCTTGCCGGTGCGTGTGTCCATGGGTGTGATCTCTATCGGGGCGCTTATTGCTTAACGTGCGCGAGTATTCTGGGCCATGGGCGGCGCACGAGACATGGCCTTGCAAGCCAAATCACGGGTGATGCGAGCAGTCGAGGTGGGACCTGAAAGAGGACGGGAAAGCTGGGCAGCGTTGTCGGCACGCCGTTGCCCAGCTTCCTTATAGAAGAAGAGGAGATGTTACCCGCACGCCGTAAGGCTACGTTTCACTTTTGCTGATCGTCTTGGCGTTTTCGCGAGGGCTGTTCATCTTTGAGTAACTGCGAGGGTGATTTGCCGCTGTCGCTGCGCACTTGGGCATGGCTGATCAGGCCAAAGATGAAACTGCCGCCGATGATGTTGCCGGCCAGCGTAGGCAGGGCAAAGTGCAGCAGGAAGTTGCTCCAGGTCTCCTCACCTGCCCAGACCAGATACGAAACCTCTACCGACCCCACCACGATGTGGGTGAAGTCGCCCAATGCCATGAGGTAGGTGATGACCAGGATGATCCAGATCTTGGCATGCTCCATGGAGGGGATCATCCAGACCATGGTGGCGATCATCCAGCCGGACACGATGCCTTTGGCAAACATCTGGCTGACGTCGTTTTCCATCACCTTACGCCCCACCTCCAGGAAGGCGATGTCTGTCTTGGTATCGAAGATGGGCAGTTCGAGCATTACCCAGGCCACCAGCAAGGTGCCGGCCAGGTTGCCGGCCAGGACCACGCCCCAGAGACGCAGCAGGCGACCGAAGTTGCCCAGCGTTGGCGTCGTCATCACCGGCAGGACGGCGGTCAGAGTGTTCTCGGTGAACAACTGCTGCCGTGCGATGATGACGGCCAGGAAACCGGCGCTGTAGCCGATACTGGCGATGACCTGCGCGCTCTCGCCGTCGGGCAGACGCGAGTACAGAAGACCCATGGCCATCAGTGACAGCCCCATGGACAAACCAGCGGCAAGGGCTGACCACCAGAGCGCAGCCAATGTACGTTCCAGTTCCTGGTCGCCCTGCAACCGGATGGTTTCGTGGAGCACTGCCGCACGTGGCGGCTGGTTGGAGCTGACCTCCTGTTGTTCGTCTGCAGACAGGCCCGGGGTTTTCTCGCTTTGCGCCTCGCTCATTACCGCTACGCTCCGTGGTGGGTTTATCTACAGATTCACCTCAGCCTCATTAAGTTGCGGGGAGTGGGGCGGTACGCGTGCAAAAGTTTTTAAATCAAAGGGTTGACTCAAGATTCAAAGCGCGTATTATTCGCCACCTCGCAGCGAGTAACGCGGCGGGGAAGTCGGTCAGCGGTTGAAGTTTCAAGTCTTCGAGTAAGGCGCTTTAAAAAACTTCAAAACAAACGCTTGACAGGCAATGAGGAAAGCGTAGAATGCGCGCCTCGGTTGAGACGAAACAGGCTCAACCAAACGCTCTTTAACAAATCGAATCAAGCAATTCG
>NZ_VEJQ01000180.1:0-286 GCF_007680745.1 Pseudomonas sp. DE0010
GGCGGCGACGTATTCGGCGTCGCGGATCTGCTGCACCGCGGCGCGCACCACCACGGCGAAGCGATCCCACAGCAGGCAGCCGAGCAGGATCACCACCACCTTCAGCGAGCCGCCCACCAGGGAGGCGGCGGCCAGGGCCACCATCACCACCGGCAGGGCCAGGCGAGTGGTCACCAGGTAGCTCACCAGGGCATCGACCTTGCCGCCGTAATAGCCGGCCAATACCCCGAGCAGGGTGCCGATGGCGCCGGAAATGAGCGCCGCGGCCAGGCCGATGAACAGCGAG
>NZ_VEJQ01000181.1:0-285 GCF_007680745.1 Pseudomonas sp. DE0010
TGCAGCTTGACGCGCTCGATCAACGAACGCATGACATGCTTCTCGTAACCCGAGTAGGCATGCACGACGTACCAACGCTTAGCCACGGCGAACCCTTTCAACCAACAATCGTGGAAACCAGCCAACCGAGCAGGGAGTCGAGCCCCCACAACAACAAAGCCATCACGAGCACCACGGCAACCACGATCAGCGTGGTCTGAGTGGTCTCTTGCCGGGTAGGCCAGACAACCTTGCGAATCTCGGTACGGGCGTCTTTCAGCAAGCCGAAGAAGGCCTGCCCCTTGG
>NZ_VEJQ01000182.1:0-285 GCF_007680745.1 Pseudomonas sp. DE0010
GTGGTGTAGGAGGCTTCGTCCGACAGCAGCCAGAGGATGCCGGCGGCGATCTCCTCGGCCTCGCCTGCACGCCCCAGCGGAGTGGTCACGCCCAGGCGCTCGGCGCGGCCCGGCTGGCCGCCGCTGGCGTGGATGTCGGTAAGGGTCACGCCGGGTCGCACCGCATTGACCCGCACCCCGTGCGGGCCGAGTTCCTTGGCGAGGCCCAAGGTCAGGGTGTCCAGCGCCGCCTTGCTGGCGGCATAGTCGACGTATTCGTTGGGCGAGCCCAGACGCGCCGCGATG
>NZ_VEJQ01000183.1:0-284 GCF_007680745.1 Pseudomonas sp. DE0010
GTGATCGCCCATGCCCACTTCATGGGCCGCGACATCACCATCGAGCTGATCCGCGAATCGCTCAAGGATCTCCTGGCACTGCAGGACAAGCTGGTCAGCATCGACAACATCCAGCGCACCGCGGCCGAGTACTACAAGATCAAGATCGCCGATCTGCTGTCCAAACGCCGCTCGCGTTCGGTCGCCCGGCCGCGGCAGGTCGCCATGGCGCTGTCCAAGGAGCTGACCAACCACAGCCTGCCGGAAATCGGCGACGCCTTTGGCGGACGCGATCACACGACGGT
>NZ_VEJQ01000184.1:0-284 GCF_007680745.1 Pseudomonas sp. DE0010
GGGACAAGGTGCTCAATCGCGCCGGCACCACCTTCCGCAAGCTCGACGACGCCCAGAAGGCCGACCTCGACACCGCCAAGGCCATCGACCTGATGCTGGCGCAGCCTTCGATGATCAAGCGACCCGTGCTCGATCTCGGCGACCGTACCCTGCTGGGCTTCAAGCCCGAGCTCTATGCCGCGGCCCTGAACTGACCCCGCGGCCACCGCCCCTACTACCGAACATCTCGCACCGACCGGATCGGTGCCTCTGCAAAGGAACAGTCTCATGTCGAATGCCCTCTT
>NZ_VEJQ01000185.1:0-284 GCF_007680745.1 Pseudomonas sp. DE0010
TCGACCCCGCGGATGGCCAGGACGCCTTCGTGGGTCAAGCGGCAGAAATACGGCGAGTCGGCCATTGCGGCTGCAGCTCCCTGTCGAGTGAAGCCGCTCATCATAGGCTCGCCCGGGGGGAATGTCAGGCGCACTGCGCGGCGGGGCGCTTCGGGCTTATACTGCGCCGATTGTCGCAGGAGTCCCCATGAGTACCGAAGCTACCGAACTCAACAGATTGTACTGGCACAGCCGCCGCGGCATGCTGGAACTGGATGTATTGCTGGTGCCCTTCGTCAAGGAGG
>NZ_VEJQ01000186.1:0-284 GCF_007680745.1 Pseudomonas sp. DE0010
GGGTATAGATATCCGTCGTTGGACTTGGACTTTAGCGTAGGGCCTATAGCCGCAATCTTAACGCTCTGCAGTGATTCGAAATCTGTAATCAGATTGTCTATCATGCTTTTGCAAATCTTACTATCTTGGTCAAAAAATATAAGAGCGTCGAATTTCTCTTGGGCGGCTATTCCTATTGCCTGGTTTTGTGCATGAGCCAAGCCGAGATTTCTATCATTTACTATTCTAGGGAGAGCTGATTTTTTTATTTCCTCTATGTTCCTGCTGTTGTTGTGTATTATTAT
>NZ_VEJQ01000187.1:0-283 GCF_007680745.1 Pseudomonas sp. DE0010
GGCCTCGAACTTGTGGGTGACCTTGGCCAGCGCCAGGGGATCGCTGACGCCATAGAGGCTGGCGCCGGCGCGAAAGACGTCGCGGAAGGCCAGGGCGCATAGCACCGTGTAGCCACCGGCGCTGCCGCCACGGATAAAGGCCCGTGTCGGATCCACCAGGCCCTGGGCGCCCAGGTGGTCGACCACCGCGCAGGCGTCCTCGACGTCCACCTCGCCCCAGCGCAGGTGCAGCGCCTGGCGGTAGGCCCGGCCATGGCCGCTGCTGCCGCGATAGTTGAGATCG
>NZ_VEJQ01000188.1:0-283 GCF_007680745.1 Pseudomonas sp. DE0010
GCCGGCAAAGGTGGCTTCACCCTTGAGCGTCGCCGGATCCACGGCGCGCCCCTGGGTGTGCAGCCCTTCGGACGACACGCAGCCGGCCAGCAGCAGGGCGGCGCAGAGGGCGGTCAATGGCAGGCGAAAGGTCATGGGTCAGAGGTCTCCAGAGGTCTCCGGCAGCAGGCCGGAGGGGCTGAGCAGGCGGCGCAGCAGGCGTTCGAGGTCATCCAGTTCTTGGCGGTCCAGGCAGTGGGTCAGGTCGTTGAGCGCGTCCACGCCGATCTGCATGAGTTCACTG
>NZ_VEJQ01000189.1:0-282 GCF_007680745.1 Pseudomonas sp. DE0010
TGACCCATGGATGCCCGCTTAGTTGCCGGCGGGCACAGGGGATTCGGCTTCCGGCAGGTCCGGGGCCTCGGGCCGATCCAGGGCCACCTGGCGGATCGACAGGCGAATCTCCGCCGGCAGCACCCGCTTGCCCGCACCCTCGGCCAGTTCACCGAGCAGTTCATGGTGGCCCAGGGTGCCGTCGTCGGCCTTGCGCAGCACCCCTTCCGCCAGCAGCGTCTGGATGAAGTGGCGGAACAGCGACTTGTCGAAGAATTCCGGCGCATTGAGGCCATGCAGCAC
>NZ_VEJQ01000018.1:0-114299 GCF_007680745.1 Pseudomonas sp. DE0010
GGGGCTATAGCTCAGCTGGGAGAGCGCCTGCATGGCATGCAGGAGGTCAGCGGTTCGATCCCGCTTAGCTCCACCAATTACTGCCAGGGTTTGCATTGCAGACTTTTGCGAAGGTTATGTCCCCTTCGTCTAGTGGCCTAGGACACCGCCCTTTCACGGCGGTAACAGGGGTTCGAGTCCCCTAGGGGACGCCAGTTTTACACAAGCAGTGTTTCGACAGTGCTGGGCCGCGAGGCTAAAAATCTGGGGCTATAGCTCAGCTGGGAGAGCGCCTGCATGGCATGCAGGAGGTCAGCGGTTCGATCCCGCTTAGCTCCACCAATTACTGCCAGGGTTTGCATTGCAGACTTTTGCGAAGGTTACGTCCCCTTCGTCTAGTGGCCTAGGACACCGCCCTTTCACGGCGGTAACAGGGGTTCGAGTCCCCTAGGGGACGCCACGTTTACCCGCGTTTTGCGGGACTTTAAAGGCTCATTCGCATATTGAATGGGCCTTTTGTTTTTTCTCTCGAAAAAAATCCCATCGCCGCCCTCCGTTCTGGGGTAGACATTTCTCGTTCGCTCACTGCTAAATCCCTTTTTTGCCCTTGGGACATCAACATGAGCTGGGACCTGCCCACACCTTTCATCATCGACGTGCATGTCGGCAGCGAAGACATCGATGGCCTGGGGCATGCCAACAATGCCGTCTACGTCACCTGGCTGGAGCGGTGCGCCTGGCGGCATTCCCAACGCCTGGGGTTGGACCTGGCGGCGTATCGCCGGCTTGATCGCGCCATGGCGGTGGTCCGTCACGAAATCGATTACCTCGCCGCCGCTTACGAAGGTGACGAATTGGAATTAGCCACCTGGATCGTCGACTGGGACCAGCGTCTGCGCATGACCCGACGCTTTCAGCTGCGCCGTGCGCGCGATGGGGTGGTATTGCTTCGCGCCCGGACCACCTTTGCCTGTATCGAGCTCTCTACCGGCAAACCCAGGCGCATGCCTGCCGAATTTCTGGAAGGTTACGCGCCAGCGCTGATCCCGGCCTGAAGTACGCGCAAATTTTGCTAGACTGCCGCCTTTTGCGCCGAGATCATTCCATGCAAATTGCCCTGGCCCCGATGGAGGGGCTGGTCGACAACATTCTGCGAGACGTGCTGACCCGCGTAGGCGGCGTCGATTGGTGCGTCAGCGAATTCATCCGCGTCTGTGATCGTCTGCTGCCAGCTTCTTCGTTCCATAAACTGGCCCCCGAGCTGAGCAACGGCGCGCATACGGCGGCAGGGGTGCCCATGCGTGTGCAACTGCTGGGGTCTGACCCGGCGTGCCTTGCCGATAACGCTGCATTGGCCTGCGAGCTGGGCGCCCCGGTTATCGACCTCAACTTTGGCTGCCCTGCCAAGACGGTGAACAAGTCCCGGGGCGGGGCGGTGCTGCTCAAGGAGCCTGAGCTACTTCACGCCATTGTCCGCGAGGTCCGGCGCGCGGTGCCTGCCTCGATCCCCGTCACCGCCAAGATGCGCCTGGGCTTTGACAGCCCGGACGGGGCGCTGGACTGTGGCGTGGCCCTGGCCGAGGGCGGGGCGGCCCATTTGGTGGTGCATGCGCGGACCAAGGTTGAAGGCTACAAGCCACCCGCGCACTGGGAATGGGTGGCGCGCGTGCAGGACGTGGTCAAGGTGCCGGTGTTTGCCAATGGCGAGATCTGGACAGTCGAGGACTGGCGTCGTTGCCGGGAAGTCAGCGGCGCCGAGCACATTATGCTGGGGCGTGGCCTGGTGTCTCGCCCGGACCTGGGTATGCAGATCGCCGCCGCCAATGCCGGGACGCCCTACCAGGCCATGGGCTGGGATCAACTGCTGCCGCTACTTCAGGCATTCTGGGGTCAGGCCCAGGCCAAACTGTCACCCCGTTACGCCCCAGGACGCATGAAGCAGTGGGTCGCCATGTTGACGCGCAGCTACCCCGAGGCCGTGCTGCTGTTTGCCGAGCTGCGCCGCGAAGATGACTGCACGCGCATCGGGCACTTGCTTGGCCTGACGCCGACGGCAGATGAAGCACAGGTAGCGTGACCGCCTGGCACAGCCGAAATTTTTTTTGGCACTGCCCTTGAAAGCACATTGATGGGCCATATCTCTTGAGTACGCGATGCCGAATTCGGGTCGCGTAATGACTTACTTGCTGATATCTCAGGAGTTATGACCATGACTACCGCTTTCTCTCTTGCACCGCTGTTCCGCCACTCCGTTGGTTTCGACCGCTTCAATGACCTGTTCGAATCCGCGGCCCGTAATGAGGCCGGTAGCAGCTACCCGCCCTACAACGTGGAAAAGCACGGTGACGACCAGTACCGCATTGTGGTTGCCGCGGCTGGTTTCCAGGAAGAGGATCTCGACCTTCAGGTCGAAAAAGGCGTGCTCACCGTTACCGGTGGCAAGCGTGACAATGGCTCGGCAGAAGTGACATACCTGCACCAGGGCATTGCCCAGCGCGCCTTCAAGCTCTCTTTCCGCCTGGCTGACCACATCGAGGTCAAGGCTGCTGGCTTGGCCAACGGTCTGCTCAGCATCGATCTGCTGCGTATCGTGCCTGAAGAAGCCAAGGCCAAACGCATCCCGATCAACGGCGAGCAACCCGCGCTGAATTGATCCAGCGCATCAACAAGAAGGGCACCCTAGGGTGCCCTTCTTGCGTTATGCTGACGCGCCGCCACTTCAGGGCGCTTGCAACAGTTGCCGAAACGCCTGCAGCGGCAAAGGCCGGCTGTGCAGGTAGCCCTGGTACAGGTGACACCCCAGTTTTTCCAGAAACGCCAGCTGTTCGGCCAGCTCTACACCCTCGGCGATTACCGCAAGACCAAGGCTAAGCGCCATGGCCACGATGGCGCGGACGATTTCAGCATCGTTGGGGTCTATCGTCACGTCACGGACGAACGTCTGGTCGATCTTCAGGGCATCGACTGGAAGGCGTTTAAGGTAGGTCAGCGAGGAGTACCCTGTGCCGAAGTCGTCCATGGCAAACGTTACCCCGTGCCTTTGCAACTCCCGCATCTTGGCGATGGTGTCATCCAGGTTCTGGATGACGATACCTTCGGTGATTTCGAGCTTGAGCAGTTTCCTGGGCAGTTGACTGTCGTCGAGGCTGCGCAAGACGCGGCCTACAAAATCTTTCTGGCGAAATTGCCGTGGGCTGATGTTGACGCACAGGCTGAAATCGTCGACATCGATCAAGCCGTCGGCCAGCAGGTGGGCGCAGGCAACGCACGCCTCATCGAGTACCCAGTTGCCCACCTCCAGAATCAACCCGCTTTCCTCCAGGACCTGGATGAACTGGCCCGGCGACTGCTGGCCGAGTTGGGGGTGGTGCCAGCGTAACAGCACCTCGGCACCGACGATCCGGTTGTCGCGCGCGTCGACCTGTGGTTGGTAATGCAGGGCCATTTCGCCACGGGCCAGCGCCAGGCGTAGATCACTCTCCATGCGCAGGCGTTCGCTGGCCGCCTTCTGCATGGTGGCGTGAAACAGTTGAGTCGTATTGCGCCCGGAGTCCTTGGCGCGGTAAAGCGCGATGTCGGCGCGTTTGAGCAGATCGGCTGGGGTTGTGCCGTGGTCCGGGATCAAAGCCACGCCAATGCTGGGGGTCACCTGCAGGCGCTGGCCGTCGAGTGACATGGGCTGGGCCAACAGGGCGCGTACGGTGTCAGCCAGCTGGCGAACCGTATCCTCCACCTCATCACGATTGCCTTCCAGGCCGCTGAGCAGTACCACGAACTCGTCACCACCCAGCCGTGCCACGGTGTCCTCCACACGTACACTGGCCTCAAGCCTGGCCGTGATGATCTTGAGCACGGCATCACCGACCGGGTGGCCCAGCGAGTCGTTGATGTGCTTGAAATGATCCAGGTCGAGGAAAAGCAGGGCGCCACGCAAGTCGCGCCGCTTGAGCAGGGCAATCTGCTGACCCAGCCGCTCCATCAGCAGGGCACGGTTTGGGAGATTGGTCAGCGGGTCATGGTAAGCAAGGTGACGGATCTGTGCCTGGGCTTGTTTCAGTTGGCTGACGTCCCGCGCGGTCATCAGTAGGCACTCTACATCGTTGAGCATGATCTGCTCCACGGACACCTCTACCGTCAGGAGATCGCCGCGCTTGTTGCGCCCCAGCATTTCCCGATGATGTACCCGGCCATACTCGCGCAGTTCAGCCAGCAGGGCGGTTCGCTGTTGCGCATCGGTCCAGATTCCAATGTCGAATACGGTGCGCCCGACGACGTCGCCCACCGAGTATCCAGTCAACCGGCAGAAACCGTCGTTGATTTCCAGGTAGCGCCCGGTTAGGCATTCGGTGATGGTGATGGCGTCCGGGCTTGAGTGAAACGCCTTGGCGAATTTCTCTTCGCTGGATTTGAGCGCTGCCTCTGCCCGCTGCTGTTGAGTGATGTCGCGCAGCGTGGTGACGCTGCAGGGTTGGTCGCCCACCGTGATGAGGCGGCTGGAGATCAGGCAGGTCAAGGCTTCGCCACTGCGGTGGTGGACGACCAACGCCACGTTGCTCAAGGCCTGCTCGCGGATGACCCGCTCGATGCGGTGGGCTCGCAGGGCAGATTCGGCCCACAGGCCTATCTCCTGGGCCGTGCGGCCGATCAACTGCTCGGTCGTCCAACCGAAGGTGTGGGTAAAGGCGGGGTTGATCTCGATGAACTGTCCCGTGTCCTGACGCGTCACGCAGATCGGGTCGGGGCTGACTTGAAACAGGCTGGCAAACTTTTCTTCCGAGGCACTGAGGCGAAGCTCGCGTTCAACCTGGTCGGTGATGTCGAGCAGGGTGCCCGCCATGCGCAGAGGGTTGCCGTGCTCGTCGCGATACAAGCGCGCACGGCTTTCGATATACCGCGAGACGCCGTTCTCCAACTGTACCCGGTACGTGAACTGATAATTGCCGGCCGGCCCTTCGCGCAGGCTGCTGTAGGCCTTGCGCATGGAGAGGCGTTCCTGTTCCGCAACGCCTTCGAAAAACGCATCGAAGGACTCGTGAAAGGCTACTGGCGGCAGCCCGTGCAGTTGTGCAGCCCGCGCCGAACCGTAGAGCATGCCGCTGGGAATGTGCCAGTCCCACGTGCCCAACTGCGCCGAGTCCAGCGCAAGGTCCAGGCGCTCCTGGCTGTCCTTGAGGGCAAGGTCCGCGCGCTTGCGCTCGGTGGTGTCGACGAAGGTGCTGAGCTGATAGGTGGTGCCTTCGAGCTCAATGCCCTGGGTGCAAAGGATGCCATCATGGACCTTGCCGTCGCTGCCGCGGAACTGCACCTCCATGGTCAGCGGGCCGCCGTTCAGGCGAGAAGAATCGAGCATGTGCTGGCGTTGCGCAGCGTCGGCCCACAAACCCAGCGCCACGCTGGTGCGGCCGATGACCTGGCTGGCGGGCCAGGCGAACGTATCTTCGAAGTGCTGATTGACTTCGAAGATCATGCCGTCATGACGACGGGTCAACAAAATGGCGTTGGGGCTAAGGTGGAAGAGGGTAGCGAGGCGCTTTTCAGAGTTCATCAGCGCAGTTTCCCGCTCGCGCTGGCGTGTGATCTCGCGCACTACCCCAATCATCTGCGGCCTGCCGTGCCGGTCGCAGGTCAGGCTGCCATTGATCTCCAGCCAATGCAGGCTGCCGTCTGGCCAGCGAATGCGGTGGCGCATGGCTCGCCCTACCGGTTCGCCATCGAACACCGCCTGAAACGCCTTGCGTGTTCGCGCGCGGTCCTCCTCGGCAAGCAGGTCCAGGTAATCGATATCTCCAGGCAGGGCGCGCAGCGGGTCGAAACCGAACAGGGCCTGGGTACCGCGGGACCAGCTTACCCGGCCGCTTTCGATATCCCAAAGCCACGCACCCAGGCGCGCCCCGTTCAGGGCAGCCAACAGCTGCGGCGCACTCTGCCAGGCCTGCTCCGACGCCTCGGGGTCCGCCGCATGGATGCGCGGCAGGCGCATGAAGCGGTTTGCTGATTTGGGCATGGTTACCAGACCTTTGGCATGGGGCACATCCTTGAAGGGGCGGGCAGACGGCTGTTCAGGCGCTTGCGGCATGGTCATCGAGCAGGGCCATGAACGCCTTGGCGGCGTTGGACAGGGTGCGCTCGGTGTGCAGAATGTAGCCTAGCTGGCGGGACAACCCAATGCCGGGCAAGGCGATGGGCGCCACCTGCTCGTCAAGCATCGTGCGCGGCAGCACGCTCCACGCAAGGCCGATCGATACCATCATCTTGATGGTTTCCAGGTAGTTGGTGCTCATGGCGATGTTCGGTGTCAGGCCTTGGCTTTCGAACAGACGCTGGACAATGTGGTGGGTGAACGTATTGCCCCCTGGAAACACGGCGGGGTGGCACGACACATCAGCAAGGGTAACGGCGTCGTTGTTGGCCAATGGGTGCTCCGGGGCGGCTACGAAATCCAGCGCGTCCTGCCATACCGGTACAGCGTTGATCAGGGGATGAGGTTCAGGTGCCAGGGTGATGACGGCGAGTTCAGCTCGACCATGCAGAATCTCATCGTAGGCCTGTTCCGAATCCAGGAACTGAATATCCAACGCCACTGCCGGGTATTGGCGGGTGAAAGCCCGCAGCAGTGGGGGGAGGCGGTGCAGGCCGATGTGATGGCTGGTTGCTAGGGTCAGGCGACCCCCTACTTCTCCTGACAGATTGGTCAGCGCCCGTCGGGTATCCTCCAGTACGTTGAGAATCTGGTAGGCCCTGGGCAACAGTGCCCGCCCGGCTTCGGTCAAGGTCACCTCGCGCCCCAGGCGGTCGAATAACCGTGTGCTCAACTGCTGCTCCAGGCCAGCAATGCGCTTGCTGACAGCGGGCTGGGTCAGGTACAGGCGTTCTGCCGCACTGGAAAAGCTGCCGGTTTCCGCAATGGCGATAAATGCGCTGAGATTGGCCAAGTCCATTTACTGAATTCCTTTTGGTTATCCAAAGGATAAAAAATATGAATTTGAGTTATTCAATCTAACCCCCTAGCATCGCCCATACAAGCCAAGTGGTCTTTGGCATAGAAAGACGCTGATGAGGAACAGTCCGATGGCTGGCAAAACGCTCTACGACAAACTCTGGGAAGCCCACGAGGTCAAGCGCCGTGATGATGGCTCGTCCTTGATCTACATCGACCGTCACATCATCCATGAAGTGACCTCGCCGCAGGCTTTCGAAGGGCTGCGCCTGGCCAAGCGCAAGCCATGGCGTATCGATGCCAACATCGCCACGCCCGACCACAACGTGCCGACCACCCCCGAGCGCAAGGGCGGGATCGAGGCCATCGTCGACCAGGTGTCGCGCCTGCAAGTGCAGACCCTCGACGAGAACTGTGACGAATATGGCATCGTCGAATTCAAGATGAACGACGAGCGCCAGGGCATCGTTCACGTCATCAGCCCCGAGCAAGGCGCTACCTTGCCAGGCATGACCGTGGTCTGCGGCGACTCGCATACCTCAACCCACGGCGCCTTCGGTGCGCTGGCCCACGGCATCGGCACCTCCGAGGTCGAGCACGTGCTGGCTACCCAGTGCCTGGTGGCCAAGAAGATGAAGAACATGCTGGTGCGGGTCGAGGGGCAACTGTCGCCGGGTGTCACGGCCAAGGACATCGTCCTGGCGGTAATCGGCAAGATCGGCACTGCCGGTGGCAACGGTCACGCGATGGAGTTCGCCGGCAGTGCCATTCGCGAGTTGTCGATGGAAGGCCGCATGACCATCTGCAACATGTCCATCGAAGCCGGTGCCCGTGTCGGGTTGGTGGCCACCGACGCCACCACCATCGCTTACGTTGAAGGCCGCCCGTACTCGCCCAAGGGCGAGCAGTGGACCCGTGCTGTCCAGGTCTGGAAAGACCTGGTCTCCGATGAGGATGCCGTCTTCGATACCGTGGTCGAACTCGATGCCACGCAGATCAAGCCGCAGGTCAGCTGGGGTACCTCGCCAGAAATGGTGCTTGCCGTCGACCAGCGTGTGCCGGACCCGGCTGCCGAAGCCGACCTGGTCAAGCGTGGCTCCATTGAGCGCGCCCTGAAGTACATGGGCCTGAAGGCCAACCAGGCGATCACCGATATTCACCTGGATCGCGTGTTCATAGGCTCGTGCACCAATTCGCGCATCGAAGACCTGCGCGCGGCGGCAGAGATCGCCAAGGGCCGCAAGGTGGCGAGCAGCGTCAAGCAGGCCATCGTCGTCCCCGGCTCCGGCCTGGTGAAGGCTCAGGCCGAGCGTGAAGGCCTGGACAAGATATTCGTCGAAGCCGGCTTCGAATGGCGCGAGCCAGGTTGCTCGATGTGCCTGGCCATGAACCCCGATCGGCTGGAAAGCGGCGAGCACTGCGCATCCACCTCAAACCGTAACTTCGAAGGGCGTCAGGGCGCAGGTGGCCGCACGCACCTGGTGAGCCCGGCCATGGCCGCCGCCGCCGCCGTCACCGGCCACTTCATCGATGTCCGCGAGTTGATCCAAGGGAGCGCAGCATGAAAGCTTTCACTCAGCACATTGGCCTGGTTGCGCCGTTGGACCGTGCCAACGTCGATACCGACCAGATCATCCCCAAGCAGTTCTTGAAGTCGATCAAGCGCACAGGCTTTGGCCCCAACCTGTTCGACGAATGGCGCTACCTGGACGTAGGCCAACCCTATCAGGACAACAGCAAGCGCCCGGTAAACGAGGAATTCGTGCTCAATCACCAGCGCTACCAAGGCGCCAGCGTGTTGTTGGCGCGGGAGAACTTCGGTTGCGGGTCCAGCCGTGAGCATGCCCCTTGGGCACTGGACGAGTACGGCTTTCGGAGCATCATCGCGCCTAGCTTTGCCGACATCTTCTTCAACAACAGCTTCAAGAATGGCTTGTTGCCGATCATCCTCAGCGATGAAGACGTCGATGAGCTGTTCAAGCAGGTGGAAGCTGCGCCGGGTTACCAGCTGACCATCGACTTGCAGGCCCAGGCGGTCACACGCCCAGATGGCAAGGTGCTGCACTTCGAGATAGACGCATTCCGCAAGCATTGCCTGCTCAATGGCCTGGACGACATTGGTCTGACCTTGCAGGACAGCGAGGCGATCAAGGCGTTCGAGGACAAGCACCGTGCTGCGCAACCCTGGCTGTTTCGCGACGCCTGACTAAACCCTGCGCGCTCGCCGGCCTGCTTGCCAGCAGGTCGGTGCAAGCGGCGTCCCTCACGCACCTTGGCTCAAGCCAGTGCCACTGGCGCAATGGCCGAGCCCATATCGGCGACTACTCCAACACCAGGACATTCCAATGACGCGCACGCAGCATACCGATGTGGTTCAGCGCCAGTTCGGCGATCAGGCTGGGGCCTACCTCAGCAGCGCCGTGCATGCTCAAGGCAGCGAGTTCGCGCTGTTGCAGGCCCAGTTGCAGGGGCAGGGCGACGCACGCGTGCTGGACCTGGGCTGCGGGGCAGGTCACGTCAGCTTCCAGATTGCGCCGTTGGTGGCGCAGGTAGTCGCGTACGACCTTTCCCAGTCCATGCTGGACGTCGTCGCCAACGCTGCCGCCGATCGTGCGCTGACCAATATCATGACCGAGCGTGGCGCGGCAGAATCCCTGCCGTTTGCCGATGCTTCGTTCGATTATGTGTTCAGCCGCTACTCAGCCCATCACTGGAGCGATCTGGGCCTGGCGCTGCGCGAAGTGCGCCGCGTGCTCAAGCCGGGCGGTGTGGCTGCATTCATTGACGTCATGTCCCCGGGTAGCCCGCTGCTGGACACGTATCTGCAAGCAGTAGAGGTGTTGCGCGACACCAGTCACGTTCGCAATTACTCTGCTGCCCAGTGGCAGCGGCAGGTCAGCGAGGCCGGCCTGCGTGTTCGCAGTCATGCCCGGCAGTCACTGCGCCTGGAGTTCGGCAGTTGGGTCGAGCGCATGCGCACCCCTGAGCTGATGCGCCTGGCCATCCGCGAACTGCAGCAAGCCATGGGCGAAGAAGTACGGCAGTATTACCAGATCGAGGCCGATGGCTCGTTCAGCACGGATGTGCTGGTGCTGTGGGCAGAACGTTAAGCCTTTTTTGGCGCGGCCCCATTCGCCGCGCTGCGTGAATGCATAGAGGAAAGCATGAGCAAGCAGATTTTGATTCTTCCGGGTGATGGCATTGGTCCTGAAATCATGGCCGAAGCCGTCAAGGTGCTGGAGCTGGCCAATGACAAGTTCCAGCTCGACCTGAGCCTGGCCCATGACGTGATCGGTGGCGCAGCCATCGACAAGCACGGGGTGCCGCTGGCCGATGAAACCCTGGAGCGTGCACGCCAGGCCGATGCCGTGCTGCTCGGCGCCGTGGGCGGTCCCAAGTGGGACAAGATCGAGCGTGACATTCGCCCTGAGCGCGGCCTGCTGAAGATCCGCTCGCAGCTGGGGCTGTTTGCCAACTTGCGCCCGGCCATTCTCTACCCGCAGCTGGCCGATGCGTCCTCGCTCAAGCCGGAAATCGTTTCTGGCCTGGACATCCTCATCGTGCGCGAGCTGACCGGCGGCATCTACTTCGGTGCCCCACGTGGTCAGCGCGAGCTTGAAGGTGGCGAGCGCCAGGCCTATGACACCTTGCCCTACAGCGAAAGCGAAGTGCGGCGCATCGCCCGCGTGGGTTTCGATATGGCGCGGGTGCGTGGCAAGAAGCTGTGCTCGGTGGACAAGGCCAACGTTCTGGCTTCCAGCCAGCTGTGGCGTGAAGTGGTCGAGAGCGTGGCACAGGATTACCCGGATGTGGAACTGAGCCACATGTATGTCGACAACGCGGCGATGCAGCTGGTGCGCGCGCCGAAGCAGTTCGACGTCATGGTGACCGACAACATGTTCGGCGACATTCTGTCGGATGAAGCTTCCATGCTGACCGGTTCCATCGGCATGCTGCCTTCGGCGTCGCTCGATGCCAACAACAAGGGCATGTACGAGCCTTGCCACGGCTCGGCGCCAGACATTGCCGGTGCAGGGATCGCCAACCCGTTGGCCACCATCCTGTCCGTGTCGATGATGCTGCGCTACAGCTTCGACCAGTCGGCTGCCGCCGAGGCCATCGAGCAGGCGGTCAGCCTGGTGCTTGACCAGGGCTTGCGCACTGGCGACATCTTCTCCGAAGGCTGTCGCAAAGTAGGTACGCAGGAAATGGGCGACGCAGTAGTCGCAGCGCTGCGGAATCTGTAATCTCTCTGGCCCGCCATCCCCAATCCCGATGGCGGCCCACTTTTAGCAAAGGTGTAGTTGCGATGAAACGTGTAGGTCTGATCGGTTGGCGCGGCATGGTTGGTTCCGTGCTCATGCAGCGAATGCTGGAGGAGCAGGATTTCGACCTTATCGAGCCCGTGTTCTTCACCACCTCCAATATTGGTGGCCAAGGCCCGAACGTGGGCAAGGATACCGCGCCGCTCAAGGACGCGTATTCCATCGAAGAGCTCAAGACCCTCGACGTGATCCTGACTTGCCAGGGCGGCGACTACACCAATGAAGTGTTCCCCAAGCTGCGCGAAGCAGGCTGGCAGGGCTACTGGATCGATGCGGCCTCGTCCCTGCGCATGCAGGATGATGCAGTCATCGTGCTCGACCCGGTCAACCGCAAGGTCATCGATCACCAGCTCGACGCCGGTACCCGCAATTTCATCGGCGGCAATTGCACGGTCAGCCTGATGCTGATGGGCCTTGGCGGATTGTTCGAGGCCGGTCTGGTGGACTGGATGAGTGCCATGACCTACCAGGCAGCCTCCGGTGCAGGGGCGCAGAACATGCGCGAGCTGATCAAGCAGATGGGCGCCACCCATGCCGCGGTTGCCGATGACCTGGCCAACCCGGCCAGTGCCATCCTCGACATCGACCGCAAAGTGGCCGAGGCCATGCGCAGCGAGGCCTATCCGGCTGAAAACTTCGGCGTCCCCCTGGCTGGCAGCCTGATCCCCTGGATCGACAAGGAATTGCCCAACGGCCAGAGCCGCGAAGAATGGAAGGCGCAGGCCGAAACCAACAAGATTCTGGGTCGCTTCAAGAACCCGATTCCGGTGGATGGCATCTGCGTGCGCATCGGTGCCATGCGTTGCCACAGCCAGGCGCTGACCATCAAGCTGAACAAGGATGTGCCGATCGCCGACATCGAAGGCATGATCAGCCAGCACAATCCTTGGGTGAAGCTGGTGCCCAACCAGCGTGAAATCAGCATGCAGGAACTGACCCCTACCAAGGTGACCGGCACGCTGAATATCCCGGTTGGACGTTTGCGCAAGCTGAACATGGGTTCCCAGTACCTGGGGGCGTTCACGGTGGGTGACCAACTGCTGTGGGGCGCTGCCGAACCGCTGCGTCGCATGTTGCGGATCCTGCTGGAACGTTGATACGACCATCTGTACCCGAACCCGCGCTGCTTCCAGCGCGGGTTTTTATTTTAGGGCGCGCAGTGCAGGTGGCAGGGGAAGCCTGCGCACAGCTGGCGACTCCCTGCCACGGGTCGGCGTTGGCCTCGGTTGTGTAATGCAGGTAAAGTGCCGCTCCCGTTTCGCCAGAGGCAGCCTGCAATATGAAACCTTCATTCGATATCGCCGTCGTCGGTGCCACCGGCAGCGTCGGTGAGACGTTGGTCCAGATTCTCGAAGAGCTGGATTTCCCGGTCGCCACCCTGCACCTGCTCGCCAGCATCGAGTCAGCGGGCAGTAGCGTGATGTTCGCCGGCAAGAAGCTCAAGGTACGTGAGGTCGAGGGGTTCGATTTCGCGCAGGTCAAGCTGGCATTCTTTGCAGCCAGTGCCGCGGTCAGTCGCAGCTTCGCCACCCAGGCTGTGCAAGCGGGCTGCACCGTCATCGACCTGTCCGGTGCCCTGGACAACGCACTGGCTGTCGTTCCAGAAGCCAACGCCGATCAAGTGGCTGGGCTGAAGCTGCCCGCGCTGATCACCAGCCCCTGTTCAGGCGCCGTGGCCGCCGCCGCCGCCCTGGCCCCGATCAAGCATTTGCTGGACATCGAGCATGTTCAGGTGGTGGCGTCTTTGGCAGTGTCGGCTCAAGGCCGTGAGGCGGTCAACGAGCTTGCTCGGCAAACGGCCGAGTTGCTCAATGCCCGCCCGTTGGAACCGCGCTTCTTCGACCGCCAGGTCGCCTTCAACGTGTTGGCCCAGGTCGGCAAGGTCGACGAACAGGGCCATACCACCGTGGAGCGGCGCATGGTGCAGGAGCTGCGCGAGCTGTTGGGCCAGCCTGAACTGAGTATTTCAACAAGCTGCACTCAAGTCCCGGTCTTTTTCGGCGATAGCTTCAATGTGGCCGTGCAGTGCCGCCACGCCGTGGATCTGGCGGCCGTCAACCAGGCTTTGGAGGTGGCGCCTGGCATCGAACGGGTAGACCTAGACGACTATCCAACGCCGGTGGGCGACGCAGTCGGGCAGGACGTGGTCTATGTTGGACGTGTACGACATGGTGTTGATCAAGCGCAGCAGCTCAACCTTTGGCTGACCATCGACAATGTGCGCAAGGGCGCGGCGCTAAACGCTGTGCAGGTGGCGCAATTGTTGATTAAACACGGTCTGTAAAAGATACTGGCAGGCACTTTTGTCCTGCTCTGCCTGCACGTTTCGGGACGATCCATACAAGGGAAGAGTTCATGCTTCGAATCCGCAAACTGGTTCTGGCCATGGCAGCAGCCTCGGCGCTGTCCTCGGGCATGGCCAATGCTCTGGGCCTGGGAGAGCTGACCCTCAAGTCGGCGCAGAACCAGCCCCTGGAGGCCGAGATCGAACTGCTCGATGTGCGAGACCTGACCGCGGCGCAGTTGGCACCGAGCCTGGCCCCGCCTGAGGAATTCGCCAAGGCAGGCGTGAACTTCTCGAGCGCCTTGCAGGACTTGCGCTTCACGCCCGTGATCAACCCCAATGGCCGAAGCGTGCTTCGCGTGACCTCCAGCCAGCCCATGCCGGGGCCAGTGGTCAAGTTCCTGGTGCAGGTGATGTGGCCTCAAGGCCGCCTGTTGCGTGACTACAACGTCCTGCTGGATCAGGCCAAGGCCCAGGGCCCAGAAGCCGCAACTGGCAATGTCGCCACTGCGACCACCGGCCCTGGCAGCTACACGACCCAGCGCCGCGATACCCTGTGGCAGATCGCAGCGCGTAATGCCCAGGGTGGATCGATCCAGCAAACGATGATCGCGATCCAGGCGCTGAACCCGGATGCGTTCATCGGCAACAACATCAACCAGCTCAAGGTTGGCCAGGTTTTGCGCCTGCCCGATCAGCAACAGATCCAGAGCATCGCCCAAGGCGAAGCCAATCGCGAGGTCGCTGAGCAGTACGCGGCTTGGCGCGAGGGTCGTCGCCTGGGGCCGCGTGCCCGCCAGCTCGACGCTACCCGGCGTGGTGCCGCAGACGCCGCGCCCGCTGCCATCGCCCAAGGCGACAACCTGCGTCTGGTCAGCCCCGGCAACCAGCCTGGTGCTGGGCAGGCCAAGGCGCTGAACGACAAGTTGGCAGTGGCGCAGGAAAGCCTGGACACCAGTCGCCGCGACAACGAAGAACTCAAAAGCCGCATGTCCGACCTGCAGAGCCAGTTGGACAAGCTGCAGCGCCTGATCGAGCTCAAGAACGATCAGTTGGCCCGGCTGGAAGCGCAAGGCGCGGCTACCCCTGCGCCAGCAGCGACGGTCCCTGGCGAACCCGGTCAGCAGGCCCCGGCGCCGTCCCAGGCGGCTGTGCCTGTGACCGATCCGGTGCCGACGGCGAGCCAGCCGACCGTTCCCGATCAACCCGTGATCGCGCCAGCGCCCTCGGCTGCGCCGGACGCTCAACCTGCCGCACAAGCTCCGTCGGACAGCACCCTGGACGACGTGCTGGGAAGCCGCTGGTTGCTATGGCTGATCGCCGGTTCTACCGTCTTGGTCCTGGCGCTGCTGCTCTGGCTGCTGGCGCGTAAGCGCAGGGCCCAACAGGAAGCCGAAAAGCATTTGCGCATGGCGCGCGCTTTGGAAGAGGAGCAGATCGAGGGTTTCGATCCAGAGGACGACAGCCTTGATGGCGTCGAAGTCGTGTCCCCGACCGTTACGCTGTCGCCAGCGGCAGTCGCCGCCTCAGCGGCAGCCGCAGCGGCCTCTGAAAAACCGGCTGCACAGCCTGTGCGTGAGCCTGCGGCAGACCCTTATGGGCCATTGTTGGCACAGGCGGACACGTGCATTGCCGAAGGCCGCCTGAACCGCGCCACCGAGCTGCTGGAGCCTGCAGTTGCCAGCGCGCCCAGACGCGATGACCTGCGCTTGAAGTTGATGGAGGTCTATGCCCGCCAAGGTGATCAAAGCGCATTCGCCGAGCAGGAGCGCCAGTTGCCGGCGACGGCCGGGAACACGGCAGAAGTGGCCAGCCTTCGCGAGCGTTACCCGGCGATGTTGGCCCTCGCCGCGGCCGGCTTGGGTGCTGCTGCCTTGGCAGCCAAGCTAGACGAGCAGTATGTGCAAGGGCTGCTCGATGATCAGCCGGGTTCACCGCATGCAGAGCCAGCAGAGTCGGACACACAGGCCGCTGCCGAGCCGGACGCCTTCGATGATATTCCGACGCTCGATACCGCGGCGCTGGATGATCAAGCGCTGGATGACAACTTCGACTTGAGCCTGGACGACCCTTCTCCCGAGCCCGCGACATCGGCTGCCGACCCGGCCGATGAGGCGCTCTCTGCAGGAGGGCAGATGCAAGACCCGGCCGATGCAGACTTCGAAACCTTGCTGGCGCAGGCCAGTGCTGAAGCTCAACCAGCCCAGGACCTGTCCGATTTCGACCTGGACATCGGTGAGCCCGAGGTGGCAGGTGGTCGGGATGACGCTGCGCCAAGTACGGTTGATCCGGTACCGGCTTTCGATCCGGCCACCGAGTTCGACCTGCCGGCGGACTTCGACCTGTCCCTGCAGGACGACTCGCCAGGCGCGCAGCAGTTCGCCTCCGAGCTCGATGACGTCAACGCCGAGCTGGACAAGCTCTCGCAAAGCCTGGAGTCGCCCTCTCTGGAGCCGCACTTCACTGCCGAGGACGCCGCTGCGCAACCTGAGCTCGAACCGATCGACGACCTGGATTTCGACTTCTTTTCCGGAGCCGACGAAGTGGCCACCAAGCTCGATCTGGCGCGCGCCTACATCGATATGGGTGATCACCAGGGCGCCCGCGACATCCTCGACGAAGTGGTCAAGGACGGCGATGAGCGTCAGCGCGAAGAAGCAGAGGACATGCTTTCGCGTCTGGTCTAAGTCCTTGCGCGGAGCCCTTTAGTTGTAACGCGTGAACCTGATGGCAGCCCTGAACGGCTGCCATTGTCGTTATAATCCCCGGCATTTGGTCCACCAACAGGTTGCAGATTCTTGGACATCATTGACACCGCCTCTGCCGAATCCGCTGCCGAAGGCTGCACGCGCATCGCCCTGGGTGTGGAATACAAGGGCGCCCGCTACCGCGGCTGGCAACGTCAGGCCAGCGGCGTGCCCAGCGTTCAGCAAGCGTTGGAACAGGCACTTTCCAAAGTGGCCAACGAACCCATTTCAGTCGTTTGTGCAGGGCGTACCGACGCCGGCGTGCATGGCTGTGGGCAGGTCGTGCACTTCGACACCCGAGCGGTGCGTGACGAACGTGCCTGGACCATGGGCACCAATTTCAACTTGCCCCATGACATCAGCGTCGTGTGGTCCAGGCCCATGCCTGCCGATTTTCATGCGCGGTTCAAGGCTTGTGCCAGGCGCTATCGCTACGTGATCTACAACGACCCGATTCGGCCTGCTCACCTGGCCGAAGAGGTGACCTGGAATCACCGCCCGCTCGACGTCGAGCGCATGGCCCAGGCTGCCTCAAGTTTGCTTGGCACCCATGATTTCAGCGCATTCCGCGCTAGCCAGTGTCAGGCCAAGTCGCCGATCAAGCACATTTACCACCTGCGGGTGACGCGTCACGGGCAGATGATCGTGCTGGATGTCCGGGCTACCGCTTTTCTGCATCACATGGTGCGCAACATTGCTGGCGTGCTGATGGCTATCGGCGCGGGGGAACGGCCGGTTGAGTGGGCGCGCCAGGTGCTGGAGGGACGGGACCGCCGCGAAGGTGGCGTCACGGCCCACCCCTACGGGCTTTACCTGGTCCAGGTGGAGTACCCGGAGGCGTTTGCGCTGCCTGAGCGTTACATTGGCCCACACTTTCTGACGGGCTACGATGCATTGGCGGACTGACGCACGAAGCGCCATTTGCTAAGATTCCGCCTTTGACCGCGCAAACAGGTGGCTGTCCATGAGCATCGTTCGCAGTAAAATCTGCGGGATCACCCGCATCGAAGACGCTCTGGCAGCTGCCGAGGCCGGCGCCGATGCCATCGGGCTGGTCTTTTATGCCAAGAGCCCGCGTGCCGTGAGCGTACAGCAGGCGCGTGCCATCATTGCCGAGCTGCCGCCCTTCGTGACCACGGTCGGGTTGTTCGTCAATGCCACGCGTTGCGAGCTGGGCGAAATACTCGAAGCGGTGCCCCTGGATCTTTTGCAGTTCCATGGTGATGAAACCCCGCACGATTGCGCAGGCCATCACCGGCCGTGGATCAAGGCACTGCGAGTACGTCCGGATGACGACCTGAAGCTTGCGTGCCGGCAATATGCTGGCGCATCCGGTATCTTGCTGGACACCTTCGTGCCGGGTGTGCCTGGGGGCACGGGCGAAGCGTTCGACTGGTCACTGGTGCCTGCCGACCTGGGCAAGCCGATCATCCTGGCCGGTGGCCTGTCGGCGGACAACGTCGGGCAGGCGATCGCCCAGGTGCGCCCGTACGCGGTCGATGTCAGCGGCGGTGTCGAGCAAGCCAAGGGCATCAAGGATGCGGCCAGAATAGAAGCATTCGTACGCGCGGTGAAACAGGCTTGAGCAGATGTGACGGCAGGCAGCGTGCCATCGTCCATAGCTATCTCAGCCCCGTGGGCCGGCCGGCCCCGCGTGGGGCGGTCAACCGAATTGTTCAGGGTGGCGCGGCAGGGGTACTGAACCCGGGTCGCCGTTTCACCCACGTTTTAAGCGTTTGAGCTCAAAGGGCAGGGCAGGCCGGCTACGCTGGTCCCCTCCCGCCGATACTGGAGAAAGAAAGCATGAGCAACTGGTTAGTCGACAAACTGATCCCTTCCATCATGCGTTCCGAGGTGAAGAAGAGCTCGGTACCTGAAGGCCTGTGGCACAAATGCCCGTCCTGTGAGGCCGTGCTGTACCGTCCGGAGCTGGAAAAGACCCTGGACGTATGCCCCAAGTGCAATCACCACATGCGCATCGGCGCACGTGCTCGCATCGATATCTTCCTGGATGCCGAGGGCCGTGCCGAGCTGGGTGCCGACCTGGAGCCGGTCGACCGGTTGAAGTTCCGCGACGGCAAGAAGTACAAGGACCGCCTGACCGGCGCGCAGAAGCAGACCGGTGAAAAGGACGCCCTGATCTCCATGAGCGGCACCCTGATGGGCATGCCGATCGTGGTCAGTGCGTTCGAATTCTCCTTCATGGGCGGTTCCATGGGTGCCATCGTCGGCGAGCGCTTCGTGCGCGCAGCCAACCATGCCCTGGAGCATCGCTGCCCAATGGTGTGTTTCTCGGCTTCCGGCGGTGCCCGCATGCAGGAAGCGCTGATCTCGCTGATGCAGATGGCCAAGACTTCTGCCGTGCTGGCGCGTCTGCGTGAAGAAGGCATCCCGTTCATCTCGGTACTGACCGACCCGGTTTACGGTGGCGTGTCCGCCAGCCTGGCGATGCTGGGCGATGTCATCGTTGGCGAGCCCAAGGCCCTGATCGGCTTTGCCGGCCCGCGCGTCATCGAGCAGACCGTACGCGAGAAGCTGCCTGAAGGCTTCCAGCGCAGCGAATTCCTGCTGGAGCACGGTGCCATCGACCTGATCATCTCTCGTGGCGACCTGCGTCCACGGCTGGCGCGCCTGCTGGCCCAGATGACCGGCCAGCAGACACCGGTCGAAGCCCTCGAGGCGGCTGCGGTCGCGTGATGACCCAACGGACCCTTGGCGAGTGGCTCGCCTATCTTGAGCAGTTGCACCCCTCAGCCATCGACATGGGGTTGGAGCGTTCGCAGGCGGTGCTGGCGCGCCTGGCGTTGGGCAAGCTTGCCCCGCGTGTGGTGACGGTAACGGGCACCAACGGCAAGGGGTCGACCTGCGCGTTCCTCGCTTCGCTGCTGCGCGCCCAGGGGTTGAAGGTCGGCGTGTACAGCTCGCCGCATCTGCTGCGCTACAACGAGCGGGTGATCATCGACGGCGTTGAAGCCAGCGATGCGCAATTGTGCGAGGCGTTCGCAGCGGTCGAAACGGCGCGCGGCGAAATCTCCCTGACCTATTTCGAGATGGGTACCCTGGCGGCGTTCTGGCTGTTCGAGCGCTCTCAGCTCGACGCAGTGGTGCTGGAGGTCGGGCTGGGCGGGCGGCTGGACACGGTGAATGTCGTGGACGCCGACATCGCGCTGGTGACCAGCATCGGGGTCGACCACATCGATTACCTGGGCGATACCCGCGAGCAAGTGGCCTTCGAGAAGGCCGGTATCTTCCGTGCCGGCAAGCCCGCGCTCTGTGGCGACCTCGATCCGCCCCAGCCGCTGCTGGACAAGGCCAGCGAACTGGCGGCCCCGCTGCGGTTGCGGGGCCGCGACTTCGACCTTCAGGTGGCCGAGCATGGCTGGAGCTGGTACGGGACGTCCGGCGAAGGTGAAAAAGTCGCCTTGATGGACCTGCCCCTGCTGGACCTGCCCATGGAAAACGCAGCCTTGGCCCTGCAAGCCTACCTGCTGAGCGGCCTGCCCTGGAGCCCTGCGCAGCTGAGCCAGGCATTGGCCCAGACGCGCATCACAGGTCGTCTCGACCGGCGCGTGATCCACTGGCGTGGCGTCGCGGTGGAACTGCTGCTCGATGTAGGGCATAACCCACATGCAGCGCAGTACCTGGCCCGGCGTCTGGCATCCCGACCACTGGTCGGTCGGCGTCTGGCCGTCTTCGGCTTGCTTTGCGACAAGGACCTCGAGGGTGTGATTGCGCCCTTGCAGGCCCTGGTCGATGAGTGGGCCGTTGCGCCGCTTGCCACCCCGCGTAGCCGGCCTGCCGCGCAATTGGCTGAGGCCCTGACGAACCTCGGCGCCACGGTGAAGTCTTATGCCAGCGTCGACGCTGCCCTGGAGGGGCAGTGCGCGAACGCCACGGCAGATGATCAGATCCTGCTGTTCGGTTCGTTTTTCTGTGTCGCTCAGGCGCTGGAATGGTTGCAGCGGCATCCCCGGGAGGGTGGGATAGATGGCAGTGCTGGATAAAGGAATGAAGCAGCGCATGATCGGTGCGCTGGTGCTGGTAGCGCTGGCGGTGATTTTCCTGCCGATGCTGTTTTCGCGGCAGGATGAAATGCGTGAGGTGCACGTCGATGCCCCAAAAGCGCCTGCTGCACCGTCGCTGCCTGACGTAAAGGTCGACCCTGTTGCCGTGCCAGAACCCCAGGCCTTGCCGGAGCAAGCGGACCCGTCGCCGGTGGTGGTAGACGAGTCGTCCGCCCCTGCGCGTGCGCCCAGCCAGCCCATCACGCCGTCGCCGCAGACACAGCAGGCCCAGCCTGCTCCGGCGGCCGTGGCCAAGGCCGAGCCCAAGGCGCCGGCCGCTTCTGCGCCAGCTGCAACGTCGACCAAGGCTGCCGCGCCGTCCAAACTCGACGCCAACGGCCTGCCGGTCAGTTGGTCGATCCAGTTGGCGAGCCTGTCCAACCGGGCAGGCGCCGAAAAGCTCCAGCAGACCTTGCGTAGCCAAGGCTACAACGCCTATATCCGTGCGGCCGGTGGCATGAACCGGGTGTATGTCGGCCCCCTGATCGAGCGTGCCGACGCCGAGCGCACCCGCGATGCCATCAACCGCCAGAACAGCCTCAAGGGCTTTGTCGTGCGCTTCCAGCCGGAACGCAGCTGAAGGCGCGGGGCGGCATCGCCGTCCCGTGCCAGGCAGCGAGCCTGCGGGCAGTGCCCAGCAGGCTTGCTGTGCTGGCTGGATCATCCACTGACATTCCGCTTACCCAAGCCCTCGTCGCTCTGGTAAAATCCGCCGCCTCAACGATCTGCAGGCAGCACCGTGGCATTTACCCTGGTTGATTGGGCGATCATCGCGATCATCGCCGTCTCCACACTGATCAGTCTTAAACGCGGCTTCGTCAAGGAAGCCCTGTCCTTGCTCATCTGGATCATTGCCGGTGCGGTGGCGTGGATGTTCGGTGGCTCGCTCTCGGTGTACCTGGAAAGCTATATCCAGACGCCCTCCATGCGCGTGATCGCAGGCTGCGGTATCTTGTTCGTCGCCACCTTGCTGGTGGGGGCGATGCTCAACTTTCTCATCGGCGAACTGATTCGTGTCACCGGCCTGTCGGGCACCGATCGTTTTCTGGGCATGGTCTTCGGCGCTGCCAGGGGCGGCCTGCTGGTGGTCGTGGCAGTCGGGCTGCTGAGCCTGGGGCCGGTTCAACAAGACACGTGGTGGCAGGAGTCTCGCCTGATACCTCGGTTTCTACTGGTAGCCGACTGGTCCAAAAACCTGGTTGTGGGCTTCACCAGCCAATGGATGTCCGGCGGAGCGATCAGTACACCGTCTGATCTTCCGTTCAAGGAGCAGCTGCTCGGGCCGACCCGGCCTTGAGCGCTATTCACTCAAGTTTCATCAAAGTAGGGGTTGCGTCGCATGTGTGGCATCGTCGGTATCGTCGGTAAGTCGAACGTCAATCAGGCGCTGTATGACGCGCTTACGGTCCTCCAGCACCGCGGCCAGGACGCTGCCGGTATCGTGACCAGCCATGACGGCCGGTTGTTCCTTCGCAAGGATAATGGCCTGGTGCGCGATGTGTTCCAGCAGCGCCACATGCAACGCCTGGTGGGCAGCATCGGCATCGGCCATGTGCGCTACCCGACGGCGGGCAGCTCGACCTCCGCCGAGGCCCAGCCGTTCTACGTCAACTCGCCATACGGCATCACCCTGGCCCACAACGGCAACCTCACCAACGTCGAGCAGTTGGCCAAGGAGATCTACGAGTCGGACCTGCGTCACGTCAACACCAACTCCGACTCCGAAGTGCTGCTCAACGTATTCGCCCATGAGCTGGCCGTGCGCGGCAAGTTGCAGCCTACCGAAGAGGACGTGTTCGCCGCGGTCTCCCATGTACACAGCCGCTGCGTCGGCGGTTACGCTGTCGTTGCCATGATCACCGGCTACGGCATCGTCGGCTTCCGCGATCCCAACGGTATCCGCCCGGTCGTATTCGGTCAGCGCCATACCGACGAAGGCGTGGAGTACATGATTGCTTCGGAAAGCGTTGCGCTCGACGTGCTCGGCTTCACCCTGATTCGCGACCTGGCGCCAGGCGAGGCGGTCTACATCACCGAAGAAGGTCAGCTGTACACCAAGCAGTGTGCCGAGGCCCCGAAACTGCAACCCTGCATTTTCGAACACGTCTACCTGGCCCGCCCGGACTCGATCATGGACGGTGTCTCGGTGTACAAGGCGCGTCTGCGCATGGGCGAGAAGCTCGCCGACAAGATCCAGCGCGAACGCCCGGACCACGGCATCGACGTGGTCATCCCCATTCCGGATACCAGCCGCACTGCCGCGCTTGAGTTGGCCAACCACCTGGGCGTGAAATTCCGCGAAGGCTTCGTCAAGAACCGCTACATCGGCCGTACCTTCATCATGCCGGGCCAGGCTGCCCGCAAGAAGTCGGTCCGCCAGAAGCTCAATGCCATCGAGCTTGAGTTCCGCGGCAAGAACGTCATGCTGGTTGACGACTCCATCGTGCGCGGCACCACCTGCAAGCAGATCATCCAGATGGCGCGTGAGGCCGGCGCCAAGAATGTCTATTTCTGCTCCGCAGCCCCTGCAGTACGCTACCCCAACGTCTACGGCATCGACATGCCGAGCGCTCACGAACTGATCGCCCACAACCGTACCACCGAGCAGGTGGCCGAGTTGATTGGCGCCGACTGGCTGGTCTATCAGGACCTGCCTGATCTGATCGACTCGGTCGGTGGCGGCAAGATCAAGATCGAGCACTTCGATTGCGCGGTATTCAACGGTGAATACGTCACTGGCGATATCGATGAAGCCTACCTTGACCGCATCGAGCAGGCCCGCAATGACCTAGCCAAGGTCAAGACGCAGGCAGTCAGCGCAATCATCGACCTCTACAACAACTGATTTCAGGGAGCGATGGCATGACCGATCAATGGGATGCCGGGCGACTGGACAGCGACCTGGAGGGTGTCGGCTTCGACACCCTGGCAGTGCGCGCCGGTCAATGCCGTTCACCGGAGGCCGAGCACAGCGAAGCGCTGTTCCTGACCTCTAGCTACGTGTTCCGTACGGCTGCCGATGCGGCTGCGCGTTTTGCCGGTGAAACCCCGGGCAATGTCTATTCGCGCTATACCAACCCGACCGTACGGGCATTCGAAGAGCGCCTGGCGGCGATGGAAGGTGCCGAGCAGGCCGTGGCCACCTCCACCGGCATGGCGTCGATTCTGGCCGTGGTCATGTCGCTGTGCAGTGCAGGCGATCACGTACTGGTCTCTCAGAGCGTGTTCGGGTCGACCATCAGCCTGTTCGAGAAGTATTTCAAGCGCTTCGGCTTGCAGGTGGACTACGTACCGTTGGTCGATCTTGCCGGCTGGGAGCAGGCCATAAAGCCCAATACCAAGCTGCTGATCGTCGAGTCGCCGTCCAACCCACTGGCCGAATTGGTCGATATCGCTGCGCTCAGCGAAATCGCCCATGCCCGTGGGGCTATGCTGGTGGTGGACAACTGCTTCAGCACACCGGCGCTGCAGCAACCGCTCAAACTCGGTGCCGACATCGTCTTCCACTCCGCCACCAAGTTCATCGATGGCCAAGGCCGTTGCATGGGCGGTGCAGTGGCGGGCCGTGCCGAACAAATGAAGGAAGTGGTCGGTTTTCTGCGCACGGCAGGCCCGACACTCAGCCCATTCAACGCGTGGGTATTCACCAAGGGCCTGGAGACGCTGCGTCTGCGTATGCGGGCTCACTGCGAGAGTGCTCAGGCACTGGCGCAATGGCTGGAACAGCAGGACGGCATTGAAAAAGTGCATTACGCCGGCCTACCAAGCCATCCGCAGCACGAATTGGCCAAGCGCCAGATGAGTGGCTTCGGCGCTGTGGTGAGCTTCGAAGTCAAGGGCGGAAAGGAAGGGGCCTGGCGCTTCATCGATGCTACCCGGGTCATTTCGATCACCACCAACCTGGGTGACAGCAAGACCACCATCGCTCATCCGGCCACCACCTCCCATGGCCGCCTGACGCCCCAGGAACGTGCGGCTGCCGGCATCCGCGACAGCCTGATTCGTGTGGCCGTCGGCTTGGAGGACGTGGCGGATCTGCAGGCCGACCTGGCGCGTGGACTGGCGGCATTGTGATCGAAATTGGTCTCAACACGCCCGGCCACAACGGCCGGGTCGCTTTGGTCACCGGTGCTGCGCGCGGTATCGGCCTTGGCATCGCCGCCTGGCTGATCTGCGAAGGTTGGCAGGTGGTGCTCAGTGACCTCGACCGTCAGCGGGGGGCGAAAGCGGCCAAGGCCCTGGGGGATAACGCCTGGTTCATCACCATGGATGTGGCAGACGAGTCCCAGGTCAGTGCCGGGGTGTCCGAGGTGCTCGGGCAATTCGGCAGGCTTGACGCGCTGGTGTGCAATGCTGCGATTGCCAACCCCCACAGCCAGACGCTTGAAAGCCTGAGCCTGGCTCAATGGAACCGTGTGTTGGCAGTCAATCTCAATGGCCCGATGCTGCTGGCCAAGCACTGTGCGCCTTACCTGCGCGCGCACAATGGCGCCATTGTCAACCTGACGTCCACGCGGGCGCGGCAGTCCGAGCCTGACACTGAAGCTTATGCCGCCAGCAAAGGGGGCCTGGTGGCACTCACCCATGCGCTGGCCATCAGCCTGGGCCCGGAGATCCGTGTCAACGCCGTCAGCCCGGGGTGGATCGATGCCCGAGATCCCTCTCAGCGCCGTGCCGAGCCGTTGAGCGATGCCGACCACGCCCAGCACCCTACCGGGCGCGTGGGCACCGTCGAAGACGTCGCAGCCATGGTCGCCTGGCTGCTGTCTCGGCAAGCGGCGTTCGTGACCGGTCAGGAGTTCGTGGTCGACGGCGGCATGACCCGCAAGATGATCTACACCTGAAGGCCCTTGTGGGCAGACCAGAAGAGGAGGGGACCGCAAGGTCCCTTTTTCGTACCCGGGCTTGGCTGGGCACAAATCAAGGTGTGCTCGGCTTTGCACTGAGCAGCGTCACCGGCACCTGCAAGTTGGAAAAAAACTCAACAGGGCTATTGACTTAGCGTCGTCACCTGCGTAAATTTCGCGGCCTCAGCGAAGCAAACGCAACAAGTTACATCGCGAGGGTGATTAGCTCAGCCGGGAGAGCATCTGCCTTACAAGCAGAGGGTCGGCGGTTCGATCCCGTCATCACCCACCACTTCCTGAGATGTTCCTGACGCTCAAGGCTTCGCAAGAAGCTAACAGCCAGAGAGGAATGCACTGCGCAGCGGTAGTTCAGTCGGTTAGAATACCGGCCTGTCACGCCGGGGGTCGCGGGTTCGAGTCCCGTCCGCTGCGCCATTTTGATTAACAGATGGGTGCTTGTCGCCGGTCTGAAGCCACAAGGTCCAGCACCTTGGGCTGACCCAGTTTCAATCGGGCGCAAGCCTGAACGATACGCAGCGGTAGTTCAGTCGGTTAGAATACCGGCCTGTCACGCCGGGGGTCGCGGGTTCGAGTCCCGTCCGCTGCGCCATCTTCGCTCCAAGGTCCCTAGAACACCTTGAGGCAACCATGAACGAATGGTCATTGCACCGTTTTTCATGCCTTCCCCCAGCTTATCTGGTGGGTAGACCCAAGTTTCAATCGGGCGCAAGCCTGAATGATACGCAGCGGTAGTTCAGTCGGTTAGAATACCGGCCTGTCACGCCGGGGGTCGCGGGTTCGAGTCCCGTCCGCTGCGCCATCTTCGCTCCAAGGGCCTTTGAACACCTTGGCGCTACGTGAAAGCGACCTTCGGGTCGCTTTTTGCGTTTTTGGCGTTTGCCGTATTTACCTTGCCGCCTGCATGAAACCTTGCGGGTACTTCACCGACCAGTGGTTCCTGTACCTGGCTGCTGTGTTGCACAATAGGCACCTTCTTGAAATACCCGGAACCCTCGATGACAAGATCTTCCGTTTCTGGTGCGCTCGTGCTGGCCGCCCTGTTGGCCGTACTGAGCGGTTGTGCGTCCAAGAAACCTGCGGTGTACGAGCATGAGAACTTCGATGACTCAGGCACGTTCTCGCGCAGCTTTCCCGTAGGTGATGCCAACTCCTGCGAAGCGGCCCGCCGTGCGCTGCTCAGCCAAGGCTATATCATCACCAGCAGCGGCCCCAACCAGGTGGTCGGCAACAAGAGCTTCCAGCAGAACAGCGATAACCACCTGCAGATCAGCTTCAACGTCACGTGTGCCCCGGATGCGAGCGACGAACAGCACTCGACCATGTTCGCCAATGCCCTGCAGGACCGCTATGCCCTGAAAAAGTCCAATACATCGGCAAGCCTGGGCGTAGGGGTGCTGGGTTCGGTGTCGATGCCGATTGGCTCGAGCGATGACTCGATGGTGAAAGTCGCCAGTGAGACAGTCACCGCCGCGCAGTTTTACGACCGCTACTTCGCGTTGGTGGAAAGTTACTTGCCCAAGCCCAAGCCCAAGGCGCAATCGTTGAGCCAACCCAAGGCCGAACAACCCGCGCCGAAGACTGAGAAGCCTGCGGTGGAACTGGGCTTGCCGGAGCAGGCTGCGGCCAGCCCGGCGCCGGTACCGGTCGAGGCTGCAGCTGCACCGGCTGAGCCAGACACGGCCCCCAAGGACGCTGCCTTGCCCGCCGCGTTTGCGCCCGACCAGCAGGCTGCCCAGGCACCTGCCAGTGGGGATCAACTGAGCTCGCAGCCCGTCGCGCCTCCGGCCGATGCAGCTCCCATCGAGGTGCAGCAGGCTGAGCCGGCCACGCCAGCCCCGCAGGATCAAACGGCCCCTCAAGGCCAGCCCTCTACGCCATGAGTCTGCAGGGCCGGTGCCGCCACGATTCGGGCGTCGAGGCGGCCAGGCCCTAGCCAGGTTTGACAGACCGGTCGATCAGCGGCACGCCGCTGAGTTCTTGCAGCGCTTGGAACGTGATTTGCGCGCAAATCTCGACCACTTCGAGCCCCGCCGGTGTCACGTCCATTACCGCGAGGTCCGTGTAGATGCGGCTCACGCAACCAATGCCCGTCAGCGGGTAGGTGCATTCGCTCACCAGTTTGCTTTCGCCGGTCTTGGTCAGGTGGTCCATCATCACGAACACCTGCCGGGCGCCGGTGGCCAGGTCCATCGCGCCGCCCACTGCGGGGATCGACCCCTGCGCGCCGGTGTGCCAATTAGCCAGGTCGCCGTTTACGGAAACCTGGAAAGCGCCGAGCACGGCGATGTCCAGGTGCCCACCGCGCATCATCGAAAATGAGTCGGCATGGTGGAAATAGGCGCCACCGGTCAGCAGCGTCACGTGCTGTTTGCCAGCGTTGATCAAGTCATCGTCTTCCTCACCTGGCGCAGGGCTTGGGCCCATGCCCAGCACACCATTTTCACTGTGCAGGAACACTTCCTTGTCGCCCAGGTAGTTGGCGACCAGGGTGGGTGCGCCGATACCCAGGTTGACGTAGGCACCTTCCTCGATGTCGGCTGCAACGCGCTGGGCCATTGCCTCACGCGAGCGTCGTTGGGTGATGGTCATGGACGGGCCTCAGAATGGGTGGTTGGATGGGCGGCGGCGGGGACCGCCACCACGCGTTGCACGAAGATGCCCGGCGTGACGATATGCTCCGGGTCGAGCTCTCCCAGCGCGACGATCTGGTCGACCTGGACGATTGCAGTCTTGGCAGCCATGGCCATGATCGGTCCGAAATTGCGGGCGGCCTTGCGGTAGACCAGGTTGCCCCAGCGATCACCCTTGTACGCCTTGATCAAGGCGAAATCGGCATGCAACGGCATCTCCAGTACGTACTGGCGGCCGTCGATCTCCCGCGTTTCCTTGCCTTCGGCGAGCAAGGTGCCATAGCCGGTGGGTGAAAAGAAGGCGCCGATACCAGAGCCTGCCGCGCGAATGCGCTCGGCCAGATTACCTTGCGGTACGACCTCCAGCTCGATCTTGCCAGCCCGGTACAAGGCGTCGAAAACGTACGAGTCGGATTGGCGCGGGAACGAACAGATGATCTTGCGCACCCGTTCGGCCTTGAGCAATGCAGCCAGGCCCGTGTCGCCGTTGCCAGCATTGTTGCTGATGATGGTCAGGTCGCGTGCACCAGTGGCGATCAACCCGTCGATGAGCTCAGAGGGCATGCCAGCGGTACCGAAGCCGCCGACTAGCAGGGTCGAGCCATCGGTGATGCCCGCCACGGCGCTGGCAATGGTTGTATGGGTCTTGTCGATCAAGGCGTAGCTCCCGTCGATGCTTGAGAAAATGCCCCCTGCGCAGTGCACGATGAGCTTGGCACTGGCTGGCGCTTGATAGGGGAATCAACGTGAGGCTAGCTTGCCGCAAGCCGGTCCATGGGCGCAGTGGACAAGACGATATCTGGGCGATTACCGAACCGTTGTTGCGTGAGCGGGTCGCTGCGGTCCGTGTAAGGGGCGTTTTGGATTAAACGAACGAGCCAGTCCAAAGGTCCATGATTGTGACGAGAGAGGGGGCACTGCGCGAAATGACTCGTCACGTCACCCCCATGTCACGTCATCGCACTAAGCTACCGATGAACTCAGCAACCCGTATTCGGATAAGGACGCAGGAAGATGGACGATTACCAGGAAGAGCTGCTGGAATTTCAGGCCCACGAGATGGACACGCCCGAACCGGCAGAAGACGCAACCGAACTCTAGTCCCCGCGTCGCTGCGTGCGGCGGTACGCGCCAGGCGTAAGGCCAGTCCAGCGCTTGAACGCGCGCTGAAAGGCCTCTGCCGAAGCGAACCCCAGCAGGTAGGCGATTTCGCCGAAGCTCAATTGGGTATCGCGGATGTAGGTCTCGGCCAGGTCACGCCGCGTGCCGTTCAACAAGTCACGAAAACGCGTGCCTTCTTCTGCCAGCCTGCGCCTCAGCGTCCAGGGCGGCAGTTGAAGCTGCAGGGCAATTTCGTCGAGCTCCGGTTCACGTCCCCCATTGAGCAGCGGCCCCAGCAGGTGGGTAATGCGCTCGCCAAGGCTGCGCACGCGGGTCAGCTGATGCATGTGCGCTTCGCTTAAGGTCAGCAGTTGATGCCAGGTGCTGGGGCAATGCCTGGGGTTTGGCAGTTGCAGCGTGGCGCGGCTCAGGCGCAACTGGTTGCACTCGGCGGCAAAGCGGACCGGCGCGCTGCACAGGGGCTGATAGAGGGGGGCGTAGCTTGGGGCTGCAAACTCGATGTCCACGCGCTCGGCCACCACTGGCGTACCGACCAGGTCGCCCAGCTGGGCCAGCCAGCCGGCGAGCAGCGAGTCGACCACAAAGCGGTTGTAGGCGTTGTACGGGCTGATGGAGTAAAAACGCAGCCAGGCGCCTTCGCCATCTTCGCAGTAAGTGGAGTGGCCTCGATAGTTGGAGGCGTACAGCGGCTCGAAGCGCAGCAAGGTGCGCGCCGCCTCGCCCAGGGTTGGCGCTTGCGCTGCCGTGACCCCGGCCAGCCCGGTATGGGCCAGCCGGCTCAACTGGCCAATCTGCAAACCCAGTGCAGGTTCGGCGCACAATGCGATGGCGGCGTGGCCCAGGTGCATGTAGCGCGGTATCGACAGGCGCGCATTGGCCTGGGCCAGCCGCGCCGTGTCCAGGCCATAGCGTTCGAGCAAGGGTGCAGGGTCGTGGCCCAGCCGTCGAATCGCGTCCGCCAAGGGTTGCACGAAGCCTACCGACAGGTCGCCCAGCCTTACCTGCGGGCGGCTCATGATGCTAGAGCCATATATTCAGCAAGCGGGCACCTGGGCTGGGTGGCCCGGTCAACAGGTCGCCGGCTTGCCAGGCAAATCCTTGCCCATCGGCGCCTTGCTCCCAGAACTGGCCGCGCATGAAGACGCTCACACTGCTCACCTGATGACCGACAGGCGCGGTCAGCCGGTGCCAGGCCTCTTGCTCGCTGACCTCGCCACGCTTGACGGGCAAGCGCGTGCTGACAGGCTGGTGGCGATTGCCACGCCAGGGTGTCAACCAGCTGTGCCTGCCGCTCAGAAAGGCAGGGATGGCCACCAGTTCGACCGATTGGGCCAGCAGCAGCTGGTGATTTTCCGGATACCAGCTGTCGCTCCCCACCAGTACCCCAAGGCGCCCCGCCGGGGTCTGTAGCACCTGCAGAGGCTGGTCCACACCAGGGTGGATGAACCGCCTGTTCTCGCTGTCCGGATAGTGCTGGCGCTGGGGTTGGCCCAGGATGGTACCGTCGCTGGCGAATACCACGCTGCTGTTGAACAGCGGGCCACGCCCGGGGTGCAATGCACCCTCGCTGACGTAGGGCTGCGGAAGCACGATCGAGCCAGCCACCAGGGTGACGCCGAATTCCTTGGCCAAGCCGCCAAACACCTGCTGGTAATCGGCTGCCATCTGATCGGCCTTCATGCGCAGATGGGCATCGGCCCGTCGGTCATCGCCCTCGGCCGCAAGCATGGCCCAGCCATAGCGAAGCGGGTTACTCAGCTCGAACCATTGCAGTGCTTCCCGCTGCTGGGTCACCTGGTAGAACGCGTTCTTCTCGCCACGTGCCCACAGCCAGGTACCGATGTGCTCAGGCAATACCACCACGGTGCGAGACGTGATCAGGCCTAGCGTGCGCGCCTGCTCGAGGTAGGCGGCAAGTTTGCGGTGCAGGCGTTGCAGGTCCTGGTAGTCCCCTGGGTACAGCAGCGGCTCGACGCCCAGCAGGTTGCCATGCTCGCCGGGTTGCCCGTGGTTGACGGCCAGCTCGATGCGCAAGTCGGACAGGTAGTGCCCCTGTGGGCGCTGTTGGGTCCAGAAGGCGTAACCACACAGGGCAGCGATCACCACCAGCAGCAGGGCACTTGTCAGAAATTTTTTCATGAAACGGTACAAGGCAATGGGCATGAAGGAGCCCTAGGGTAGACGCGCTGTTCGGGATGATCAATAACTTGTCAGTTCTGGTCATTGAGCCGGTTCAAACGGCTGTTTACTGTCTGCTTCATATAACGACAGGGCTGCCTCAGGGTGAAATGCCCGTTTACCGTGATCACCAGAGAACCCGAACCATGACCGACACTCGCTACCCGCACCTGCTGGCCCCGCTGGACCTGGGCTTCACCACGTTGCGCAACCGTACTCTGATGGGCTCCATGCACACGGGTCTTGAGGAACGTCCAGGCGGGTTCGAGCGCATGGCTGCCTATTTTGCCGAACGGGCGCACGGCGGCGTAGGCCTGATGGTCACCGGTGGCATTGCACCCAACGATGAAGGCGGTGTTTACGCAGGCGCCGCCAAACTCAGCACCGAAGCCGAAGCCGAGCAGCACCGTATCGTCACCGAGGCGGTGCACGCCGCGGGAGGCAAGATTTGCCTGCAGATTCTTCACGCCGGGCGCTATGCCTACAGCCCGCGCCAGGTGGCGCCAAGCGCCATTCAAGCGCCGATCAACCCGTTCAAGCCGCGGGAACTGGACGAGGCGGGGATCGAAAAGCAGATTGCCGACTTCGCCCACTGCGCGCTGCTTGCGCAGAAAGCTGGTTACGACGGTGTCGAGGTCATGGGCTCGGAAGGCTATTTCATCAACCAGTTCCTCGCCGCCCACACCAACCACCGCACCGACCGTTGGGGCGGCAGCTATGACAATCGCATGCGCCTGGCCGTGGAAATCGTCAGCCGGGTGCGCGGCGCGGTGGGCCCGAACTTCATTATCATCTTCCGCCTGTCGATGCTCGACCTGGTCGAGGGCGGCAGCACCTGGGACGAGATCCAGACCCTGGCCAAGGCCATCGAGCAGGCGGGGGCTACGTTGATCAATACCGGTATTGGCTGGCACGAGGCGCGCATTCCTACCATCGCCACCAAGGTGCCGCGTGCAGCCTTCAGCAAGGTCACCGCCAAGTTGCGCGGGGTAGTGGGTATTCCTTTGATCACCACCAACCGTATCAATACGCCAGAAGTGGCCGAGGCGGTGCTGGCCGAAGGGGATGCGGACATGGTGTCCATGGCCCGTCCGTTCCTGGCCGATCCTGCCTTCGTCAACAAGGCTGCAGCCGGGCGTGCTGATGAAATCAATACCTGCATCGGCTGCAACCAGGCGTGTCTGGACCATACGTTTGGCGGCAAGCTGACCAGTTGCCTGGTAAACCCAAGGGCCTGCCATGAAACCGAACTCAACTACCTGCCCGTGCGCATGGCCAAGCGCATCGCTGTCGTGGGCGCCGGCCCAGCAGGCCTGGCCGCTGCGACAGTGGCCGCTGAGCGTGGCCATGTGGTGACCTTGTTCGAATCGGCCAGCGAAATTGGCGGTCAGTTCAATGTTGCCAAGCGGGTGCCAGGCAAGGAGGAATTCAACGAGACCCTGCGGTATTTTCGCAACAAGCTGCGCAGCACTGGCGTCGACGTGCGCTTGAACACGCGCGTCGACGTGCCAGCGCTTGTGGCCGGCGGCTATGACGACATCATCCTCGCGACCGGCATCCTGCCCCGTGCACCGGCGATCCCGGGGATCGCGCACCCCAAGGTGCTCAGCTACCTGGATGTGCTGCTCGAGCGTAAGCCTGTGGGCAAGACAGTGGCTGTGATCGGCGCAGGGGGCATCGGTTTCGATGTCTCCGAATACCTGGTGCATCAGGGCGTGTCCACCAGCCTGGACCGCGAAGCGTTCTGGAAGGAGTGGGGTATCGACACCCACCTCGAAGCCCGCGGCGGTGTAGCTGGTATCACACCCCAGCCCCACCCGCCTGCCCGGCAGGTGTACCTGATGCAGCGCAAGACCTCCAAGGTAGGGGATGGCCTGGGCAAGACCACTGGCTGGATCCACCGTACCGGCTTGAAGAACAAGCAGGTGAAGATGCTCAATGGGGTCGAGTACCTGGCCATTGATGACGCAGGCCTGCACGTGCGCATTGGCGGCGGCGAGCCGCAGGTGCTGGCGGTGGACAACGTGGTGATCTGCGCAGGCCAGGACCCGCTGCGCGAATTGCAGGACGGGCTGGTGGCTGCACGGCAATCGGTACACCTGATCGGCGGTGCTGACGTGGCGGCAGAGCTCGACGCCAAGCGGGCGATCGACCAGGGGTCGAGGTTGGCGGCGCAGCTTTGATTCACCGCCCGCGCCAGATGCTCTGCTGATAGACTGGCGCCCATGCCTGTCGAACTCCCCTTGGCCCCTCTGCAACGCCTGACATTGCCCTGGCTGGCGAGGGCCCAGGTCGAGGCTGCCATCCTGCGCCTTGACTTGATAGACCCCCTGATCAGCGGCAACAAGTGGTTCAAGCTGCGCCACCATCTGGAGCAGGCGCTCGATGCCAAGGCTCCCGGCCTGGTGAGCCTGGGCGGCAACCATTCCAACCACCTCCATGCGCTGGCCGCTGCCGGCAAGCGCTTGGGCCTGGCCACGGCCGGCCTGCTGCGGGGGCATCCACGCCAAACACCCACTGTGCAGGATTTGCAGGCCATGGGCATGCAACTGCACTGGCTGGGCTACGAGGCTTACCGTGGTCGTAACGAGGCGGGTTTCTGGACGCCTTGGCACACGCACTATCCCGGCTGGCATTGCATCCCCGAAGGCGGAGGCGGGCAGGCCGGTGCACAGGGGTGCGCGTCGATCGTGACCCAACTGCGCGCGCAGCTTGCGACGCTGGGCTGGTCGGACTATGACGCCTGGTGGTTGGCCGCTGGCACGGGCACCACGCTGGCGGGCCTGGTGCTGGCCGAATCAGGGGCCCATGCCGTGCATGGGGCGCTGGCCGTACCCGAGCACTATGGCGTGGCCGAGACCGTGGCGGCACTTGCCGGCACGCAGGGCTACCGCCTGCACAGCGCCAGCCGGGGCGGCTTCGGCAAGTTCGACGATCAACTGCTGGCCTTCATCGCCGATTGCGAGCAGCAGGCCGGCGTTCCTTTCGAGGCGCTCTACACCGGCAAGGCATTGCTTGCGCTCAAGGCTCAGGTCGAAGCCGGGCTGTTCGCGCCCGGCACTCGCCTGGTGTTCGTCCATACCGGCGGTTTGCAGGGCCGCCGGGGTTACTTGTAAGGCAGCATGCGCAACAACGTATTGTCGCGTTTGACATAGTGATGATAAAGGCCGGCCAGTGCATGCAGCCCGATCAGCCAGTAGCCCCAGGTGCCGATACGCTCATGCCAGCCCTTGATGAACTTGGCCAGGTCCAGATCAGGACCGATCAGGTGCGGCAACTCCAGGCCATAGAACGGTACCGGTTTGTCGGCGGCGCTCAGAATCAACCAGCCGGCCAGCGGCATGCCGATCATCAGCAGGTAGAGCATCAAGTGAACCAGGTGGGCCAGCCCGGTTTGCCAGGCCGGGGGGTTGGGGGATATGGGCGGCGCGCGATGGACCACGCGCATGGCCAGGCGCAGCCACACCAGCACGAATACGCTCAGGCCCAACATGAAATGCAGGTCTTTCATCAGGTTGCGCTCTGCACTGTCGCGCGGGAAGATTCCGCGAAACTCGATACAGGCATAGACAGCGGCCAGCAGCACCAGCATCAGCCAGTGCAGGACAATGGACACGCGCGCGTAATGGCGCGCCGGGGTGCTCGAAACCATGCTTGTTCCTCATCGGTCGGTGGGGTAGCGCTCTTGGTGGCGCTCAGGTCCAGTTTACTGGGTACCTGCGCAGCATCATTGCTCCAGGTCGGTGAAAAAATGGTTGTCATCCCTGAGCAAGCGCTGCGGTCAGAGAGCCAAGGCGCCCGGCCACTGATCGGCAACCAGAAATACCCGCTCTAGCTCTTGCCAGCTGCCGTCGTGCTGGCGTTGCATGTTCACCAGCAATTGCGCAGGCGCATCGGGTGGCAGCAGGTGCAGCCACGCGGCGAACTGAGCAGCGCTCCAGACCTCGCATGCCGCACACCGTGCGGGGGCAAGCCAGGCGCTGCGCGCCAGCGGCTGCCAATGCGCGCCGGGTGCGCTGATCCAGTCCTTGCGATGCAACCAGCGGCCACGCAGGTGCAGGGGGTGTACACCCAGTGGCGCCTCGCTCGGGGCCAGCGTCGGGTAGAACAGGTAGCCCCCCATCCACATGCTGGCCTGCACCGGGGGCAGGTCGAGCCGCTCAAGGGCGGTACGGCCCTGGGGGCTGGCCGACATGGGCAACTGGTGGCGGCGGATGTGTTCCAGCTTGGCTTGCAGGCGATCGTGGCAGCCAGGCCCTAGCCAGCCGCCCGGGTCGGCACCAAAGCGCTCGGGGCCCAGGTACAGCTTGATGGCCAGTTCCAGGTGATGCACCCCGTCGCGATCACGCAGCACCACATCCAGCTCGCCCAAGGTCCGCCCATCTTCACGGATAGCCAGGTTGGCTGCCAACAGTTCCACGCCGGGCGCCTGTTGCAACGCAAATTGCCACAGGCGCTCGTAGTACAGCCCGAGGCGGCGACTGCCAAGGCCCTTGAGCCAGTGCTGCAAGGGCGTGTCATCAATGTCCAGCCCGTACAACCAGGCCTGCAATGCCTGCGGCCGTTCGACCCAGAGGCTGCCTGCCAGCGGGTGGCGCTGGGGGCAGCCTGCGCGCTCGAGCAGCGGCGGCGAGAGCAGGGTCCAGGCAAGGTCACGCACCGCAGGGCGCTGTAATAGCCGGGGCAGGTGCACGAGCGAAGGAAATGGCATCATCCTGCGAGCATAGCCGGTTTGCCGCTGCTTCGTGGTTCGCCCATAATCGCTGCATCGTCACCCGTCGCAGAGCCTTGCAGGAGCCCCATGGAGCAATTTCGCAATATCGGTATCATCGGTCGTCTCGGCAGCTCGCAGGTGCTGGACACCATCCGCCGACTGAAAAAATTCCTCCTCGAGCGCCACTTGCACGTGATCCTCGAAGACACCATCGGTGAAGTCCTGCCGGGCCACGGGCTGCAGACCTCCACCCGCAAGCTGCTGGGCGAGGTCTGTGACTTGGTCATCGTGGTCGGCGGCGACGGCAGCCTGCTGGGCGCTGCGCGTGCCCTGGCGCGTCACAATATCCCGGTACTGGGGATCAACCGGGGCAACCTGGGCTTTCTCACCGACATCCGTCCGGATGAATTGGAAGAGAAAGTCTCCGAAGTGCTCGATGGTCACTACCTGGTCGAGAACCGTTTCCTGCTGCAAGCCGAAGTGCGCCGTCACCAGGAGGCGATCGGCCAGGGCGATGCGCTAAACGACGTGGTCCTGCACCCAGGCAAGTCCACCCGCATGATCGAATTCGAGATCTACATCGACGGCCAGTTCGTCTGCAGCCAGAAGGCCGACGGCCTGATCGTCGCCACCCCGACCGGCTCCACGGCCTACGCCTTGTCCGCCGGCGGCCCGATCATGCACCCCAAGCTCGATGCAATCGTCATCGTGCCCATGTACCCGCACACCTTGTCTGGGCGGCCGATCGTCGTCGATGGCAACAGCGAACTGAAGATCGTGGTGGCCAAGGACCTGCAGATCTACCCGCAGGTGTCGTGCGACGGTCAGAACCACTTCACCTGCGCACCCGGTGACACCATCACGGTGAGCAAGAAGCCCCAGAAGCTGCGCCTGATCCACCCGCTGGACCACAACTACTACGAAGTCTGCCGCACCAAGCTTGGCTGGGGCAGCCGCCTGGGGGGCAGGGACGACTGATGCTCGATCCGGCGCGCAGTTTCGACATCATCGGTGACGTTCACGGCTGTGCCTTGACCCTCGAGCGCTTGCTCGATGCCCTCGGTTACCAGCGCATTGCCGGCGTCTGGCGCCACCCTCGGCGGCAGGCGCTGTTCTTGGGCGATATCGTGGACCGCGGCCCGCGTATCCGCCAAGCCCTGCACATCGTTCACGACATGGTCGCCGCCGGGCAGGCGCACTGCATCATGGGCAACCACGAATACAGTGCACTGGGCTGGGTGACGCCGGCACTGCCGGGCAGCGGCAAGGCCTTCGTGCGCGAACATACCCCTCGCCACGCCAGGCTCATCGACGAAACCCTCACCCAGTTCGCCAATCACCCTGCGGACTGGCAAGCGTTTCTCGACTGGTTCCAGACGCTGCCACTGTTCATCGATGCCGGTCGATTCCGCCTGGTGCACGCCTGCTGGGATGCAAGCCTGATCGAGCCGCTGCGTCGCCAGTACCCCGATGGGCGCGTCGACCGCCACTTCGTCCAAGCCTCGGCGGTGAGCGGCAGCTTTGCCGCCAACGTTTGCAACCGCTTGCTGCGTGGCACCGACATGCGCCTGCCCGATGGCCTCACCCTGACCGGTGGCGATGGCCTGACCCGTGCCTTCTTCCGTACCAAGTTCTGGGAAGACGATCCGCAGACCTATGGCGATATCGTCTTCCAGCCCGATGCGCTGCCGGCGGAGGTGGCCAACACACCGCTCAGCCACAGCCAGAAAAGCGCGTTGCTGCGCTATGCCGAGGACGAGCCCATGCTGTTCGTTGGCCATTACTGGCGCAGCGGCCGGCCCGCCCCGATTCGCAGCAACCTGGCCTGCCTGGACTACAGCGCCGTGCTGTACGGCAAGCTTGTCGCCTACAGGCTGGACGATGAAACCCGTATCGACCCCCGCAAGTTCGTCTGGGTGGATGTCGACCGACCACAGGCTAGCCAATGAACATTATCCAAGTGATGCGCCTGCCGCTGACGGTAGACCTCAGCGGTTTCGTGCAGATGCTGCAACGCTTGCAGGTGCCGCACCGGGTCAGCGAGGAGGGCGAGGACCAGGTACTCTGGGCGCCCGAGGCCTTGGCTGACGAGGTGTTGCACCTCTACCAGCGCTACCCCGATGGCAACGCCGACCTGCAGGCCGAGCCTGACGCCGCGCTGCCCGACCAGCAGGGCCAGGACATGCCACAGCCGTCGCTGCTGGCCCAGGCCAAGGCCTGCAAGGTCACCGCCCTGACGCTGTTGCTGACGTTCGTGGTCGCCGGGCTTACGGGCCTGGGCGAGAACTTCACCACCATCGGCTGGTTCACGTTTCTCGATTTTCACGTGCAGGGCGATTACCTGTACTTCACGCCGCTGGCCGAGGGTCTGGCGCACGGGCAATGGTGGCGGCTGGTCTCGCCGATGCTGCTGCATTTCGGTGCGCTGCACCTGGCCATGAACAGCCTGTGGTTCTGGGAGCTGGGCAAGCGCATCGAATTGCGCCAGGGCCCATGGACGCTGCTGGGGCTCACCGCGCTGTTCAGCCTGGTATCGAACCTGGCCCAGCACTACACCACAGGGCCTGGCCTGTTCGGTGGGCTTTCAGGCGTGCTCTATGGCCTGCTCGGGCACATCTGGCTGTATCAATGGCGGGCACCGAACCCGCACTTCAACCTGCCCAAGGGCGTGCTGGTGATGATGCTCCTCTGGCTGGTGGTGTGCCTGACCGGCGTCGTCGGGACGCTGGGCCTGGGCCAGATCGCCAACGCCGCGCACGTCGGTGGGTTGCTCATCGGATGCCTGACCGGGCTCTTGGGTGGGGCGCTCGCCCGGCGTAAACTGTCGGCTTGAATCAGGAGACAACATGTCCACTTTCGCGCAAATGATCGAAAACATCACCCCGGAAATCTACGAGAGCCTGAAGCTGGCCGTGGAAATCGGCAAATGGTCGGACGGCCGCAAGCTCACTGCCGAGCAGAAAGAGCTGTCCCTGCAAGCGGTCATCGCCTGGGAGATGAAAAACCTGCCCGAGGACCAGCGCACCGGTTACATGGGCCCGCAGGAATGCGCGTCCAAATCCGCCCCCGTCCCCAACATCCTGTTCAAGTCGGACTCGGTACATTGATCGAACTCGCTCGTGGCTCGTTGAGCAAGATGGCCGTCAGCCTGGCCGACCCCGTGGTGCAATACAGCTTTCGCCTAGGCGATACCCTGGTGCCGGTCAACCCGCTGATCGGCAAGCCGCTGCGCCTGCAATACCTGGGTGCCATCCACTGCAGCCACTGCGGCAAGCGCACCAAGAGCAGCTACAGCCAGGGTTACTGCTACCCCTGCATGACCAAGCTGGCCCAGTGCGACATGTGCATCATGGCTCCGGAGCGTTGCCACTACGACGCAGGTACCTGCCGCGATCCGTCCTGGGGCGAGCAGTTCTGCATGACCGATCACGTGGTCTACCTGGCCAACTCCTCCGGTATCAAGGTCGGTATCACCCGCGCCACCCAGCTGCCTACCCGCTGGCTTGACCAGGGTGCCAGCCAGGCCTTGCCTATCCTCAGGGTGGCCACTCGGCAGCAGTCCGGGCTGGTCGAAGACCTGCTGCGCAGTCAGGTGCCGGACCGCACCAATTGGCGCGCCCTGCTCAAGGGTGACGCCGAGTTGCTCGACCTGCCGGCATTGCGCGATCAGGTGCTGGAGGCATGTGCCGAAGGGCTTGGCCAGCTGCAGGCGCGCTTTGGCCTGCAGGCGATTCAGCCTCTGACCGACGCCGAGGTCGTGCACATGACATACCCGGTCCAGGCCTACCCGACCAAAGTGGTCAGCTTCAACCTGGACAAGAACCCGATCGTTGAGGGCACGCTGCTGGGTATCAAGGGCCAGTACCTGATCTTCGACACCGGTGTGATCAATATTCGCAAGTACACGGCCTACCAGTTGGCCGTGCTCCAGTAAAAGGGACCTGCAGATGCGTACCGAACAACCGCAAGTGATCCATCTCAAGGACTACAAGGCGCCTGAGTACCTGATCGACGAGACGCACCTGACCTTCGAGCTGTTCGAAGACCACACCCTGGTCCACGCGCAACTGATCATGCGCCGCAACCCGGTGCACGGGGGCGGCCTGCCTGCGCTGGTGCTCGACGGCCAGCAACTCGAACTGGTGCGCGCTGCCCTGGACGATGAACCCTTGCAGGAAGGCAACTACCAGATCGACGCAAGCAGCCTGACCGTTCAGCCACGGGCAGAGCACTTCACCCTCGACACCACCGTCAGGATCCATCCTGAAACCAACACGGCGCTCGAGGGCTTGTACAAGTCCGGCAAGATGTTCTGCACCCAGTGCGAGGCCGAGGGTTTCCGCAAGATCACCTATTACCTCGACCGCCCCGATGTGATGAGCATCTTCACCACCACGGTGATCGCCGAACAGCACCGCTACCCGGTGCTGCTCTCCAACGGCAACCCGGTCGGCAGCGGCCCTGCCGAAGATGGCCGTCACTGGGCGACCTGGGAAGACCCGTTCATGAAGCCGGCCTACCTGTTCGCCCTGGTCGCAGGCGACCTGTGGTGTGTGGAAGACACATTCACCCGCCAATCAGGCCGTGATGTGACCCTGCGCATCTATGTGGAGCCGGAGAACATCGACAAGTGCGACCACGCCATGGTCAGCTTGAAGAAGTCCATGCGTTGGGACGAAGAGGTCTACGGCCGCGAATATGACTTGGACATCTTCATGATCGTCGCGGTCAACGACTTCAACATGGGGGCCATGGAAAACAAAGGCCTTAACATCTTCAACTCCAGCTGCGTGCTGGCGCGCGCCGAGACGGCCACCGATGCCGCGCACCAGCGGGTCGAAGCCGTGGTGGCCCATGAGTACTTCCATAACTGGTCGGGCAACCGCGTCACCTGCCGCGACTGGTTCCAGCTGTCGCTCAAGGAAGGCTTCACGGTGTTCCGCGATGCCGAATTCAGTGCCGACATGAATTCACGCACCGTCAAGCGCATCGAGGACGTTGCCTACCTGCGCACCCATCAGTTCGCCGAGGATGCGGGCCCCATGGCCCACCCGGTGCGCCCGGACAGCTTCATCGAGATTTCCAACTTCTACACCCTGACCGTGTACGAGAAAGGCTCGGAAGTGGTACGCATGGTGCGCACGTTGCTGGGGGCCGAAGGCTTCCGCCAGGGCAGCGACCTGTATTTCGAGCGTCACGATGGGCAGGCGGTGACCACCGACGACTTCATCAAGGCCATGGAAGACGCCAACGGCGTCGACCTGACGCAGTTCAAGCGCTGGTACAGCCAGGCCGGTACGCCGCGCCTGGAAGTGACCGACGCCTACGACGAAGCGGCGCGTACCTATAGCCTGACGTTCCGCCAGAGCTGCCCACCCACCCCGGACAAGGCCGAGAAGCTGCCCTTCGTGATCCCGGTCGAACTGGGCCTGCTCGATGCCCAGGGCAACGACCTGCCACTGCAATTGGCGGGCGAGTCCTCGGCAGTGGGCAGCACCCGGGTGCTGTCGGTGACCGAGGCCGAGCAGACTTTCGTCTTCCAGGGCATCCAGGCACGGCCGTTGCCGTCGCTGCTGCGCGGTTTCAGTGCCCCGGTCAAGCTGAGCTTCCCGTACGACCGTGACCAGTTGATGTTCCTGATGCAGCACGACAGTGATGGTTTCAACCGCTGGGAAGCTGGTCAGCAACTGGCCGTGCAGGTGCTGCAGGAGCTGATCGGTCAGCACCAGCGTGGCCAGGCGCTGCACCTGGACCCGCGTCTGGTCAGGGCGTTGGCTACGGTACTGGGCGACACTTCGCTCGATGCTGCCATGGTGGCCGAAATGCTCTCGCTGCCAGGGGAGGGCTACTTGACCGAGATCAGCCAGGTGGCCGATGTAGATGCCATCCACGCAGCCCGCGAGTTCGCCCGGCGGCAAATTGCCGAGCAATTGTTCGAGCCGCTCTGGACGCGTTACCAGGCCAACCGCGCGGTCTCGCGTAACACCGCGTACGTTGCCTCTGCCGAGCACTTTGCCCGCCGCAGCCTGCAGAACATCGCCCTGTCGTACCTGATGCTCAGCGCTAAACCGCAGGTGCTGCAAGCGACCCTGGAGCAGTTCGAGCAGTGCGACAACATGACCGAGCGCCTCACGGCCCTGGCGGTGCTGGTGAACTCACCCTTCGAGGCCGAGCGCGCCAAGGCCCTGGAAAGCTTTGCAGAGCACTTCAAGGACAACCCCCTGGTCATGGACCAATGGTTCAGCGTGCAGGCGGCCAGTACCTTACCAGGGGGCCTGGCACGGGTGAAGGCGTTGATGCAGCACCCCGCGTTCACCCTGAAGAACCCGAACAAGGTGCGCGCGGTGGTCGGTGCCTTTGCCGGCCAGAACCTGGTCAACTTCCATGCCGCCGATGGCTCCGGTTATCGCTTCCTGGCGGATCTGGTGATCGAGCTCAATGCCCTCAACCCGCAGATCGCCTCCCGGCAGTTGGCGCCGCTGACCCGCTGGCGCAAATACGACGCCGCCCGCCAGGCCCTGATGAAGGGTGAGCTGGAGCGGATTCTGGCTTCTGGTGAGCTCTCCAGTGACGTCTATGAAGTGGTGAGTAAAAGCCTGGCATGACGCCGGGGCCCGCTTGAGGGCCCCGGTTTCAACTGCCGTGGTTGTTACGCTGCACAGGCAGCGCCTGCGGGTGAGTCGTGTTCGCCCGCAGGCGCTGCATCCTCTGCGCGCGAACGGCTCTTCCTGCGCCGATAACAAAACATAACACCCCGCCCGTTGTGCTCCGCCAAATCCTCCCGTTACGATCACCGCACGCCCTTGCAGGCCTCTATTGCGGGCATTTTTGCGTCCTGCAAGGTATTGACCCACCCAACAAAAAACACAATCGGGGGCAGTCATGAGGAAATGGAGAAGGTGCGCTGGATGGCCGATAGCGGCCGCAGCAGCGCTCACCCTTGCGCTGAGTGGATGGCAAGGCGCGCAAGCTGCGTCAGCCGATGAATACTCCACCGAATCGGCCAAGGCCAGTAAAAGGCTGTTGATCGACGCTGCCCATGCAGGCACGCGTGTGGTCGTGGTCGGCGACCGGGGCCATATCCTGTTCTCCGACGACCAGGGCAGCACCTGGACCCAGGCCCGTGTGCCAACCCGCCAGCTGCTGACGGCCGTTTTTTTTCTTGATGACAAGCGCGGTTGGGCCGTCGGCCACGATGCGCAGATCCTCGCCACCGGCGACGGCGGGGCGACCTGGAGCAAACAGTTCGAAGACCTGTCACGCGAAGCACCCTTGCTCGACATCGTGTTCCTCGACGCCCAGCACGGCCTGGCCGTGGGCGCCTACGGCGCTTTGCTCGAAACCACGGACGGGGGCCAGCACTGGCAGGACGTGGCCGAGCGCCTCGACAACCCCGATCAGTTGCACCTCAATGCCATCGCCCAGGTGCGTGACGCTGGCTTGTTCATCGTTGGGGAGCAGGGCGGCATGTTCCGCTCCGAGGACAATGGGCAGCACTGGCAGAAAGTCGAAGGGCCTTACCAGGGGTCGCTGTTCGGCGTGATCGGCACTGCCCAGCCGCGTACCTTGCTGGCGTTCGGCTTGCGCGGCAACCTGCTGCGCTCCACCGACTTCGGCGACACCTGGCAATCTATCCCCTTGCAGGCTGCGCGAGGCGAGCTCGAGTTCGGCCTGGCCGGTGCCACGCTGCTCGACGACGGCACCGTCGTGGTGGTCGGCAACGGCGGCAGCGTGCTGCGCAGCACCGATGCCGGCCAGACCTTCAGTGTCCACAACCGCCCGGACCGCATCGCCTTGTCCGGTGTCAGCGCCCTGCCCAACGGCGAGCTCCTGCTGGTAGGGCAGGGCGGCGCCCACATCGCCAATGCCAAGGGGCTCGACGCCGCCGACAGTGAGGCACAGCCATGAGCAGCCAGGAGCACCTTCCCATGCAGCCGCATCATCAGGACAAAGCCACACTGCTCGAACGCCTGATCTTCAACAATCGGCCGGCGGTCATCATCCTCTGTGTGCTGGTCAGCCTCTTCCTGTTCTGGCAAGCCACACAAATTCGCCCCTCCACCAGCTTCGAGAAGATGATCCCGTTGCAGCACCCCTTCATCGAACAGATGATGGAGCACCGCAACGATCTGGCCAACCTGGGCAACACCGTGCGTATCTCGGTCGAGGCGGTCAATGGCGACATCTTCGACAAAAACTACATGGAGACCCTGCGCCAGATCCACGACGAGGTGTTCTACATCCCAGGCGTCGACCGGGCCGGGCTCAAGTCGCTGTGGAGCCCGAGCGTACGCTGGAGCGAAGTCACCGAGGAGGGGTTTTCCGGTGGCGAGGTGATTCCCAACACCTATGACGGCTCGCAGGCCAGCCTCGACACCCTGCGCGACAACGTGCTCAGGTCCGGGCAAATAGGCCGGCTGGTGGGCAACAACTTCAAATCCAGCATCATCGACGTGCCACTGCTGGAAAGTTACCCCGACCCGCAGGACCCGGGGCGGGTGGTCAAGCTCGACTACCAGCAGTTCTCCCACTTGCTCGAAGAAAAGATCCGCGACAAGTTCCAGGCCCAGAACCCCAATGTGAAGGTGCATATCGTCGGGTTCGCGAAGAAGGTCGGTGACCTCATCGACGGGCTGGTCATGGTGGTGATGTTCTTCGGCATCGCCCTGTTGATCACCTGGGTGTTGTTGTACTGGTTCACCTGGTGCATCCGCAGCACCATCGCGGTGCTGATTACCACATTGGTGGCGGTGGTGTGGCAACTGGGGCTCATGCACGCGGTCGGCTTCGGCCTGGATCCGTATTCGATGCTGGTGCCGTTTCTGATCTTTGCCATCGGTATTTCCCATGGTGTGCAGAAGATCAACGGCATCGCCCTGCAATCGAGCGATGCAGACAACGCCCTGACGGCGGCCAGGCGCACGTTCCGGCAGCTGTTCCTGCCGGGCATGATTGCCATCCTCGCCGATGCCGTGGGCTTCATCACCCTGTTGATCATCGACATCGGCGTGATCCGCGAACTGGCCATCGGTGCCTCCATCGGCGTCGCGGTGATCGTCTTCACCAACCTCATCCTGTTGCCGGTGGCCATCTCCTATGTGGGTATCAGCACGAAAGCCATCGAGCGCAGCAAGCGCGACGCCACGCGCGAGCATCCTTTCTGGCGTTTGTTGTCGCGCTTTGCCAGCCCCAGGGTGGCGCCTGTTTCCATTGCCCTGGCCCTGGTCGCCTTCGCCGGGGGCTTGTGGTACAGCCAGAACCTGAAGATCGGCGACCTCGACCAAGGGGCACCGGAACTGCGGCCCGACTCGCGCTACAACCAGGACAACAACTTCATCATCAGCAACTATTCCACCAGCTCCGATGTGCTGGTGATCATGGTCAAGACGGCCGCCGAGCAGTGTTCGGTGCATTCGACCCTGGCGCCGATCGACGAGCTGATGTGGACCATGGAAAACACGCCTGGGGTGCAGTCGGCCATTTCCCTGGTCAGCGTGTCCAAACAGGTGATCAAGGGCATGAACGAGGGTAGCCTCAAGTGGGAAACACTCTCGCGCAACCCCGATGTCCTCAACAACTCCATCGCACGGGCCGATGGCCTGTACAACGGCGATTGCTCGCTGGCGCCGGTGCTGGTGTTTCTCAATGACCACAAGGCCGAGACCCTCGAACGGGTAACGGCGGCTGCCAAGGCGTTTGCCGACAGCCACGACAGGGAAGGCTTGCAGTTCCTGCTGGCTGCCGGCAATGCCGGTATCGAAGCGGCCACCAACGAGGTGATCAAGTCGGCCGAGCTGACCATCCTGATCCTGGTCTACCTGTGTGTGGCGATCATGTGCCTGATCACCTTCCGTTCCTTCGCCGCGACCCTGTGCATCGTGCTGCCCTTGGTGTTGACCTCGGTGCTGGGCAACGCGTTGATGGCGTACATGGGCATCGGCGTCAAAGTGGCGACGCTACCGGTGGTTGCGCTGGGCGTGGGTATTGGCGTGGACTATGGCATCTACATCTACAGCCGCCTGGAGAGCTTCCTGCGCGCTGGGCTGCCGTTGCAGGAGGCCTATTACCAGACGCTGCGCTCCACCGGCAAGGCTGTGCTGTTCACCGGCCTGTGCCTGGCCATCGGTGTGTGTACCTGGATCTTCTCGGCGATCAAGTTCCAGGCGGATATGGGCCTGATGCTGACCTTCATGCTGTTGTGGAACATGTTCGGTGCGCTGTGGCTGCTGCCGGCGCTGGCGCGGTTCCTCATCAAGCCCGAGAAGATGGCAGGCAAGGCGGGGGGTTCGATTTTCGCCCATTGAAACGACCGGGTGTTGCGCGGCCATGGGGGTATAATGCGGGGCTTTTCCACACGCATTGTCCCGTACAGGTACCCCCATGTCACCTCTCGCCAGCGCCTTGCAACACTGCGACATGCTTCTGATAGACGGCCTTCACGCGTTCGATTTCACCTGCGACGAGCAGGGCCTTGCCATCGAATGCATGGACGGCCGGCAACTGCGCCGTTGGGTATTCACCGCCGCGCAGGTCGATGCAGCCAGTAAAGAAGTGAACGACTGGCGCATCTGCACTGCCGAAAGTGAGCACCGACTCATCTGTCTGGATGCATTTCGCGCCCCGGAAGAAGAAGACCATGAACCGGACCTGGAAGACCCTGCTAACCGCTAGTTGCATGACCCTGACCTACACTGCCCAGGCTGCCACCTTGCTGGTTGGCACCTACACAGACGGTGCCAGCCAAGGCATCTACCGCTACGCCTTCGACAGCCAAGCCGGCACAATCCGCCCCGAGCCGCTGCAGGTGGTAGAGAGCGTCAGCCCCTCGTGGCTGGTGCTTTCCGAAGACAAGCGCCTGCTGTTTGCCGTCAATGAAACCGCAGACGGTCACGTCAGCGCATTCAACATTGCCAGTGATGGGAATGTACGCCTGCTCGATCAACTGCCTAGCCAGGGCGACGAGCCTACCCACGCCAGCCTTAGCCAGGACCACCGTTACCTGTTCGTGGCCAACTACGCGGTCGACCCCGACCCAGGCGGCAGCCTTTCGGTGTTGCCGGTTGACAGGCAGGGTGCCTTGCAGCCGGTGGTTCAGCAGGCGCGCCACCAGGCCAGCGGGGTCAACCCCGAGCGGCAGGCCAGCGCCCATGTCCATTCGGTGGTGCCGTCCCCTGACGGCCAGCATGTCTATGCCAGCGACCTGGGTGCAGACAAGGTGTTCGTCTACCGCTATGACGGGGCGAGCACGAATAAGCCACTGACCCCGTCAGAGCCTGCCTCGGTTTCGTTGCCTGCGGGCAGTGGACCACGCCACTTGTTGTTCGACGCCAGCGGCAAGCATGCCTACCTGACCTTGGAGATGCATGCCGAAGTGGTGATGTTCGATGTCCGGGAGGGCAACCTGATCGAACGCCAGCGTCTGCCACTGACCGAGCGCCAGGAGGCGGCTGCCAAGGCAGGCGCGGGCTTGCACCTGTCGGCAGACGGTCGCTTTCTGTACGTCAGCAACCGCGGCACGGCCAACGAGATCGTCGTGTTCAGCGTAGGCAAGCAGGATGGACGGTTGGCGCTGGTGCAACGTCGGTCGGTCGAAGGTGACCATCCCCGTGAATTCGCGCTGGACCCCAGTGACAGGTTCCTGCTGGTCGCCAATCAGAAGAGCAACCAGATCAAAGTCATGCGCCGCGACCCGCTCACGGGCAAGCTGGGGGAAACGGTACAGACCTTCGATCAGCCGGCGCCGTCGGACCTGAAGTTCATGCGCTGACCTTCGCGTGCGATGACAGCTGTTGTCACTTGGCCATAATGGCTCTGAACAAGTCCGAGCCCAACCAGCCCTGCAGCCAGCCACGCACCCTCGGGTAGGGGGCCGTGGCGAACCAGTCGGGCTGGACCGCGGCGAACTGCCGGATCAGCGGCAACAGTGCGGCGTCAGCGATACTTGGGTGCTCGGCCAGCAGGTAGGGTCGGTCCTGGAGCAGGTGCTCCAGATGTTCCAGCCAGTGTTGCGCAGCTTCGCGGTAGTCGTGCCGTGAGTGCTGTGGATAGCGCTCGGCATACTTGTACAGGTTCACCTGGGACTTGAAGGTGGTGTCATTGACGGCGATCAGCGCTTCGGCTTGCTGCGCCGCTTCGGGCGAGCTCGACAGGCGCCAGTCTTGCGGATCGTTCTGCGCCAGTGCCCAGCGCATGATATCCAGGCTTTCATCGAGCACCTGGTTCCCGGTGTCCAGCACCGGAACGGTGCCCTTGGGTGACAGCGCCAGGAGGGCGGCGGGCTTGTGTTTCATTGCCACCTCCTGCACGGTCACCTCACAGCCGGCATAGCGCAACGCGAGCCGGGCACGCATGGCCCAGGGGCAGCGGCGAAACGAATAGAGGATCAACCGTACACCTCGACGTCACTCAAGCCGTTGCCCAGGCGCCGGACCTGAATTTGCACCGGTATGCGCTCGTGCATCTCCTGCACGTGGGAAATCACTGCGACCTTGCGACCCTGGGCCTGCAAGCCGTCCAACGCGTCCATGGCCAGTTGCAAGGACTCGGGGTCGAGGCTGCCGAAACCTTCGTCGATAAACAGTGACTCGATGCGCAACGTGCTCGATGCCATCGAGGCGAGCCCCAGGGCCAAAGCCAGGGAAACCAGGAAGGTCTCACCCCCTGACAGCGAGTGCACCGAGCGCAGTTCATCGCCCATTTCGGTGTCCAGTACCAGTAACCCCAGCGCACTGCCGCCGCGCTTGAGCCGATAGCGCCGCGCCAGTTGACGCAGCTGGGCATTGGCATGGTGCAATAGCAGATCGAGGTTGTAGCCCTGGGCGATCTTGCGGAACACATCACCCGAGGCCGAGCCGATCAGGCCGCTGAGCCGAGCCCAGCGCTGCCACTGCTGACGGGCCTGCTCGATCTGCTCGGCCAGGGCCTGCGAGGCGTGCTGACGTCGCTGGTCATCGGCCTGTTGGGCCCGCAGTTCGGCGCAGGTCTGCTCGTGAACGACCAGACGCTCGCGCAGTTCGAGCAGCGCCTGGTCCACTTCCTGGACCGAGGTGTCGAGCGTCATCAGCGCCGCGTGCTGGCGCAGGCGCTGCTCGCGCTCCTGAAGCAGCACACGGCTCTGCTCGAGGGCTTTTTCCGCGCCCTGCAGGCGCTGGCGCAGTTCACTGGCCTGGGTGTCGTCCATGGCCAGCAGGCGATCAAGCCCTGCATCGTCCAGCTCCGGGTGTGTGGCGCGCCACTGGGCGATCTGATCCTGCAACTGCTCGGCTTCTTGCTCCAGCGCCTGCAATTGCTCGGTGCTGGCCTTCAGTTCACCGGCCACCTGCACAGCCTGGGTGTGCAGGCCTTGCAGGCGCTGGGCGAGATCCGCTTCGACCGCGCGCGCTTGCTCCAGCGCGGCGTCCATGTGCTGTTGCCAGGCCTCGGCACTGACGTGCTCGCCCAGTAACTGCGCGAGCATGGCCTGGGCATGCTGTCGCTGCTCCTCCAGGGCTTTGAGCTGCTGGTCAAGCTGGGCAAGGCTTTGCACACGCACCTGCTGTTGATCGTGCAGTTTGTCCAGCTGGACCTGGCGAGCTTGCTGTTCTTCCAGCTCATCCTTGCGCTGGTCGAGCTGTTGCAGGCGCTGGGCGATCTGTTGGTCAAGGGCAAGAAACGCGTTGGCCGGATCGTCTCGCAGCGCCTTGAGCGCTTCGTCGGGCAGGACCCCAGCCAAGTCCGCGAGCCCTTGCTGCAGGAGGCGCTCGTCGTTTTCCAGGGCCAGGTGCTGTTGCTCCAGGTGCCGCTGCGCGTGTTGGTGCGCGTCCTGGGCGGCTTGCAGTTGCTGGTTGAGACGCGCGGCCTCTTTCTGCAGGCTGAGCAAGGCCCGCTGGCGCTTCTCGTCGTTGCCGATCTCTGTATCCAGACGCCGTAATTGGCCGTCGAGCCAACCGCTACGGGCATGGTCGTCCTGGGGCGCCAGAGCAGGCCAGAGGGCATGTTCATGAAGCTGCGCAACCACAGGCTGCAACTGCTCGTCCAGCGCCGGCAGTTGTTGCTGAAAGTCCTTGAGCTGAGCATTGACCACACCTAGCTGGGTGCGGAGCTCGACCAGGCGCGTGTTGAGCGCTGCCACCTGACGCTGGGCAGCCTCTTCTTCGGCCTGGTCATGTTCACCCAGGCTTTGCAGCAACACCTCGGGCTGATGGAACGGGTGTTCGGCGCTGCCGCACACAGGGCAGGGCTCGCCGTCGCGCAGTTGCTCGCGCAGGGCTTGAACCGTGGTGTTGCGGGCCAGCCGCTGGCGCTCCAGCAGTTGACGCGTCAGGTTCAGCGCCTGCTCGGCGCTTTCCAGTTCAGCCTTGGCGGCGGTGCCTTCGCCAATCAGACGCTGGCGCTCGACCATGGCGTGCTGCTGGCGATCACGCAGGGTGGCCTGTTGCTGACTCAACTCGAGCACGCGGGCGTGTACACGCGTCAATTGCTCCACGGCGCGATGCTGCTTGCGGTTGTCCTGCAGCATGCTGCCGAGCAGGTCGATTTGTTCTGCCAGGGCGTTGGGCTGCGCCTTGGCTTCGCGGAACAGGGCGTCATGGGCGTCGCGCTCGGCCTGCAGGTGGGCAGTGGCCTGGCTGGCTTGAGCCTGCAGGCCGGGCAGTTCCTCGCGGCCTTGGCCCAGCCGGCCGCCGATCAGCATCACCTGCTTGAGTTGCGGCAGATAGGCATGCCACGCACCGGCCAGCCCGGCCAGATGCTGGCTCTCGGCCAACGCCGTGTCGATCTGGGCCAGTTGCTGTTGACTGCGTTCTTGGCTGGCTTGCAGTTGCTGCAACTGCTGTTGGCCCTCAGCCACTTGATGTTCGACCTGCTGATTGTCGCTGCGCTGGACGGCCAGTTGCTGATCGAGGCGGGCCAGGTTGTCCTGGGCCGTATAGGCTTGGCGCAGCAGCGGGCCTGCCTCGCTATGGGCGGCCTGGGCGGCGGTCAATGCAAGATGTGCTGTTTCCAACGCCTGCTGCTGCTCGGCTGTGCGCTGTTGCAGCTCGGTGTGATGCCGGGTGTGTTCGGCAAGCCTGGCGATGATCGGCGCGCGCTGCGCCGCCAGTGCCTGCTGGCGGTGAAACTGATGGCGCTGCGGGGCAAGACGCTCCAGGCGCGCCAGGTCCAGGCGCGGCTCGGCCAAGGCTTGCCAGTCCTGCTCGGCAGCCTCCAGGGCAGTGCGGGCCTGCGCCTGCTGGGCTTGCAACTGGTCATGTTCGATCAACCCACTGCGCTGCTGCTCCAGCTGTCGCTCGCCAGCCTGGGCGGTTTTGAGCTCGCGTTGCGCCTGTTCCAGACGTTGGTCCAGTTCGGCGCGGGCATCCGCGGCCATGGGCAGCAGGTGGCTGGCTCGCTCTTTCAAGGCGGCATGCGCCTCGCCCGCCTCGCGTGCTCGGGCAAAGGCCCGTTGGCCCAGGCGCGAATAGATCGCGGTATTGGTCAGTTTTTCCAGCAGTTCGCTGCGTTCGCGGTCGTCGGCCTTGAGGAACGCCCCGAACTCGCTTTGCGCCAGCATCACGGCGCGGGTGAACTGTTCGAAGTTAAGGCCCAGGCGCGTCTCGATCAGCAGCTTGTATTCGTTCTTGCCGCTGCCCAGCACCTGCTCGCTGTCCAGGTCGTAGAAGCTCTGGCGGCTGAGCTGGAGCTTGCCGTTGGCCTTGTCGCGAGCACGGTTCGCCTCCCAGCGCGCCCGGTAGCGGCGCCCGTCGACGCCGACGAAATCCACCTCGGCAAAGCCACTGCCGGTACCGCGGCGCAACAGGTTGCGCGGGTCCGAAGTGGGGATCTCGCCATCGCCGTCCGGCACCTTGGCCTCACGGCCGATGTCATTCAGACGTGGCACCGTACCGAACAGCGCCAGGCACAGCGCGTCGAGCAGGGTGCTTTTACCCGCCCCGGTGGGGCCGGTGATGGCGAACAGACCCGCGCCTGCCAGGGGCTCCTGGGTGAAGTCGATATCGATCGGGCCCGCCAGCGATGCCAGGTTCTTCAGGCGAATGGCAAGAATCTTCATGGTTGCTCTTCTTCGTGCTGTACGTCCTGCAGCAGCAGGGCGAAATCGGCCAGCGTCTGCTCATCGGCAGGGTCGCCATAGGCTTGCGCCCAGGCACGGCTGAACAGGTCTTGCGGGGTCATCTGGGCCAATTCGACGAACGCCGGGCCTTCGTCCTCGGCCGCTCGGCCGGCGTACTCGGCACCGATGCGAATCAACCGCACGGCTTTGTCGTGCAGCGCGGTTTCGATCTGCTGGCGCAGGTCGGGCTGCGGCTCGTTCAGCACGACGCGCACCTCCAGCCAAGGCTGGCGGTTGGGGTCATCGAGCAGGTCCACCACGGGCAGGTCGGCCAGTTGCGTCAAGACCTCGTTCAGTGGGGCCGGCCCTATGCGTTGCAGCGGCACCGCACGCGGAACTGGGCGAGCCTCGACACTGGCCAGCGCCGCGCCGTCGAAAGTGACTTCCAGCACCTGGTGGGGGTAGTTGACCTCCGCGAACGACAACGGAATGGGCGACCCGCTATAGCGGATACGGTCTTCGCGGTTGACCTTCTGGGGCTTGTGCAGGTGGCCCAGGGCGACGTAGCTGATGGCCTTGTCGAAGAGCTTGGCCGGCAATGCCTCGGCGTTGCCGATGATCAGGCTGCGCTCGGAGTCTTCGGAGACCGCACCGCCGGCCATGTGCGCATGGCTGATGGCAATCAGCGCCTGGTCCTTGCGCTGCCTGGCCTGGGCGGCGGCGATCAGTTGCTGGTGGACCCGCGTGATGCCTTGCAGGTAGTCGTCGCCCAGTTGCAGGCCGGTCACCTCCGCCGGCCGCAGGAACGGCAAGGCCAGGCACCAGGCAGTCACCTTGCCGCGCGCGTTGGTCAGCGGAATCAGCAGCCGCTCGACATCCAGTTGCCCATCGTCCAGCCAGTGCACACGGCCCAGTGCGTGGGTGCGCAGGCGGCGCATCAACGGCGCAGGCAGCTCGATGCGCGAGCCGGAGTCGTGGTTACCGGCGATCATCACGATATCCAGTTTCGGCTGCTGTTCGTGGGCCCTGACGATGAAATCGTACAATCGCTCCTGGGCTTTGACCGGCGGGTTGACGGTGTCGAAGACGTCGCCTGCGATCAACAGCGCATCAGGCTGGCGCAGGTGCAGTTGGCCGAGCAGCCAGTCGAGGAAGCAGGCGTGTTCGAAGTCGCGTTCCTGGCCATGGAGACTTTGGCCCAGGTGCCAATCGGAAGTGTGAAACAGACGCATGGATGACCTGTGAGTATGAAGGTGCACGAGCGGGCAAGGGCGTCATGGTACCCCATGCACGCGGCGCTGTGCGGGCTGGTAAAGCCGGTCAGTACGCGGCGCGACGCCGGTCGACGACGTGCGGCGCTACCGGCTCACTTGGGGTACAGCGGTGGCAGGCTGCCGCTCTCGCCAGTGGGCAGCAGCACCTGTTCGGCCGGTGGAATGGTGCCGATCGCCCGCCACAGGTCTTCGCCTTGCCAGTGCTGGCCGCTTTCGCTGTACAGCGCACCGTTCAACCCATCCAGGGCGTCGGACAAGGGCACGAAGCGCGCTGCCATTTCGGCCAGGGTCTGCGGTTGTTGCCGCGCCCAGGCATCCAAGGCCTGGCGCGTGGCCTGGGGGTCGTTGGCCAGGCAGGCACGCTTGAGGTCGTCCAGCAGGGTTCGAGGGCTGGGCCCTGTTTGTGCCGCACGCAGCACCGCTGGCTGCGAACGGGCGCGCCACCACAGGGTGAAGCCCAGTAACGTGGTCAACGCAAGCACAAGGGTCGCCACCTGCCAAGGCCACAGCAGCGCGCTGCTGCCATTGCCCACCACCGGAGTCTCGGCCACCAGGGCAGGGTTGTCCTGCACGGTGATCGAGCGTGCAGGCAGGCCACTGTGCTCGAGGTGATCTTCGCGTGTGTTCCACCAGGTCACTTCCAGCGCAGGTAAGGCCAGCGGGCCGCTGTGGGTGGGGATGAGCGCCTCGCGTTCCTCGCGGGTGGCGGTCATGCCCCGTTCGCTGATCTCGTTGCGCAACAACGGCTGGTCGGGGTAGCGGCGCAGGCCGTTGGCCTCGGTGGGCGGCACTGGCGGCAACTGAGCACTGGACAGGCCTTCGGCGCGCAAGGTGACGGTGCGGGTCAACGAGTCGCCGATCTGGGTCTGCTGGCCGGAAGGGTCGGGGCTCCAGCGTTCCTCGAGGGTCAGGCTACGCGCGGGCAGCCAGGGCAGTCCGGCTGGCCACTGGGCCGGGACGGGCCGTACCGTCAGGCGCAGCGGCAGTGAGCTTACCTGTATCTGGCGGCCGGCACGTGCAGCGCCGTTGCCGTTCTGCTCGGCCTGGCTGCTGGCCGCAGCCGTGGCGGTGAAGGTCAGTGAAGGAATGTCCAGGGTGCCGCTTTGCTGGGCATAGACCGCATAGCGCGTCTCGATCACGCCATGGCGCACACCCTGGATTTCCTTTTCGTAGGTGCGCGATTCGCCCAAGGGCTCGACCTTGGCGTTGTCCAGTTGCAGCGGGCTGAGGCTGCTGTCGTCATACAGCGCCACCGAATGGTAGATGCGCAGGGTCAGTACAGCCTGGGCCTGCACGTAGACATCGGTGCTGTCCAGGGTTGCCTCGATGAATACCTGGGCGTTGTCCTCGCGGTTGGCATCGGCCTGCAGCACTTGCAGGTCCACCGGCTGGCTGAACGACTGCCCCAGTTGCAGGGCAGGAATCTGCAGGCTGCCGCTGCGCCGGGGCAGGAGCGTGATGATCCAGCGGGTGCTGGCGCGGGTTTCGCCATCGAGGGTGTGCAAGCTGTTCAGCTGCCGGGTGCTGCGCACCTCGAAGTCGCCTTCCAGGGCCCGCAGGTCAGGCTTGCCGAACTCGGTCACATCCTGGCTTTCGAGGGTCAGCTCCAGGCTCTCGCCGGCTTCCAGGCGGGTACGATCGACACTGGCCTTGAGCGACGGCTCGGCATGAGCCAGCAGGTTCCAGAGCAGCATGAAAAGAAAGACGCCGCAGCGACTCATCGTGGGGTTTCCTGTTGCAATTGCTGTTCGTACCAGAATTTGCGCCGGAGCAACTGCGCGGGATTGTCGGGGATTTCTCGTAGCCATTGTTCAAGCGCCTGGCGTTGCTCGGCATCCAGCGCGGTGGTGACAGGCGTGTGGGGTGGTTCGACCACATCGTCATCCTCGCCTGGCGGGTTGCCAGGTGCACCCTGGTCACTGCCGTCGCCTTGCGCCGAGGCGCCGTCCCCGGCCTGCTCGTCGGAACCGGGCGCAGGCTCTGCCGGGCTGCCTTGTGCGCTGCTGTTCCCTTCGGTTTCACGGCCTGGCGAACCCTGGGCTTCGGTGCTGCCGGGCTGTTCGGCAGCTTTGCCCTGGCGCTGGGCCAGCATTTGCTCGACCAGGGCCTGATTGTCCAGCGCCGCCTGCAGGTCGGGCTGACGCTCCAGGGCTTGGTCATACGCGTCCAGCGCCGCTTCCAGTTCACCACTGTACGCCAGGGCATTGCCGCGATTGTAGTGGGCGGCGGCGGTGTCCACCTGCAGAAACGCCTCGGCGGCGCCGGCATAGTCACCCGCCTGGTACAGGGCCATGCCCCGCCATTGGGGGTCACGGAAGCGGCCGGCGGCTTCGGCCGCTCGACCCTGTTCGAGCAGGCGCTGGCCTTGCTGGTCGGGGCGCAGCCACAGATCCTCGAGTTCGAACGCCTGGCCGGGCTGGGGCAGGGCGAGCAACAGGGGCAGGCAGAATAGCCAACCCCGCCGACCGGCACAGGCTGCCAGCAACAGCAATGGAATCAGCAGCCAGTACCCCTGGTCGGCCCAGCTGTCCAGTTGCAAGGTCTGGCCCTCGCTGCGTGTGCTGCGCGGGTTGTCGAACAGCCCGAGGCCGCGCAGGTCCAGGTCATCGATGCGGGCATGCCGGTAGCGCCCGCCGGTGCCGTTGATGAAGCCTCTAAGGGCTGCACTGTCCAGCCTTGGCAACAGGATCGCGCCCTGGTCATCCTTGAGAAATTCGCCGTTGGCCTGGCGCACTGGCGCCCCGTCGCGGCTGCCGATGCCCAGCATCAGCAGGCTCGGACCGTGGCGACCCAGTGCCTGGCTGATACCTTGGCGCTCGGCGGCGCTGAGCGAGGACCCGACCAGCAGCAATCGCCCCTGGCCAAGGCCGCTCTGGGCGAGCAGCGCCAAGCCCTTGTGCACGGCAAGGTCTGCCCGTTGGCCGGGCTTGGGCATGATCGAGGGGTCGAGTGCTTCGAGCAGGTTGCGGGTGGTGGCCAGGTCATCGGACAGCGGCACCAGGGTATGCGCCGACCCCGCGTAGACCACCAGTGCGGTCTGGCTGTCACGGCGGTGCTCAAGTACGTCGAGGACCTTGCGGCGCGCCTGCTCAAGGCGATTGGGCGGGCTGTCCTCGGCCAGCATCTGCGGGGTCAGTTCCAGCAGAATGACCAGAGGGTCGGCAGGCCGCTGGTGGTTTTCCTCCACGCGTTGCCAACTCGGGCCCAGCAGGGCCAGCACCACCAGCAGCCAGGCCAGGCCCAGGGCTATCCAGGGTAGCTTGCTGGTGGTGCCGCTGCCGCCACCGAGCAGCACGTTGTGGAAGGCCGGGGGCAGGATCATTTGCCAACGCCCGGCGCGCCTGCGCCGGTGCCATAGCTTGAACAGCAACCAGCCGAGCACGGGCACGCTCAACAACCACAGCGGGCGCAGCCATTGGGGCCACAGATCAATCATCGCGGCCTCCTCAGGCGCAGGCGTTTGAGGCGCTGCCGCCATTGTGGGTGCGGTTTCAGAAAGCGCGGCTTGCGCAGCTGGCGCTGCAGCGGGTTGTCCGGCCACTGCACGCTGATCACCAGCAGCACGCTCAGCAGCAGCGCCAGGGCCAGCGGCCAGGCATACAGGGCCTTGGCGGTACGCGCCTGGGTCGGCTGTTGCGCCACAGGTTCCAGCCGGTCCAGCGTGTCGCCGATGGCGTCGAGTTCGGCGCCATCATGGGCGCGGAAATACGCGCCCTGGGTGGTCTCGGCGATTTCGCGCAAGGACGCTTCATCCAGGTCCAGGCTGGGGTTCAGGCCCAGCAGGCCAGGGGTGCCGGTGGCTTGCGGGTCGGCGCCAATGCCGATGGTGTAGATGCGCACGCCCTCCTGAGCCGCCAGACGGGCGGCGGTGAGGGGGTGGATCAGCCCGCCATTGTTGGCCCCGTCGGTGATCAGCACCAGTACCCGGCTCTGCGAGGGCCGCTGGCGCAGCCGCTTTACGGCCAGGCCAATGGCGTCGCCGATGGCGGTGTTCTTGCCGGCGATGCCGATCTGGGCTTCATCGAGAAAGGTACGCACCGTGCGCCGGTCGAAGGTCAGCGGAGCCTGCAGGTAGGCCTGGCTGCCGAACAGGATCAGCCCCACTCGGTCACCTTCACGGTCCTGCAAAAAGTCGCCCAGCAGGGCCTTCACCAGGTCGAGCCGACTGATGTCCTCGCCTTGCCACTGCATGTCCGGGAAGTCCATCGAGCCAGACACGTCCACCGCCACCAGTAGATCGCGCCCACTGGCTGCCACCGGCATCGGCTCGCCCAGCCATTGGGGGCGAGCGGCGGCGCACAGCAACAGCAGCCAGATCACGACGAACGGCGCCTGCTGGCGCCAGGTTGGCAGGTTCAGACGGGCGCGGCGACCCGCCAGGCTCTCGAGCTCGTGCAGGAAGCCGACTTTCAGCACGGGCTCGCCACTGTCGGCGGCAGGCAGGACGAGCCGTGCCAGCCAAGGCAGGGGCAGCAAGGCGAATATCCACGGCCAGGCCAGTTCAAACATGCTTGCGAATCCAGGTTTCCACCGCTTGGCTGAGGCCGGCGATGGCCTTGTCGTCCAGGCGGCATTCGGGCTTGTAGGCCCCTTCGACCAACACCATCCAGCGGGTCAGGCCTGCCGCCGGGCAGCGGTTGTCAAGAAACGCCAGCCACTGCCGGCCATTGAGTGTGTGGCTGTTGGCCAAGGGGTAGTGACTGCGACACAGCCGTTTGAGCAGGGCGTTGATCTGCTGCAGCCAGGCGCCGGCAGGCGCTTTGTCATAAGGGCGGGGCAGGCGCGCCAGTTCCTCGAGGGCGGCCACGCGCACCGGGTCCAGCGGCTGCTCGGTGCGGGGTACGGGCCGTTTGCGGGGGCGCCAGTGACGCACGCGCCACAGGCCCCAGGCCAGCACGGGCACCAACGCCAGCAACAGCCACCAGCCAGGCGCCGGCGGCCATGGGCTGATCGGCGGGGGCGCGATCAATGGCTGCAACTGGTCAAGCGGGTTCACGAGGCGCTGCCCAGGCGTTGTGCGCTCAGGTAATCGCGCAATTGCTCGATCATCTCGCTTTGCGTAGTCAGGGGCATCAGCAGCACCCTGAGCTTTTGCGCCATCAATTCCCAGCGCTCGATGCGCGCCTCGGCCTGTTGCCGGTAGGCCTGGCGCAGCCCTTCGTGCAGCGTGTCCAGTTCCAGCTGCGCACCCCGTTGCGCGAACCTCAGCAAGCCGGCTGCCGGCAGGGCGTGGTCCAGTGGGTCCGATACCGGCATCAGCAACAGGTCGCAGTGACGGGAGAGCATGGCCAGGTGCTGTTCGCACTGGGGCGTCAACGAGCGCTCATCGCAAATCACGATGGCCAGGCTGCCAGGCCTCAATACTTCCCGCGCCCTGCGCAGCGCAAGGCCAAGGCTATCGGCCTGGGCCACGCCTTCGGTGTGCAGCGACTGGTTGACCTTGGCCAGGCGATTGAGCAGTTGCAGCAGGCTTTGCTTGCTGCGCCTGGGTTTGATCTCGTGGGGATCGTTGTCACCGAACACCAGCCCCCCGATCCGGTCGTTGTGCCCCAGCGCGGCCCAGCCGAACAGGGCAGCTGCCTGAGCCGCCAGTACCGACTTGAACACTAGCCCGGAGCCGAAGAACAGCCGCTGGCTCTGCTCCACGAGAATGAAGATCGGCCGCTCGCGTTCTTCGTGAAACAGCTTGGTGTGGGGCTCTTGGGTACGGGCAGTGACTCGCCAGTCGATATTGCGCACATCGTCACCGGCCTGGTACACCCGCACCTGATCGAAGTCCACACCCCGGCCCCGCAACTTGGAATGGTGCAGGCCCACCAGCGGGCTGCGTTGGCCGGGGTTGGAGAACAGTTGGATTTCGCGCACGCGGTGGCGCATGTCGATGAGTTCGGCAAGGGTGATGCGAATGCCGGGTTCGATCAGCGGGGCGCTGGACATGGGGTCAGGCAACGGCCACGACGTCGAGGATCCGCTGCACGACCCGGTCCTGGTCGACCCCCGCCGCCTCGGCTTCGAACGACAGGATGATGCGGTGGCGCAACACGTCGAACAGTACCGCCTGAATGTCCTCGGGGCTGACGAAATCGCGCCCGGCAAGCCACGCGTGGGCCCGTGCGCAGCGGTCCAGGGAAATCGAACCGCGCGGGCTGGCGCCGTAGGCAATCCAGTCGGCCAGTTCGTTGTCGAATTTGGCCGGCGTACGCGTGGCCATGACCAGTTGCACCAGGTACTCCTCCACCGCGTCCGCCATGTACAGACCGAGGATTTCCTTGCGTGCTGCGAAGATCGCCTGCTGGCTGACCCGCCGTTCGGGCTTGGTCTCACCCCCCAGCGCCTCGCCACGGGCCTGGGCCAGGATGCGGCGCTCCACGGCGGCGTCGGGGAAGCCGATCTTGACATGCATCAGGAAACGGTCGAGCTGCGCTTCGGGCAGGGGATAGGTGCCTTCCTGCTCGATCGGGTTCTGCGTGGCCATGACCAGGAACAGCGGCGACAGGTCGTAGGTACTGCGCCCCACACTGACCTGACGCTCGGCCATGGCTTCGAGTAGCGCCGATTGCACCTTCGCCGGCGCCCGGTTGATTTCGTCCGCCAGCACCAGGTTATGAAAGATCGGCCCCTGCTGGAACACGAAGCTCCCCGTCTCGGGCCGATAGATCTCGGTGCCGGTGATGTCGGCGGGCAGCAGGTCAGGGGTGAACTGGATACGGTGAAATTGCGCCTCGATGCCCTCGGCCAGTTCCTTGATGGCCTTGGTCTTGGCCAGGCCCGGTGCACCTTCCACCAGCATGTGGCCATCGGCCAACAGCACGATCAGCAGCCGCTCGACCAGCTTTTCCTGGCCAAGGATCTGGGAAGAGAGAAAGGTGCGCAGCGCGATCAGCGCCTCACGGTGTTCCATCGGCGACGGTTCCTGATAGAGGACCAGGCGGCTGATGGCAGCGGCCCGGCAAGGGTTGATACTTTAATCCATCCGAGGGGGTGGCGACCAATGGCGGCTTGGAAATTTATCCATCCTCGGCTGCCTGGCACCCGGAAATGTCCTGCCCGATGATCGCCATTGCCTGATGGTTCGGCATCGTACCGTGGCGCTTGCTTGTGCTTTTCAGCCAGGCAGGTAGCACTACAATGAATACGCACATCACCGGCAGCCAAAGGGCAGACGCTATCGAAATACGTCTGGGCCTATTCTTCGACGGCACGGGCAACAATCAGCACAACACCACGGTGTCGCACGGCAAGGGTGCAAGTTATGGCAATGCCTTGAGCAACGTCGCACTGCTGCATGACCTCTATGCGCAGCAACCGGAAGACGATGGGCAGCGCCTCGTGCTCAAGCACTATGTCCAGGGGATTGGCACCCAGGCTGGGGAAGCCGATGAAATCTATGCTTCGGCCACCGGTCGCGGGCGTACGGGCATCGAGGCGCGTGTGGAGCAAGCGCTGGCCGATATCGCCGCGCTGTTGCGCGACTGGCAGCAAGGCCATCGGCAAACGCGCATCGAGCGGATAAGTGTGGACCTGTTCGGTTTCAGCCGCGGTGCAGCGGCGGCCAGGCATATGGCCAATGTGTTGCGCAACGAGCCTGCGCGTCTGTTTCCACACTGCCCGATCGTCATCCATTTCATCGGCTTGTTCGACACGGTGGCAGCCATCGTTGCACCCCTGCAAGGGGATTTCGACCCCGCCGATACCCGTCAGGGTGGGCTGCAGCTCGGGTTGCCCGAAGGCATTGCCAACCATGTCGTGCAACTGGTGGCCGGGGATGAGCAGCGCCACAACTTTCCCCTGATAGGCAGTGGGCACGACATCGTGCTACCGGGTGTGCATTCGAATATCGGTGGTGGCTATCAGGATGTGGTCGACGAAGACGTGCTGCTGTGCAAGCCCCAGTCCCAGCGGGTAGCGGCTGAGGTACCTGCACAACAGGCCGGCGTCTACACAGCCGTCGCCGCATTGATGGCTACCGCGTTCAATGACCTTGGCCAACCGCCTGCGCATGTGGTCAGTTGGGAACAGCCTGTGCCTGGTGGGGAGCCCCGTGAACCGCAGAAACAGGTCTATGCCGCCATTGGTCGAAGGCGACAGGTAGCCGGGCAGCTGTCACGGGTCTACTTGAGCATCATGCGCGAGTACGCAGCGCGCGCAGGCGTGCCCTTTGCACCACTGGGCTGCGACAGGCAGCACGCTGTACCGGAGGAACTGCGTGGCATCAGCGACAAGTTGCATGCCTATGCGTTGGGAGCCTGCCCATCGCTGGAACTGAGCGGGCCGGAGCAAATCCTGTTGCGCGAGCGCTATATCCATACTTCGGCGCACTGGAATGCCGTCAAGGGCATGCGCAGCAGTTCACTGGACGTGCTGTTCATCGACCGGCCGGGCGTAGCGGGGCGGGTGGTGCATCCTAATCCTGTCTAGGGTGTTCGGGTGTAGAGTGGGGCTGCCTTGCACCAAATCTGTAGGCTATCGAATTTCCCGGGGGAGCGGCCTAGCCGCGATGGGCCGCAACGCGGCCCCCCCGACACTCTCGGCTGCAAAGCTGAAATATTGGGGCCGCTTCGCGCCCATCGCGGTCAGTCCGGCGCCCCGGCCAGGCCGCACAGGTATAGCCTTAACGCCAAGCCGGCGCCCTACCTGTGGGAGCGGGCAAGTTCGCGAAGGAGGCAACGCGATTTATGGCACCGACTGCGCCAGTGATCGCCGGCTAGCTCAATGTCCTAAGCCATCTCCGCTTGCACTTGGCTGATGATCCGCCCCTCGCTCAAGGTGATCACCCGGTCAAACCGCGACAGTGCGCTCTGATCATGCGTCACGCAAATCAGCCCTCTCCCTTGGAATGTTTCGAACAACAGATCCCAGGTGCGCTCAGCCGATCCGGCATCAAGCCCGGCTGTGGGTTCGTCAAAGAAATTGAACTCTCCAGGCTGATTAAGAAGGCGTAGCAGCGTCAGCCTGCGCGCCTCGCCGCCCGAAATTGATTCTGCGCGCGCATCCAGGTCAAGTTCGTACCAGTCTTTGCTCAGGCCCAGCCGTTCAAGCCATCGTTCGATTTGAGCGCGGTCATGAGTCTGTTCGAACAGCACCGCGCGGGGCAGGGCGCCGGGTATGAAGTGCGCATCCTGAGGGCAGAGTCGCAAACGACTGAACTGTTTACTCGCGTCGAGCGAAGCCAGGCACCTGCCTTGCAGGTGAACATCCTTGCGCAACTGGAATATCGTGCCTGCCAGCGCATGCAGCAGTGTCGATTTACCACATCCGCTGGGCCCGATCAGCGCGACCCGTTCCCCTTTGTGCAGTACCAAAGGTTCTTCGATGTGAAGTTGCACCGTGTTCCGGGCGCTCAACTGACACGGGGCGATGCGCAGCCCGGTGCCATTCTCGTGCAATTTCGTCCCGGCAGAATGTGTCGGGCCAAACGAGGGCAGTTGGAGCCAGTGTTCGAGTCTGTGTTTGTCGAGCCTGAACTGGTCGAGTAAGCGCCAGGCCTCCGCCAGTTGTGCAACCCCTGCCAGCAACCCACTCACCAAAGTGAAGAGAGCAACCAGCTCGCCCAGGCTTAACTGCGGTGTTGCCAGAGCCTGATCATGGATGCCCCACATGAGCAAACCACCGCTGCCCAGGCCAATGAACAACGTGCGTAATCCCTGCACCCAGCCCCCGCTGTGAGCTACTCGTACTGCTGAATCGGCATAGTGCGAAAGTGTCTGGTTGACCGGTAGCATTGCGGCATCCTCGGCCTTTTCCAATTTGACCGTTGCCGCGCTGGCGAATGTATCCACCCATTGTTCCGCCAGTTCATCCTCACGCGCGTTGACTGCCTCGATGTGTGGCCGGCGCCAGCGCACCAGGCGATCATTGGCCCACAGGTAGGCCAGGCTCAAAGGGATGAGGCCGATCAATACCGAAGTAGCCCCCAGGTACGTGAAGAGCGTGATCAGCACTGCGGCTTCGGCCAGCACTGGCCATGCCGTGCCAATCAGAAAGCCTAACCACCGCTCCTGTGCGGTAATGCCCCTATCCAGCACCTTTACCAGTGTTCCGCCATGGAGTTGTCCATAGGCCTCGAAGCGCTTGTCCAGTAATGCGCGGCACCAGCGGATGGACAATTGCTTCACGCGTTCCTGGCAGAGCCGTGCCAGGCACCAGGCTTGCAAAGGGGTCATTGAGGCTTGTAATGCGACAAGGCATATGAAGGCTCCGAGCAGAAGCTGGGAAGATGCGGCTGACGTGGCCAGGTTGTCGATGATGTCGGCCAGGATCAGCGCGGGTACGACAGTTGAGATTTTCAGGATGAGTGTTGCGCTCAGGGCTGCGAGGATTCCTCGATAGATTTGCATGTCATTGCCCTATGCCTTTGAGTGCACTCTGTGGCGCGACTGGAATACCTGATCTGATCAGGTGGAAGCGTTCCAGTCCGGGTATGAACACTTGAACAACCGTGGCGAGACTAGGGTGCTCATAAAGTGTGCGATAGAACGCGGTCTTATTTTGTTTTTCCAGATTGATTAGCGTTCGCTTGACTTGCCCTCGCACGCTGAGATTAGTACGTGGAGGGTGAAAAACGGGTACAGCATAGGTAGGGCAGGGGTGCAGAAGTGCCGAAAGACGGCTGGAATGAGCAAGCATTTTTTCAGCAGCGAGATCTTCTTGTTTTTCTGTGGCTCCAGAAAGCTGCTCGCACTGAATCTGTTCTGTTACGGCGCGGTACATTGCAATGGAGGGGTTGATGGAACTTCCCGAACCTATGCTGCTGAGTGAGCCTTCTTTTTTACTGCGAGAAACGGCAATGCAAAATGGAACTTCGTAGAAGTCGTGCGTCAGGTATATTTCTAGTTTCTTCGTTCGGCGGAGAAGATCGGTGTCATGAGCGAATGTTTCTTCTAGAAAAGAATCCGAGGGCTGATAAAGTTTGAGTGGAGGAGTCAGGCCGCAAAGCGATAGGTAGTACATAGAGAGGGCGTGGCGTTCGATAGCTTCATTTATGGCGTGTAGCAAAGCTTCGCTCTCTGTGCAACCAAGTGCGGTGCCAGAATTGCTTGTATATTTGGAGAGGAAGCCAGCTGCAGTTTTCTCGATTTCGTTAATGTTTCTGGGAGAGGGCGATATCAATATTGCGGGGATGGTTATTTCGTCGTAAGTATTCAGCGCCTGAAGGCTGAAATAGGGTATTAGGCAACCAGGTGGTATGGACTTGAGCAGCCAGTCATCAAAAGGTGCTATCGACTGCAGAATTTTATCGCTTTCGATGACTGTTGGGGTGGCCTTGTCGACGAAGTAATGCTCTAGGCTTTCGGCAAGTGCGCCTAGCTCACAGTGCTCCCCTTTTCCTGCTCCGCAAGATACTTCTTTGTAGGCACTGTCGTATAAATGGCATGTAGCGACCAGGCCATTATATTTTGATAATTTTGTCTTCGAATGAAACCCCAGGTGACGATGCAGTGTTGTCAGGCGGCAGTAGGCTTCTTCTGTGTTTAGTTCGCGCTCAGTCATCATATCTTGCTCCTTGGCAGGACCAGAAGGGGCTAAGCCCCTTCTGGGTTATCGCTTACAGCAGGTTGAGAAACTCAATCTCGGACTCGGTGAATGTGTAGTTCATCACGCGAGGGACCTGTGGAATGGTGATTTCAGAACGACGACGTCCCATGGTTACTACTCCTATAAAGTTTGTTTTGGTGCGCCTTTCAACGCGTCACTGTTGTAACACTTATTTTTTTCTTGGCTCAAGGTCTGACCGAGGTTTGTGGGGGAAAGTTATCGTAGGATTTTTTCCCAATGCTTGAGGCCTGCTTCCTACATTTTTTGAAGAGGTAGAGAAAATGTTCTAATAATTAGCCGGTTAGCGTTTGCTGAGAGTTAGAGAGGTTAAACATTCAGTAAAAAATGAAAGGATTACGAACGGCCGACAAAGAGGGCGCGCGGCCATCATTGGTCTCAGCAGGCTTGGCTTTTACTGTGTAGAGTCGCGATGCTCTTGAAGTCTGTCTCGATCTGGTTTGAGTGCGATAGGCAGGCGCTGATGGATGATGCGAAGTTGGGGATGGAGCAGTGAGAGGGTGGCTTTGATTGCATGAAGGCCGCCAGGTGTTCGCCGTGGCAATTTCAGCGCCTGTGAGATCGAGCGCCGCCCGCGCGGCAAGCCCGCTCTGACAAAGAATCCCGCACACCTCGGTATCCTGAGCCCTGCACGCTATCGATCACAGCGATAACCACTATCGAGCGGCCGGTCTCTCGCCTGGCAGCCCGTGCTCTTATACTCGCGGCCTGATTTAGCCTCTCGTGCGCCTGTCTCAGGCGCCATGTCATGGAAGTGTGCACAATGCCAAGCGTCAGCCCGGCCCCTCGTGGTCTGCCCGAACACCAACAGCAAAGCCTGCTCCAGCAATGGCTGGCCATTCTCTCCGTGGCCGTGGGCGCGTTCGCCCTGGTGACCAGCGAGTTTCTTCCAGTAGGCGTGCTGAACGACGTCGCCAATGACCTGGGCATCAGCGCAGGCCTTGCCGGGCTGATGGTCACCTTGCCCGGCATCATGGCGGCCCTGGCGGCGCCGACCATTTCTGTCGGTGTCGGCAACCTGGACCGGCGCTACCTGCTGATTGGCCTGACCGTGATCATGATCCTGGCCAACGCCATCGTCGCCTTTGCCGGTAATTTCCACCTGTTGCTGCTCGGGCGCGTGCTGCTGGGGGTGAGTATCGGTGGCTTCTGGGCGACCGCCATCGCCTTGAGCAGCCGCCTGGCGCCCGAGGGCGTCGGGGTGGCCAAGGCCAATTCGATCATCATGGCCGGCGTCACCCTGGCCACGGTCATCGGCGTGCCGGTGGGTACCTGGCTCAGCGGGCTGATGGGCTGGCGTATGACGTTCCTGGTCACCGCCGTGGTAGGGGTGCCGGTACTGCTGGCGCAGGTCATGCTGCTGCCCCGGTTGATGCCAGAAAAGGCGATCCGCATCAGCGACCTGCCGGCGTTGTTCATCAACCCGCAAGCGCGGGTGGGCCTGATTGCCGTGTTGCTGATCGGCCTGGCGCATTTTGCGGCCTACACCTACGTGGCCCCTTTCTTCAAGCAAAGCGCCGGCTTCGATGGCCCAACCATTGGCTCATTGCTGCTGCTCTACGGCGTGGCAGGCTTCATGGGCAACATCTTCGCCGGCTTCGCGGCCAACCGCAGTGTGCGGCATACCCTGCTGCTGGTGGCATTGCTGATAGCCACCAGCACGGCGCTGTTCCCGCACTTTGCCACCGGCATGACGGGCGCTGCCATGCTCATCGCGTTATGGGGCTTTGCCTTCGGGGCGTTTCCTGCCTGCGCGAACATCTGGATGTTCGTGGTCGCGCCCAAGGATGTGGAGCGGGGCATGCCGCTGTTCGTGGCCATGTTCCAGGTCATCATCGCCGTGGGCTCGTTCTTCGGTGGTCAGGTGGTCGATCACTTGGGCACCGGTGTGCTGCTGAGCGCGGCTACGGCACTGGTAGGTTGCGGTTTCGTGACGGTGCTGGTGCTCGGGCGCAGTGTCAGCAATGCGATGGTCAGCCAGCCGGGTTGAGCCTGGCACTGATCGACCCGCGTCCGGGCGGTGTGGGGGGATTGGAATGAACGCGGCGCACCGACTAAGGGTCGCATGTTCACACCCTCCAAGAAGGAAACCTGCAATGAAAGCGATGACTCGACTGTTCACTGGCCTGGCCCTGGTTGGCGCGATGGGCGCTTCTGTTGCCTGGGCCGATCAGCCCGGCGCCGACTGGAAAGTGAACAAGGATCAGGCCGAAGCTGCCCTCAAAGGCGCCGGCTACACCCAGATCACCAAGATCGAAGCCGATGACGGTCACTGGGAAGGCGAGGGGATGAAAGCTGACGGCAAGCAGTACGAGTTCAAGGTCGACCCGCACGATGGCCGTATCGTCAAGGATGAACTGGATAACTGAGTTCAGCCTGCATTCAAAGCCCATCAGGCCCACGCAACAGCGTGGGCCTGATGCATTGGGTCAGCGGCGCAGCAGGCGCGACACCACCATGGCCAGCGCGGCACCGATGGCTACCGCTGCAAACGGCTTTTCCTTGACGAACGACGAGACGCAGTTCACGGCATCACCGTAAGTCTTGGTCACCTGGCCTGCTGCCTGGCGGCCTTCGCCTTCGGCTTCCAGGGCCGGATCGTCGATCAGACGACCTACAGCGCTCTGGGCTTTACCCGCAATGTTCTCTGCTACACCTTCGATCTGTTCGCGTTTCATGGTTCGGTCATCCTTTCGCTAACGGGATTGGTTAAATAGCAAAAGGTTAGGGCGCTAGCGCCGCCTATTGGTTCCAACGAAAGCGGTCCCAAATACTGCCGCGCCGTGCACCTGCCGCTGCTACGTGCCTTCACGCACGTGCCGTTCCAGGATCCTCGGCCCGCTGCCTTCCTCGCCCAGCACATCCTGTGGGTTACGTAGCGGGCATTGCTCCAGCGACAGGCAGCCGCAGCCGATGCAGTTGTCCAGGTTGTCGCGCAACGCCTGGAGCAGACGGATGCGCTGGTTCAGGTCTTCTCGCCACGCGCTGGACATCTCGCCCCACTGAGCCGCCGTGAGCTTGCTGTTGGGCGGGTAGCGCCCCAGCGCCTGCTTGATGTCATCCAGGGCAATACCGGTACGCTGGGCTACCTTGATGATCGCCAGGGTGCGCAGCACCAGCGACGGATAGCGGCGTTGGTTGCCAGCTGTGCGCGTGCTGGCGATCAAACCTTTGCTTTCATAGAAATGCAGTGCCGATACTGCGATACCGCTGCGGCGAGCCACCTCACCTACGGTAAGCATCCGTGTCGAATCTGCTGCCATGCGGGTCGATCTCCAATGAGTGGCTGTGGTGCGTCAGAACGCTGGGGGGAAAGCAGCGGCGCTGGCGGGCATGCGGTCGCGACGTAGCTGGTTGACCAGGCTGTAGCGATCAGCGGGGTAAAGGTTTTCGCAGACCGCCATCAGGTCGCCGTTTTCCTCGCGGTAGTGGCGCACCACGCACAGCGCCGGTGAGCCCGGCTCGGCACTCAATACCTGTGCCTGTTGCAGGGTGAGCGCCTGTGCCTGAATGCGCTGGTCGATCACCGCGATGACTCGCCCGTAATGCTGCTCGATCAGGCGGGCGATCAACTGCTCGGGATGTGCCTGGGCCAGCTCGACCACCTGCACGTAGTCGGACTGGGCATACACGGCGCTTGCACACAGCGCCAAGGCGTGCCCGGCAGAGGTACGGTGCAACGCTTCGATGCACAAGTACTGTTCCCCTGGCACCAGTCCCAGGCGCTCGGCCTCTTCAGGGGCGGCCACGAATTGGCGGACATCGCGAACCTGACGCACCGGTGCCTGAAGGTGATGCGAGAGCTCTGCCAGGTTCGCGATCGACTGCCGGTAGCCGATCTGGGGGTGGCGCGCCTCGACACGTGTCCCAACGCGCTTGCGCCGGGACACCAGGCCAAGGCTCTGTAACTGCTCGACCGCTGCGCGAACCGTGTGCCGGCTTACACCGTAAAGCGCGCACAGTTCGATTTCAGTGGGCAACAAGCCCCCGACCGGGTAGCGGTTGCTGGCGATTGCCTCGATCAAGTCCTTGGCCACAGTGGCATAGCGGGCTTGGTGCATGGTGGAACCTGTCTGGACGTCTACAAAAGCGCCAGTGTACCAGCCGAGGTCGTTCCCGAGCCCAGCTCCCCGCCATCGCCTCATTGCCCCTTGTGCGATCTCAGTAGCAACGCTGCCACCGCACAGCCGAGCAACGCCAGGCAAGCCAGGTAGAACGCATCGCTGTAGGCCATCAGGTAGGCCTCGCGCCGGATGGTGCCCGACAACCCTTCGAGCCACTGCTGTGAGTGCCAGAGCCATGTCTGCACGGTCGGGTCCAGGCGCGCGTGCAGCTGCGGCTCGAACACGGTCACGTGCTCATGGATGCGCGCACTGTGCAGGCGTTCGCGCGTGGCCACCAGCTGGGTCAGGCCGGCCGTGCCGATGGCGCCACCCAAGTTACGCAGCATCGAGAACACCGCCGAGGCGGATCCGGCCTCGCGCTTGTCCAGCCCGGCCACTGCCAGCACGGACAACGCGACCATGATGAAAGGCTGGCCGATGCCCCGCACCACGGTGGAAGGGATGATCACATTGTCGGCACTGTCAGCAGTCAGGCTGGCGCCCATCCAGCAGCCCAGCGCCATGATCAGGAACCCGCTGGCCACCATGAACTTTGCGCTGGTCCACCTCATCAGGCGCGGCATCAACGGCGCCAGCAGCAGCTGCACGAGCCCGTAGGCGATCAACGCCACACCCACGTCTCGTGCACTGAAGCCCTGCAGTTGCGACAGGTAGTTGGGCACCAGAAACACCAGCCCGAAGGTGGCGGCGCCGAATATGAACATCGCCAGGCTGGCCACGCCGAAGTTGTAACGGCCCAGCAACCGCAGGTTGATGAACGCGCGCGGGCCGAACAGCTGAGTCGTCACGAACAGCACCAGGGCCAATGCCGACACCACGGTCATGCCGGTGATGAACGAAGACCCGAACCAATCCAACCGGCCGCCTTCTTCCAGCACGATCTGCAGCCCGCCCAGGCCGATCACCATGGCGGCGATGCCCAGCCAGTCACCGTGGCGCAGCAGCTGCAACTTCATCGGCCTGGCCTCGATGGACCAGGCAATGGCGCACAGCAACGCGATGCCAGGAAACAGCTGCAGGTAGAAGATCCAGCGCCAGGAATAGGCATCGGTCAACCAGCCGCCGATCGAAGGGCCCGCGGCCTGCGCCACGCTGTTGGCCAGGCTGAACAAGGCCATGCCCATGGCCATCCGGCTGGCCGGCAATTCGGTGATGATCAGCTGGAACGACAGCGGAATCAGGACGGCACCGGCGGCGCCCTGAATTACCCGGATCACGATCATGGTTTCAAGGTTCGGCGCCCACGAACAGGCCACCGACGCGATCAGGAAGACCAGCGAGCCCGTCCACATCACCCGGCGCAGGGAGAACACCTCCACCAGCCAGGCCGTCAAGGGGATCATCACGATCTCTGCCACCAAGTAGGCGGTGGATATCCATGAGCCTTCCTCGAAGCTGGCGCCCAGCGAGCCGCGTATCTCGGGCAGTGCGGCGCTGGTGACGTGCACGTTCATGCCGGCCATGAAACAGCCGAACAGCCCGCCCAGCACGGCCACCCAGGCGCGCAGGGATACCGGTTGTTCAGCGCGCATCGCCAGGCTCCGGCGTGCGCGTGTCGACGGTGGTCACCACCGACATGCCGGGCAGTATCTGCGGCCCGTTTGCGGGCAGGTCGAGCAGGATGCGCACCGGAAAACGCTGGACGATCTTGGTGAAGTTGCCCGTGGCATTGTCCGACGGCAGCAGCGCGAAGACATTGCCCGAGGCCGGCGAGAAGCTCGCCACGTGACCTTTGAATGCATGGCCAGGGAAGCTGTCCACCTGAACCTGCACAGGCTGCCCTGGGCGCATCCGAGCCAACTGGGTTTCCTTGTAGTTGGCCACGACATAGGCCTTCGCCACCGGCACCACCGCCAGCAACGGCTGGCCCGGCACCACGTATTGCCCTGCACGCACGCGGCGCTGGCCCACTACGCCTGCCACCGGGGCGCGCAGTACGGTGTCTTGAGCGTCCTGTTCGGCCAGCCGGCGTTCGGCGCTGGCGCTTTCGAAGGCGGCCTGGCGCTGCTGTAAGTCGGCCTCGGCCTGGGCAGCGCCGGCCTTGGCCATCCGTTGCTGTGCCTGTTGTTCACGCCAGGCTGCTTTGGCCCCTTGCTCGACAGCCTTGGCTTGGTTGGCAGCGGCCAGCGCCTGCTCCAGCCGTTGGGTCGTGGCGGCCTCATCGCGTACCAGGCCCTGGTAGCGCTGCAGGTCCAGCTGGCTGCGACGACGTTCGGCGCTGGCACTGTGCACGGCGGCCTCGGCCTTGAGGGTTGCCTGCGCCTGCTGCTCGATGCGCTGCACGGCCAGCTCGCAGCGAGCCCGTGCCGCGTCTATGGCCGCCTGCGCCTGGCGTTCGGCAGCGCGCGCGCGATCCCTACGAGCCTGGTAATCGCTATCCTGCAACCGCACCAGCACAGCGCCGGCTTGAACCGGCTGGTCATCTTCGACCTCTACCGTCGCCACATAGCCTGCCACGCGCGAACTCAATGCCACCCAATCGGCGCGGATGTAGGCGTCATCGGTACTTTCCAGGTAGCGCCCGGTGGTGAACCAGTAGCCAGCAAGGGCCAGTAGTGCCAGCACGCCCAGGCCTGCGCCGCCGATATAAACCAACCGCCGTCGCGGGCGAATGGTCGCATGCTCGGCAGTCGGGGTGGGGGTGGGCGTTTCTACAGCAGCGTTCATGGTGGGGTTCCATTGTCGAGTTGAGGCAGTTGCGCTATGCGAGCGGTGGGCGTTGGGCGGTGAGCGGTGCCTGGGGCGTGGCGGATTCACCATCCCCCGCCCAGCGCGCGAAACAGGTCGACCTGCGCCCTGGCCACCTTGCCGCGCGCCTCGAGGAGCTGGTCATGCAGGGCAATCAGCTCGCGCTCGCTGTCAAGCAGGGCTAGCCCGTCCTGGGTGCCCGCACGGTAGCTGGCCTCTGCCAGGGCGAAGCCACGCTGGCTGTGCTCAAGCGCGGCCTGCAGCGAAGACAGGTGCTGCTGCTCACCGGCATGACGGGCCAAGGCCTGGCGCACATCCTTCAGGGCCTTGAGCGCGACGCTGCGATAGTGAGCGCGCTGGGCCTGCTGCAAAGCCTGGGCCTTGCCCAACCGGGCACGATTGGCTTGCAGGTTGGGAAATTCCCAGCTGATCAGTGGGCCGACGCCGAACGTGATGGCGCGGCTGGCACCCAGGCCATTGATGTGGCGATCAGCACTAGCCAGCTGGGCGCCAAAGCGAACCTTGGGGTACAGGTCGGCGCTCACGATGTCGGTTTCCAGGCCGGCGGCTTGCAACTCTCGTTCAGCCTGGCGTACGTCGGGGCGCCGTTCGAGCAGGTGCCAGCCATCGCCTGTGGGCAGCGCTGCCGTGAGCGAAGGGATGGCAGCGCAGGGTTGGGTGTGATCGACCGTGACCTCACCCGCCAGCGTGCTCAGCTCGAACAGTGCCACCTGGCGCCGCGCCTCGAAAACGGGTATCCGGGCGCGAACCTGCTCACGCAGGCCAAGCAGCCGCTCGCCGTCCAGCGCCGTAGCGATGCCGGCCTGACGCTGGCGGTCGCTCAACAGCAGGCTGCGATCAAGGGTGCGCAGGGCTTGCCTGGCTTGACTCAGGCGAGCGGTGTAGACGCATTGTTCGATGTAGGCACGGCTGGTCTGGGCTGCCACCTGCAGTCCCACGGCATCGTGTGCGGCAGCCGCGGCCTGCGCTTGCGCCTTGGCGCGATCGATTTGGGCTTGCACCTGCCCCCACAGGTCCACCTGATAGGCCAGCTCCATGCCCGGATTGAAGTGCCAGGAGGAAGAAGCATGGCTGTCACGGGCCTGGGCCAGGGTCTGATCGTCACTGTCCCTGCCGTAGGTCGCAGCAATGCCCAGCGAGGTAGCAGGCAGGCGCTGCGCCTGGAACTCGCCAATGCCGGCCAGCAGTGCGCGCACGTTGGCTTGGGCCTGCGCCAAGTCCTGGTTATTGGCCAATGCGCGCTCTACCCAGCGATCGAGTTGCGGGTCCTGGTATAGCTGCCACCAGCGCTCGGGTAAAGACTGTGCGCTAACCCCGGCCCGGGTCTCGGCCAAAGGATTGACCCGCATGGCTGCAGGGGGCTGTTCGCAGGCGACGGGGTGCGTGCAACCTGCCAGCAGGCCGAACGTCAGAACAGTGCAAAGGCGTACGGGGGAGGGGATCATCGACAAAGTGGGCATCATGAACATCGCTTGGCAGTCATGATGCAACGTTAACGAGATCAGTCAGGCCAAGGCTGCCGCAAGCGGGACAACCGTGCGCGCCAGCCGGACAATCCGAGCCGTTTCAGCGGGGGCGTGCGCTACCGTCCTGCCAGTCGCTGGGCGCGTACCCCAAGATGCGCTTGAACATGGCTGCAAAGGCGCTGGGGCTCTGGTAGCCGTGTTCGAGCGCCACATTGATGATCGGCCGACCTGCCGCCAGGCACTGCTGGCTCAACATCACCCGCGCCCGAGCGCGCCATTGGCCGTGGGACATGCCCAGCTCGCGCTGGAACAGCCGGGCCACATTGCGTGTGCTCATGTTCAGCGCCGTGGCGCACTGTTCAAGGGCATGTTCCTCGGCCGGTGCCTGCAGCATGCGCTCGCACCAGGCCCTCAGGCGTGGGTGCGTCGGCAGTGCTATGAATGTGTCGATGCGCCTTGCATGGGCGAGCTCGCCCAGAATGAGCGCCCGTACGTGCTCGCCCTCCTGGACACCGAGCATGCGCGAGGCTGCCAGGATCAACTCACGCAGCAACCCCGTCACCACGATCACCTGGCAGTGGTCGACGTGGGGCGCCAGCAGCAGGGAGCGCATGCTGACGACGCCTTCCATGACAATCGCATGGCTGACGCCGGCCGGCACCCACAGCGCATTGCCCCCATGAATCACCCAGCTTCCCGAATCGGTACTCACATGCACAGTGCCACTGGCTGCGTAGATCAGCTGGTCGTGGGCGTGGCAGTGGCTGGCCACGTGATCGCCGGGGGCGTAATCCATTTCGAGTGTTTGCATGGCGGGATCCATTGTGGGAATGGATCCAATTGTAAGGGGAGATTGTGTGTAGATGTTGCAAAGCGTGGGGTAGTGCACGGGCTAAGTGCGATTGAATTGCTTGATCGGCTTAAAAGTTGAGGTGTGATTGCGGATTATTTGATTTTTGCAGTTGTAATTGTGTAGCCGAGCGCAGTGTCTGGGGAGCGCTCAACAGTCTATCCCGGGCATGCCGGCTGTCGATGGAGGTCGGCATGCAGGAATTGGACGTTACAAGCCTTCCTCAAGCGCGAGCAGCGCTTCGATGGTCTGCCGACGTCGGATCAGGCGCACGGCCTGGCCTTCGATCAGCACCTCCGGCAGCAAGGGCCGGCTGTTGTAGTTGGACGACATGGAGGCACCGTAGGCACCGGCATCGTGAATCACCAGCAAGTCGCCGACCTGGGCCTGGGGCAAGTCCTGAGGGCAGAGCGCCTGGTCATCCTGAGTGAACACGTCGCCCGATTCGCACAGTGGGCCGGCCACCACGGTCGGTTGCCGCGGGCGGTCCACGGGGTGGCCATCGGCATCGAGCAGGGTCATGGCATGGTAGGCCCCGTACATCGCAGGGCGCATGAGGTCGTTGAAGCCAGCATCGACCAGCACGAACGTGTTGCGGCCCACCTGCTTGACGGCACGGACTTCGGTCACCAGATAGCCCGACTCGGCCACCAGAAAACGCCCTGGCTCGATCTCCATGCGCACCGGGTGGCCCAGCAGCGCTTCGATTTCCTGGCGTGCCACTGCCCAGGTTTGCGCGTAGCGCTGCAGGTCCACCGGCGTATCGGTAGTGCGGTACGGCGTCGAGAGCCCACCGCCGATCGAGAACGCTTCGATATCGGTGTCCAGGCGCGCGATCAGCTCGATCATGGCGCGAGCCACCTGCTCCAGATGGGTGTAGTCCACGCCGGAGCCGATGTGCATGTGCACGCCCACCAGGTGCAGGCGATGGGCCCTGATGCAGGCGAGCGCCTGCGGCAAGTCTTCATGCCAGATGCCATGCTTGCTGTTCTCGCCCCCGGTATTGGTCTTGCGGCTGTGGCCATGGCCGAACCCCGGGTTGATGCGCAGCCAGACACGGTGCCCTGGCGAGTGCTCGCCCAACTGGCGCAGCATGTCGATGGAGCCTGCGTTGACTTCGATCTTTTCCGCGACCACGCGTGCCAGGGTAGCGCGGTCCAGCACGTCGCAGGTCAGCACCACCCCCGCAGGATCGCCCGCCACACTGGCGCCGGCTGCAAAGGCGCGTTCCATTTCCCCAAGCGATACCGCATCGAGCACCAGGCCGTGCTCTCGCATCAAGCGCAACACCTGCAGATTGGGATTGGCCTTCTGGGCGAAGCGCACGGTGTCGAATGGCTTGAGCTGTTCTATCCGACTGAGGATGGTGGCGGCGTCGTAGGCCCACAGGGGTGAACCGTACTGGCGAACGGCGTTGGCTAGGACAGAGAAGGAAATGGTCATGATCGAATGGCTCGGCACAGGTGGAAGTCGACAGCATGGCCCGTAGACTCGATTCAGAAAAATAGCTATTTTTGCGCCGTCCATTCATCTCTGATATGCCCTGAGAATGCTGTCGGTACTCCCATGAAACTCTCCGCCCGCCACATCGAAGTGTTCCGCGCAATCATGGCCTCAGGTAGCGTCACAGGCGCGGCGCGTCTGCTATTTTCCTCGCAGCCGACCATCAGCCGTGAGCTGGCGCGGTTGGAGCACGTGACGGGCCTGCATCTGTTCGAACGCACGGCCGGTCGGTTGGAAGCCACCGCCCAGGCGTTGCTGCTGATCGAGGAGGTAGAGCGGGCGTATGTGGGTCTTGAGCGCATCGAGCGGTGTGCCCAGGCCATTCGCAACTTCCAGCAGGGCCAGTTGGCCGTCACCTGCCTGCCGTTGTTTTCGCAGACCCTGCTTCCCAAGGTCTGCCAGCGTTTCCACAAACAGCACCCTGGGGTGAGCGTGAGCATCAAAGCCCAGGAGTCGCCATTGCTGGAGGAATCTCTGGCCACCCAGCAGCATGACCTGGGCCTTACGGAGGTTGCGCAGATACCCCGCGGGGCGAACGGGGAATTGCTGTTTAGCGCTGACATGGTCTGCGTGCTGCCTGAGCACCATCCGTTGCAGGCCAAGTCACGGCTGGGCCTGGCGGATTTTCATGAGGTCGATTTCATCAACCTGGCTAGCCTGGACACCTATCGTCAGCGTCTGGACCACCATTTTCGCGCCGCTGGGGTTAACCGTCGCACGGTCATCGAGACCACCAGCGCCGCCTCGGTGTGCGCCATGGTCAGGCAGGGCCTGGGCGTAGCCATCATCAACCCCCTGAGCGGGCTGGAGGCCGCCCAGAGTGGCTTGCTCATCAGGCCGCTGGACATCTCGATCGCCTACCAGGTGATGCTGGTCAGGCCAGACCATCGGCCGGCCTCGGCGGCAGTCGAGCCGTTCTGCCAGACACTGCGCGAGCAGGCGCAGGCGATGCAGCGCGCCCTGGCCTAGCCCCCGTGGCCCGCGGCAAGCCTGGGCAGTGATCGACGGATCAAAGCTCGCAGACGAAAGTGCCGGTGCCGCCCAGGATGTTCTCCAAGGTTTGCCTGATCTCGTCCAGGTCGCTCAGCGTGCTGGTCAGGTTGATCTGAAGCACCTCATCACCGCGCAAGGCGTCCCGGTCACCTGCTGCCACTTCGATCAACAGGCTCGTTGCCTTCAAGGTCACTTTCAAGCCGTCCAGGGTCGAGGGCTCATCGTCCAGGGTCAGATCAACCGTGTCTTCGTCAGGGTAGCGGGTCAGCAAGAACATCTGACCTTTGTCACTGTGGCAGCACAGGGTTGCCATGTTGTCCTCCTCTTCATCGCAGGGGGTAGCGAACAGCACGGCGGTGTCGATTTGCATGGCAAGCTCGGATCTAAGGAAACGGAAGGGAATTCTGACAGTCTTGCTTACATGCATAAACGTAAAGTTACCGCCCCTTGAACGAAATTGTCGCAGCGCTGCAAGCCTTGATGACCGGTCAGTCGTTAAGCTTCGCCCAGTCCTGGGCGTGCATGCGCACGCTCAACGCCTGGTTTTCATCGTTCGCCCTGCCTGCGATCGTCTATCGTTGACCCCGGCACGGCGCACGCAGCGACGCTTCAACTATTACAAAGCCCAAGCGGAGTACCACAGATGGCGTTCTTCACCGCGGCCAGCAAAGCCGACTTCCAGCATCAACTGCAAGCGGCCCTGGCGCAGCACATCAGCGAACAGTCCCTGCCACAAGTGGCGCTGTTCGCCGAGCAGTTCTTCGGCATCATCTCTCTGGACGAACTCACCCAGCGCAGGCTTTCCGACCTGGCCGGCTGCACCCTGTCGGCCTGGCGCATCGTCGAGCGTTTCGACCCCGAGCACCCGCAGGTGCGCGTGTACAACCCCGATTACGAGCGCAACGGCTGGCAGTCGACCCACACGGTCGTCGAGGTGCTGCACCATGACCTGCCGTTTCTGGTGGACTCGGTCCGCACTGAGCTCAATCGCCGCGGCTACAGCATTCATACCCTGCAGACCACGGTATTGAGCGTGCGCCGCAACGCCAAGGGCGAGTTGCTGGAACTGCTGCCCAAGGGCACCCACGGTGAAGGGGTGGGGCACGAGTCGCTGATGTACCTGGAAATCGACCGCTGCGCCAACGCTGCGGAGTTGAGCGTGCTGGCTCGGGAAATCGAGCAGGTGCTGGCCGAGGTCCGCGTGGCGGTCGATGATTTCGAACCGATGAAGGACAAGCTGCGGGAGGTCGTGGCGCTGGTCGAGCAGACCCCGTACGGGCCGGCCCAGCATGAAAAGGGCGAGGTCAAGGCATTCCTTGAGTGGTTGCTGGATAACCACTTCACCTTCCTGGGCTATGAAGAGTTCACCGTCCAGGCCGATCAGGCCGGCGGGCAGATGGTCTACGATGAGCAGTCGTTCCTTGGTCTGCCGCGTCGCCTGCGCGTGGGCTTGACCCCTGAAGAGCTGCGCATCGAAGATTACGCCGTGGCCTACCTGGCCGAGCCACTGCTGCTCTCCTTCGCCAAGGCTGCGCTGCCAAGCCGCGTACACCGCCCGGGCTACCCTGATTACGTGTCCATCCGCCAGCTCGATGCCTCGGGTAACGTGCTCAAGGAACACCGCTTCATGGGCCTGTACACTTCCACGGTGTACGGCGAAAGCGTTCATGCCATCCCTTACATCCGGGTCAAGGTCGCTGAAGTCGAGCGCCGTTCCGGCTTCGATACCAAGGCTCACCTGGGCAAGGAACTGGCGCAGGTGCTCGAAGTGCTGCCGCGCGACGACCTGTTCCAGACGCCGGTCGATGAGCTGTTCAGCACGGTCATGTCCATCGTGCAGATTCAGGAGCGCAACAAGATTCGCGTCTTCCTGCGCAAGGACCCGTACGGACGCTTCTGCTATTGCCTGGCCTATGTACCGCGTGAAATCTACTCCACCGAGGTTCGCCAGAAAATCCAGCAGGTGTTGATGGAGCGCCTGAAGGCCAGCGATTGCGAATTCTGGACCTTCTTCTCCGAGTCGGTACTGGCCCGTGTGCAGCTGATTCTGCGGGTGGACCCGAAGAACCGCATCGACATCGACCCACAGCAGCTCGAGCGTGAGGTCATCCAGGCCTGCCGCTCCTGGCAGGACGATTTCTCGGCGCTGGTCGTGGAGAACTTCGGCGAGGCCCAAGGCACCAACATCCTGGCCGATTTCCCCAAAGGCTTCCCGGCCGGCTACCGCGAGCGCTTCGCCGCCCATTCGGCGGTGGTGGACCTGCAGCATGTGCTGGCCCTGTCGGAAAGCAAGCCACTGGCCATGAGTTTCTACCAGCCACTGACGCGGGTTGGCGAGCGCACCCTGCACTGCAAGCTGTACCACGCCGACACCCCCCTGGCGCTGTCGGACGTGCTGCCAATCCTCGAAAACCTCGGCCTGCGCGTGCTGGGCGAGTTCCCGTATCGCCTGCGCCACGCCAATGGCCGCGAATACTGGATTCACGACTTCGCCTTCACCTACAGCGAAGGCCTGAGCCTGAACATTCAGGAGCTCAATGACACCTTCCAGGATGCGTTCATCCACATCGTCGGCGGCGATGCCGAAAACGATGCCTTCAACCGCCTGGTGCTGACAGCGGGCCTGCCATGGCGTGACGTGGCGTTGCTGCGTGCCTATGCACGCTACCTGAAACAAATCCGCCTGGGCTTCGACCTGGGCTACATCGCCAGTACGCTGAACAACCATACCGACATCGCGCGCGAGCTGACCCGCCTGTTCAAGACGCGTTTCTACCTGGCCCGCAAGCTGACCCAGGATGACCTGGAGGACAAGCAGCAGCGGCTCGAGCAAGCGATCCTCAATGCGCTGGACGAGGTGCAGGTACTCAACGAAGACCGCATCCTGCGCCGCTACCTGGACCTGATCAAGGCCACCCTGCGCACCAACTTCTATCAGCTCGATGCCAACGGCCAGAACAAGTCGTATTTCAGCTTCAAGTTCAACCCCAAGCTTGTGCCCGAACTGCCCAAGCCGGTGCCCAAGTTCGAGATCTTCGTCTATTCACCCCGGGTCGAGGGGGTGCACCTGCGCTTTGGCAACGTTGCGCGCGGCGGCCTGCGCTGGTCGGACCGCGAGGAAGACTATCGCACCGAGGTGCTGGGCCTGGTCAAGGCGCAGCAGGTGAAGAACTCGGTAATCGTGCCGGTCGGCGCCAAGGGTGGTTTCCTGCCACGGCGCCTGCCACTGGGCGGCACGCGTGACGAGATCGCGGCAGAGGGCGTGGCGTGCTACCGCATCTTCATCTCGGGGTTGCTCGACATTACCGACAACCTCAAGGACGGTGGCGTAGTGCCGCCGGTCGGCGTGGTGCGTCACGACGATGACGACCCGTACCTGGTGGTGGCGGCCGACAAAGGCACGGCCACGTTCTCGGACATCGCCAACGGCATCGCCATCGACTATGGCTTCTGGCTGGGTGATGCCTTCGCATCGGGCGGCTCGGCAGGCTATGACCACAAGAAAATGGGCATCACCGCCCGTGGGGCTTGGGTTGGCGTCCAGCGTCACTTCCGTGAGCGCGGCATCAATGTGCAAGAAGACCCGATCACCGTGATTGGTGTGGGCGACATGGCAGGCGACGTCTTCGGTAACGGCCTGTTGATGTCGGACAAGCTGCAGCTGGTAGCGGCCTTCAACCACCTGCATATCTTCATCGACCCCAACCCGGAGCCGGCCTCCAGCTTTGCCGAGCGCAAGCGCCTGTTCGACTTGCCACGTTCGGCATGGACCGACTACGACACCAGCATCATGTCCGAAGGCGGCGGCATTTTCCCGCGTAGCGCCAAGAGCATCGCCATCACGGCGCAGATGAAGGAACGCTTCGCCATCGAGGCCGACCGCCTGACGCCCACCGAGCTGCTCAATGCCCTGCTCAAGGCGCCTGTGGACCTGCTCTGGAACGGTGGCATCGGCACCTACGTCAAGGCCAGTGGCGAAAGCCACGCCGACGTGGGCGACAAGGCCAACGACGCCTTGCGTGTCAACGGCAACGAGCTGCGCTGCAAGGTGGTAGGCGAGGGCGGCAACCTGGGTATGACCCAGCTTGGCCGGGTGGAATTCGGCCTGCACGGCGGCGCCACCAACACCGACTTCATCGACAACGCCGGCGGCGTGGACTGCTCCGACCACGAGGTCAACATCAAGATCCTGCTCAACGAGGTGGTGCAGGGTGGCGACATGACCGAGAAGCAGCGCAACCAGTTGCTCGGCAGCATGACCGAGGAAGTGTCTGGCCTGGTACTGGGCAACAACTACAAGCAGACCCAGGCGCTGTCGCTGGCAGCGCGCCGCGTGCGCGAGCGCATTGCCGAGTACAAGCGCCTGATGGCCGACCTCGAGGCCCGCGGCAAGCTTGACCGGGCCATCGAGTTCCTGCCTTCCGAGGAACAGCTGGCCGAGCGCCTCGCCGCAGGCCAGGGCCTGACCCGTGCAGAGCTCTCGGTGCTGATCTCCTACAGCAAGATCGACTTGAAAGAGCAGCTGCTCAAGTCCCAGGTGCCGGACGACGACTACCTGACCCGCGACATGGAAACCGCGTTCCCGCCGTCGCTGGTCAGCAAGTTCGCCGACTCCATGCGCCGCCACCGCCTCAAGCGCGAGATCGTCAGCACCCAGATCGCCAACGACCTGGTCAACAACATGGGCATCACCTTCGTGCAGCGGTTGAAGGAATCGACCGGCATGAGCCCTGCCAACGTAGCCGGGGCCTACGTGATCGTGCGTGACATCTTCCACCTGCCGCACTGGTTCCGTCAGATCGAGGCGCTGGACTACCAGGTTCCCGCCGAGATCCAGCTGACCCTGATGGACGAACTGATGCGCCTGGGCCGCCGTGCAACGCGCTGGTTCCTGCGCAGCCGTCGCAATGAGCAGGACGCTGGCCGTGATTGCGCCCACTTCGGGCCGAAGATCGCCCAGCTTGGGCTCAAGCTCGACGAATTGCTCGAAGGCCCAACCCGCGAACGCTGGATGGTGCGTTACCAGAGCTTCGTCGAAGCGGGGGTGCCAGAGCTGTTGGCACGTATGGTGGCTGGCACCAGCCATCTGTACACCTTGCTGCCGATCATCGAGGCAGCTGATGTGACAGGTCACGAGCCAGCGCAGGTGGCCAAGGCGTTCTTCGCCGTGGGCAGCGCGCTTGACCTGACCTGGTACTTGCAGGAAATCAGCAACCTGCCGGTGGAGAACAACTGGCAGGCCCTGGCCCGGGAAGCCTTCCGCGACGACATCGACCTGCAACAACGCGCGATCACCATCTCGGTATTGCAGATGGCCGATGCTCCGCAGGACATGGATGCACGGGTCGCGCTATGGGCCGAGCAGCATCGGGTGATGGTGGAACGCTGGCGCGCCATGCTCGATGACCTGCGCAGCGCTTCGGGCCATGACTACGCGATGTATGCAGTGGCCAACCGCGAACTGGTCGATCTGGCCATGAGCGGACAGGCGACTGTGATGCCGTCTTGAGTCAATGCTGAACTGAAAAAGCCCCGGCAGTGATGCCGGGGCTTTTTTATTGTTGGGTGCTTTTGACGATGTTGAAGCTCAAACTCCACGACATCATCAGGCAAACCCCACTACTGCGTCATTTGAAACGCCGCTCCACACCCTTCTCGACCAGAATCTTGGCCGAGATCTCTTCCACCGAAAAATGCGTGGAGTTGATATTGGGAATGTTCTCACGGCGGAACAGGCCCTCGACTTCTCGCACCTCGAATTCGCACTGGGCAAAGCTCGAATAACGGCTATTGGGCTTGCGCTCGTGGCGAATGGCGGTCAGCCGGTCGGGGTCGATGGTCAGGCCGAACAGCTTGCTGTGGTGCTTTTTCAATACCGCCGGCAGTTGCAGGCGCTCCATGTCGTCTTCGGTCAACGGGTAATTGGCCGCGCGGATGCCGAATTGCATGGCCATGTACAGGCACGTCGGCGTCTTGCCGCAACGGGATACACCCACCAGGATCAGGTCAGCCTTGTCGTAGTAATGGGTGCGGGCGCCGTCATCGTTGTCCAGAGCAAAGTTCACCGCCTCGATGCGCTCCATGTAGTTGGAGTTGCCACCAATGGAGTGGGATTTGCCCACCGAATACGAGGAATGGGCGGTCAGCTCCTGCTCCAGCGGTGACAGGAACGAGGAGAAGATGTCGATCATGAACCCGTTTGAGGTGGCCAGGATCTCGCGGATGTCCTGATTGACGATGGTGTCGAAGATGATCGGCCGCATGCCGTCGCGCTCGGCGGCCGCATTGATCTGCTGGACCATGTTGCGCGCTTTTTCAGGGGAGTCGATGTAGGGCCGGGTGAATTTGCTGAAAGGAATGCTCTCGAACTGCGCGAGCAGGCTCTGGCCCAGGGTCTCGGCAGTGATGCCGGTGCCGTCGGAGATGAAGAACGCGGTTCGTTTCATTTGCGATCGGGGCCTTAGTGATGATGACGTTTCTTGATTATGATAAGTTCGCTTTGCCGAATGCGGCTGTCGGCATTCTCACTTATTTTCCAGGTACAGGCCACATGCGTCCGGCCCAGTCAAGAAGACAGGCGGGCGCCGTTGAGCTTTTCCAATACAGCTAGTGGAGAGATCACCTTGGTAGAGTACGTAGTTTCCCTCGAAAAGCTCGGCGTCCATGATGTAGAGCATGTGGGGGGCAAGAACGCATCCCTGGGCGAGATGATCAGCAATCTTGCCGGTGCCGGCGTGTCCGTGCCGGGCGGCTTTGCCACTACGGCTCAGGCGTACCGTGATTTCCTCGAGCAAAGTGGGCTCAACGACCGCATCCATGCGGCGCTCGACGCCCTGGACGTGGACGATGTCAACGCCCTGGCCAAGACCGGCGCGCAGATTCGCCAGTGGGTGATGGAAGCCGAGTTCCCGGCGCGTCTGGACGCCGAGATCCGCACCGCCTTCGCCGAAATGGCCAATGGCAACGACAACATGGCCGTGGCCGTGCGCTCTTCGGCCACCGCCGAAGACCTGCCGGACGCCTCGTTCGCCGGCCAGCAGGAAACCTTCCTCAACATCCGCGGCGTGGACAACGTGATCCGTGCGGCGAAGGAAGTGTTCGCCTCGCTGTTCAACGACCGTGCCATCTCCTACCGTGTGCACCAGGGCTTCGACCACAAGCTGGTCGCCCTGTCGGCCGGTGTGCAGCGCATGGTTCGCTCCGAAACTGGTACCGCCGGTGTCATGTTCACCCTCGACACCGAGTCGGGTTTCCGTGACGTCGTGTTCATCACCGGTGCCTACGGCCTGGGTGAAACCGTGGTCCAGGGTGCAGTCAACCCCGATGAATTCTACGTGCACAAGCACACCCTGCAAGCCGGCCGCCCCGCCATCCTGCGCCGTAACCTGGGCAGCAAGGCGATCAAGATGGTCTATGGCGAAGAAGCCAAGGCCGGCCGTTCGGTCAAGACGGTCGAAGTCGATCGCGCCGAGCGTGCCCGCTTCTGCCTGACCGACGAGGAGGTTGTTGAGCTGGCCAAGCAGGCGATGATCATCGAGCAGCATTACCAGCGCCCGATGGACATCGAGTGGGCCAAGGACGGTGACGATGGCAGGCTGTACATCGTCCAGGCCCGCCCTGAAACGGTGAAGAGCCGCGCCAGCGCCAACGTCATGGAGCGTTACCTGCTCAAGGAAAAAGGCACGGTGCTGGTCGAGGGCCGCGCCATCGGCCAGCGCATAGGCGCCGGCAAGGTCCGCGTGATCAACGACGTGTCCGAGATGGACAAGGTGCAGCCAGGCGACGTGCTGGTCTCGGACATGACCGACCCGGACTGGGAGCCGGTCATGAAACGTGCCAGCGCCATCGTCACCAACCGTGGCGGGCGCACCTGCCATGCGGCCATCATCGCTCGTGAGCTGGGTATCCCGGCGGTCGTCGGTTGCGGCAACGCTACCCAGATTCTCAAGGATGGCCAGGGCGTGACCGTCTCCTGCGCCGAAGGCGATACAGGCTTCATCTTCGAAGGTGAACTGGGCTTCGACATCAAGCAGAACTCGGTGGACGCCATGCCCGAGCTGCCGTTCAAGATCATGATGAACGTCGGCAACCCGGACCGCGCCTTCGACTTCGCCCAGTTGCCCAACGCCGGTGTAGGCCTGGCGCGCCTGGAATTCATCATCAATCGCATGATTGGCGTGCACCCCAAGGCTTTGCTCAACTACGCCGGCCTGCCGGCCGACCTGAAGGACAGCGTCGACAAGCGCATCGCAGGCTACGACGACCCAGTCGGCTTCTACGTGGAGAAGCTGGTCGAAGGCATCAGCACCCTGGCAGCGGCGTTCTATCCCAAGAAAGTGATCGTGCGCCTGTCGGACTTCAAGTCCAATGAGTACGCCAACCTGATCGGCGGCAAGCTGTACGAGCCGGAAGAAGAAAACCCGATGCTGGGCTTCCGTGGGGCCTCGCGCTACATCAGCGAGGCGTTCCGCGATTGTTTCGAGCTCGAATGCCGCGCCCTCAAGCGCGTGCGTAATGAAATGGGCCTGACCAACGTCGAAATCATGGTGCCGTTCGTGCGTACCCTCGGTGAGGCCAGCCAAGTCGTCGACCTGCTGGCTGAAAACGGCCTGGCCCGTGGCGACAACGGTCTGCGCGTCATCATGATGTGCGAACTGCCGTCCAACGCCATCCTGGCCGACGAGTTCCTCGAATATTTCGACGGTTTCTCGATCGGGTCGAACGACCTGACTCAGCTGACGTTGGGTCTGGACCGTGATTCGGGCATCATTGCCCACCTGTTCGATGAGCGAAATCCTGCGGTCAAGAAGCTGCTGGCCAACGCCATCGCAGCGTGCAACAAGGCCGGCAAGTACATCGGCATTTGCGGCCAGGGCCCTTCGGACCACCCAGACTTGGCCAAATGGCTGATGGAGCAGGGCATCGACAGCGTGTCGCTGAACCCGGACTCGGTGCTTGAAACCTGGTTCTACCTGGCCGAAGGCCAAAGCGCGACCTGATACCGAAAGATGCGAGGGGCGTCTGGCGCTCCTCGCTTGGTTTTTTCCAGGGCGAGTTCCAGCGATGGATTTCGCCCTTTTTTGTGCGACAAGCAACCGACCTATGCAAAGCAGCAGTACATTATTTCCCGTCGCCTTGCTCAGTGCCGAGCGCCGCGGCGACCTCAGTGAAGATGTCTATCGCATCAAGGCCGGCCTGGGTCCCGATCCCAGCGTGGAGCTGGCCGTGACTCGCCTGGGCCTGGCTGATCAGAGCAGCGCCCAGGGTATCCCGGTCATCCTGCTGCATGGCAGCTTTTCCAATCGGCGGTTCTGGTATTCACCCAAGGGGGGTGGCCTCGGGGCTTACCTGGCCCGGGCCGGCTTCGATGTGTGGATTCCCGAGATGCGGGGGCACGGGCTGTCGCCGCGCAATCGGGATTGGGCACAGAACACGGTGGCTGCCTATGCGCGTGATGACGTGCCGGCCATCGGTGCCTTCGTGCATGAGAAAGCAGGCAGGGCGCCCCTGTGGATAGGGCATTCGTTGGGCGGCACCACGCTGGCGGTCGCCCTGGGTAGCGGCGCATTGGCTGCGCAGCATGTAGCGGGCGTGGCGCTGTTCGGTTCCCAGGTAAGCCGCAGCTACTGGCCGTTGAAAGTGCCTCCGGTGGTGTGGGGCATGCGCTGGCTGCTTCGCCGCTGGGGGCACCTGTCTGGCGCGCGCTTCGGGCGCGGCCCAGAGGATGAACCCGTCGGCCTTGCCTTTGAACACATGCGCTGGCACGGCTTGTTTGGGCGTTTTGGCGACAAGCAGGGTGATTGGTGGGCAGGCCTTGCGCAAGTCGACGTGCCGACGCTTGCCGTGGCCGCCGCGGCCGACCCGCAGAGCCCACCGTGGGCCTGCCGCATGTTGTTCGAGCAATTCGGGGGTGCACGCAAGCAGTTCCTCTGCCTTGGGCCTGCGGCGGGCTTCGATGCCTTTGGCCATGCGGACATGCTGGCCAGCCAGGCTGCCCACGTGCAGGTATGGCCGCTGGTGGAACGTTGGCTACGTGAGCCCGGGTTGCCGGTGCATGCCTCCATCGAGGCCTTGGCGCTTGTGCCAGCGGTATGAAAGGCGCTGACCGAGCGGTCTCGGGTGACTGCGGTGTGCTCCAAGGTGTAGCCTTGGCCCACAATCGCTTTCGTTGTGACTGACAGGAGCTTGCCATGCAGCATTACGTAACGCCCGACCTGTGTGACGCCTATCCGGACCTCGTGCAGGTGCTGGAGCCGATGTTCAGCAACTTTGGTGGCCGTGATTCGTTCGGCGGCCAGATCGTCACCATCAAGTGCTTCGAGGACAACTCGCTCGTGCGTGAGCAGGTCGAGCTCGATGGCCGGGGCAAGGTGTTGGTGGTCGACGGCGGGGGTTCGCTGCGTCGCGCCCTGTTGGGCGACATGCTCGCCGAGAAAGCGGCTAAAAACGGCTGGGAAGGCTTGGTGATCTACGGCTGCGTACGCGACGTCGATGCACTGATCCAGACCAACGTAGGTGTACAGGCGCTGGCCAGTCACCCGCTCAAGACCGACAAGCGTGGCATTGGCGACCTCAACGTCGTGGTGAATTTCGCGGGCGTTACTTTCAGGCCCGGTGAATACGTCTACGCCGACAACAACGGCGTGCTGGTCTCGCCAAGCCCGCTGCAGATGCCGGAGTGACGCGCCGCAGGCGCTGATGGAGCTTTGATGTTCGAGGAAGACAACGCGCAGTGGGGGCTGGTCCATGCCCTGGTGCTCGACGGCAAGGGTGGGGCACGCGCCATCGCCCGAACCCAGCTGGGCGACTTGCAACTGCAGCCAGAGCAAAGCCTCTGGTTGCACTGGGATCGCAGTCATCCCCAAACCCGGTCTTGGCTGCTGAGCGAAAGCGGCCTCAGTGAATTCGCCTGTGAGCTGTTGCTTGAAGAGAACACGCGGCCGCGCTTGCTGCCGATGGCCGACGAGCAATTGCTGCTCTTTTTGCGCGGGGTCAACCTCAACCCTGGCGCCGAGCCTGAAGACATGGTTTCGGTGCGCATCTTCGCCCAGGCCCAGCGGGTGATTTCCCTGCGCTTGCGCCCGCTCAGGGCCAGCGACGAAATCCTGCTGCAGCTGGAGCAGGGCAGGGGGCCCAAGACCGCTTCCGAGCTGCTGTTGCTGATGGGCGAGCTGCTGACCGAGAAAGTCCAGGGATTGGTCAGCGACCTGTCCGAGCTGGTCGATGTCGAAGAAGAAAAGGTAGAGGCTGACGAGCGGCACCAGCCTGATCAGGGCAGCTTGCAACAGATCCGCCGCCGCGCGGCCGGGCTGCGACGCTTTTTGGCCCCGCAGCGCGACATCTATGCACATCTTTCACGCAGCAAGTGGAGCTGGTTTGCCGAGGTCGACGCCGATTACTGGAACGAGCTGAACAACAGCCTGATCCGCTACCTCGAGGAGCTCGAACTCACCCGCGAACGTGCGGCACTGGTGCTTGAGAGCGAAGACCGCCGCCGCAGCGAACGCATGAACCGCACCATGTACCGGTTCGGCATCATCACCTGCATCTTTTTGCCAATGAGCTTCATTACCGGGTTGCTGGGCATCAACGTGGGTGGCATTCCGGGGGCGCAGAACCCTTATGGGTTTCTCCTGGCGTGCCTGGTGGTGGTGGGGCTGGCAGCAGGGCAATGGTGGTTGTTCCGGCGCTTGCAGTGGGTGTAGCCACCAGCGCGCCGGCGGCCTGGTCGACGCAAGGTGTGACCCGTCGCCAAGCCGTCTCGTCTCTTGCTGATACTACGCGAGGTGCCCATGCACGATCCGTTTGAACAATCCCTGCGTGACCTGCTCAAGGCATCCCCGTCCGGCAATGATCGCCATGACCAGGATGATGCCGCCTGCCTGGGTCGCGTGCTCAAGACCGCCAACCGCCAGGTTGGCGCCGGTGATCTGTTCAGCTTGCTTGGCCGTTGGAGCCAGGCGCTGATGATCGCCATCAACAATGGCTCGGCGCACGTCGCGCCGGTGCGTAGACATTCTTCCCGCAACGCTGCCGCTGGCAGCAAAGCTGATAAGGCCGACTGAATATGGAACTCGATCTCTGGACCCAGAGCCTGGTCACCGCCATGACCGCCCTATGGACCAAGGTGGCGAACTTCATCCCCAACCTGTTCGGCGCGTTGGTCGTGGTGCTGCTGGGCTTCGTGGTAGCCAAGCTGCTCGATACCTTGCTCTCCAAACTGCTGGCAAAGCTTGGCCTCGATCGCCTGATGGCTGGTACGGGCCTGACCAAGATGCTGGGCCGGGTTGGCATTCAGGTGCCGATCTCCACGCTGATCGGCAAGATCGTCTACTGGTTCGTGCTGCTGATCTTCCTGGTGTCGGCCGCCGAGTCGCTGGGCCTGGAGCGTGTCTCCGCCACGCTCGACATGCTGGCCTTGTACCTGCCCAAGGTATTCGGTGCCGCGTTGATATTGCTCGCGGGCGTTCTTCTGGCGCAGGTGGCCAACGGCCTGGTGCGCGGCGCCGCCGAAGGCGTAGGGCTTGAGTACGCCGCAGGGCTTGGACGCATCGTTCAGGGCCTGGTGATCATCATCAGCATTTCAGTGGCTATCAGCCAGCTGGAGGTCAAGACCGACCTGCTCAACCATGTGATCGTCATCGGCCTGATTACCGTTGGTCTGGCCGTTGCGCTGGCCATGGGCCTGGGTAGCCGCGAAATCGCTGGTCAGATCCTGGCCGGCATTTATGTCCGCGAGTTGTTCCAGGTGGGCCAGCAGGTGCGCATTGGCGAGGTCGAAGGGCATATCGAGGAGATTGGCACGGTCAAGACGGTGATCCTCACCGACGATGACGAGATGGTTTCCCTGTCCAACCGGGAATTGCTCGAGCAGCGGGTCAATAGCCGCTGACCGAACAAAGCTGTTAATGTATGCCGCCGCAAAAACCGGCCCTCCGGGCGCTTGCGGCGACATTGACCTGACTGTCGGCCAGATCCGTTTTGAATAAAGTTCCCACGCCGCCCATGCGCTACGACCCCCGCGAACTCACCGACGAAGAGTTGGTGGCGCGCTCGCATGAGGAGCTGTACCACGTCACTCGCGCGTATGAGGAGCTCATGCGTCGCTACCAGCGAACCCTGTTCAACGTGTGTGCACGTTATTTGGGGAACGACCGGGACGCGGACGATGTCTGTCAGGAAGTGATGTTGAAAGTGCTCTATGGCCTGAAGAATTTCGAGGGAAAATCCAAATTCAAGACCTGGCTTTACAGCATCACCTACAATGAATGCATCACCCAGTACCGCAAGGAGCGCCGCAAGCGCAGGTTGATGGATGCCCTGAGCCTGGACCCCGTCGAAGAGGCGTCCGAGGAAAAGGCACCCAAGGCCGAAGAAAAGGGCGGGCTGGACAAGTGGCTGGTCCATGTGAACCCGATCGATCGGGAAATCCTGGTGCTGCGATTCGTCGCCGAACTGGAGTTTCAGGAGATCGCGGACATCATGCACATGGGGCTCAGCGCGACGAAAATGCGTTACAAGCGTGCGCTTGACAAGCTTCGGGAGAAATTTGCCGGTCTCGATGAAACTTAACGACCAGCAAATATCTCTAACGAACCGGCGAGTTCTGCTAGACTCGCCGACGAGTTGTCCCCCCGGTTTTGGTGGGACTGCTTAACTATCACCAGATGGGGATTTAACGGATGAAACTGAAAAACACCTTGGGCTTGGCCATTGGTTCGCTCGTAGCCGCCACCTCGATTGGCGCTATGGCACAAGGCCAAGGCGCCGTCGAAACTGAAATCTTCTACAAGAAAGAATTCTTCGACAGCCAGCGTGACTTCAAAAACGACGGTAACCTGTTCGGCGGCTCCATCGGTTACTTCCTGACCGACGACGTTGAACTGCGTCTGGGCTACGACGAAGTCCACAACGCTCGTGGCGACGACGGCAAGAACATCAAGGGCTCCAACACTGCCCTGGACGCCGTTTACCACTTCAACAACCCGTACGACGCCATCCGTCCGTACGTTTCTGCTGGTTTCTCGCACCAGTCGATCGGCCAGACCGGCCGCGGTGGTCGTAACCACTCCACCTTCGCCAACGTTGGCGCTGGCGCCAAGTGGTACATCACTGACATGTTCTACGCCCGTGCCGGCGTTGAAGCTCAGTACAACATCGACCAGGGCGACACCGAGTGGGCTCCAAGCGTTGGTGTTGGTCTGAACTTCGGCGGTAGCCCGAAGAACCAGGCTGCTCCTGCACCTGCTCCAGTTGCTGAAGTCTGCTCTGACTCCGACAACGACGGCGTTTGCGACAACGTCGACAAGTGCCCAGACACCCCGGCTAACGTCACTGTTGACGCCGACGGCTGCCCGGCTGTTGCCGAAGTCGTTCGCGTTGAGCTGGACGTCAAGTTCGACTTCGACAAGTCGGTCGTCAAGCCAAACAGCTACGGCGACATCAAGAACCTGGCTGACTTCATGAAGCAGTACCCACAGACCACCACCGTGGTTGAAGGTCACACTGACTCCGTAGGTCCAGACGCTTACAACCAGAAGCTGTCCGAGCGTCGTGCCAACGCTGTCAAGCAGGTTCTGACCCAGCAGTACGGCGTAGAATCCAGCCGTGTTGACTCGGTTGGCTACGGCGAAACCCGTCCGGTTGCCGACAACGCCACCGAAGAAGGCCGTGCTATCAACCGTCGCGTTGAAGCTCAGGTAGAAGCCCAGGCCAAGTAATTGGTTTGAAGCTTCATGAAAAACCCGGCCTCGGCCGGGTTTTTCTTTGCCTGCCTGACAGCACGTGATGTCTAGCAGGCAAGCACTGGTATAAGGCCCAACCAAGGCAGTGTTTGCCTGCTACACATTTGTCTCTACGTTCACCTGCAGCAAACCTGCTGGCCAACATCGGGCTGTCCTGTCCCGTCAGCGATGGCTATAATCGCCCCCTCACTCACCCCGAGTCTTGTCTGCCCATGTATAACCTGGCCCGCCAGCTGCTGTTCAAACTGTCACCGGAAACTTCTCATGATCTGTCGTTGGACCTGATCGGTGCCGGCGGCCGACTTGGCGTGAATGGCAAGCTGTGCAAGCGCCCGGCCTCATTGCCGGTCAAGGTCATGGGCCTTGATTTTGCCAATCCGGTAGGTCTGGCGGCCGGCCTGGACAAGAACGGTACGGCCATTGACGGCTTTGCCCAGCTGGGTTTCGGGTTCGTCGAGATCGGCACCGTCACGCCTCGCCCGCAACCGGGCAACCCCAAACCGCGCCTGTTCCGCTTGCCAGAGGCAACTGCCATCATCAACCGCATGGGTTTCAATAACCTGGGTGTTGATCATCTGCTGGGCCGTGTTCGCGCTGCACGTTATACGGGTGTGCTGGGTATCAATATTGGCAAGAACTTCGACACCCCCGTCGAGCATGCGGTGGACGACTACCTGATCTGCCTGGACAAGGTCTACGGCGCGGCCAGCTATGTCACGGTCAATGTCAGCTCTCCAAACACACCGGGGCTGCGCAGCCTGCAGTTCGGGGATTCGCTCAAGCAATTGCTCGATGCCTTGGCAGAGCGGCGGGCGCAGCTGAGCGTGCGTCATGGCCGGCACGTTCCCTTGGCCATCAAGATTGCCCCTGACATGAGCGATGAAGAAACGGCACTGGTAGCCGCTGCGCTTGTGGAGTCAGGCATGGACGCGGTCATCGCGACCAATACCACGCTCGGGCGTGAGGGCGTGGAGGCGCTGCCCTATGGCGGCGAAGCGGGCGGGCTCTCAGGTGCGCCAGTGCGCCAGAAAAGCACGCGGATCGTTCAGGTATTGGCCGGTGAGATGGGCGGCAAGCTGCCGATCATCGCAGCTGGGGGCATCACGGAAGGAAAGCATGCGGCGGAAAAAATCGCCGCAGGTGCGAGCCTGGTGCAGATTTACTCAGGCTTCATCTATAAAGGGCCGGCACTCATTCGTGAAGCCGTGGACGCCATCGCCGCCATGCCCAAGCGGTAAGCCCGCCAATAAAAAAGGGCCCCTTGACGGGGCCCCTGGGCCTCAGCCCGCCGCCCTGGTGGGGCGTGCCTGGTAAATCGGGTGAATGTCCTCTATCAGCCTACGGCGTGATTTTCGTTGAGCCTGTGGATACCGGCGGTGCCAGTCATACCGTCCCAGTTGTCACCACGGCCCTCCCGCCAGCCGTTGATCCAGGCTTGACGAACAGATGGCAGGGTAAAGGGGCAAAGCTCCCGGGATTTGCCGGTGACTCCATATTGGTAGCCACGTGAAAATGCTCTTTCCAACGGATCACGCTTAAGTCTTCTCATAGGGTGTTGCCCTCACTTGTTGACTGTAATGTCCCGTCGGCCTCCTGGAGGCCGGGCAGAATCGTTCTGCCGGTGTGGGCTCGCTGCCGGCGTCGCGAGCCTGAAGTGCCGCTTCGTTGCGATGCGGCCTGTGTTCAGTTCTAACCAATGCGGGTGACGGTGGGAATGATCGATTTGTCATAAGCACGTAACCTTTCCAAGGGTCAGGGGATAAGTAAATAAATGCGACTCATCCTTATTCCCGCTGTAAGCCCACAGAATCAGGGGTTCGTCGAAGTTTGACGCCATTTTGCCATCGCCCTAGCGAAGCGGTTGAAACAGCTCGAAATGCGACGAAGGGTCACATAGGCCCCGGCTTCGCAAGAATTTTATGTACTGCTCGATGATCTAAGCTGTCTGTGCCGTCAGGCAGAGATGGGTAAGTCGGGCGGCCCGGTCATTGCGCCTCCGCAAGGGGCAGATGGCCACTTGCACACCTGTTGGAAAGGCGTGCAGGTAAACAGGGCGTTGCGATGCGTCGCAGCGCCAGTCTAATAGCCCTAATGTGCTGGATAACTCATGTCGGACCGTTTCGAACTCTACCTCACTTGTCCCAAAGGCCTTGAAAGCCTGCTTGCAGAAGAGGCCCGCAGCCTTGGTCTGGACGAGGTCCGTGAACACACCTCGGCCATCCGCGGGGCTGCCGACATGGAGACCGCCTACCGCTTGTGCCTGTGGTCTCGGTTGGCAAACCGCGTATTGCTGGTGCTCAAGCGTTTTTCCATGAAAAACGCCGACGACTTGTATGACGGTGTCAACGCCGTGGAGTGGGCTGATCACCTGGCCGCTGACGGTACCCTGGCAGTTGAGTTCAGCGGTCATGGGTCGGGGATCGACAACACCCATTTCGGCGCCCTAAAGGTCAAGGATGCCATTGTCGACAAACTGCGCAACCGTGACGGGCTGCGCCCGTCGGTGGAGAAGATCGACCCGGATGTGCGCGTCCACCTGCGCCTTGACCGGGGCGAAGCGATCCTGTCGCTGGACCTTTCCGGCCATAGTCTGCATCAGCGGGGCTATCGCCTGCAGCAAGGTGCAGCACCGCTCAAGGAAAACCTCGCCGCCGCGGTGTTGATTCGCTCCGGCTGGCCACGCATCGCGGCCCAGGGCGGCGCACTGGCCGACCCCATGTGTGGTGTCGGCACCTTCCTGGTCGAGGCGGCCATGATCGCCGCGGACATCGCTCCCAACCTCAAGCGTGAGCGTTGGGGGTTCACGGCGTGGCTGGGCCATGTGCCCGCGCTCTGGCGCAAGGTGCATGAACAGGCGCAGGCGCGCGCTGAGGCTGGCCTGGCCAAACCTGCATTGTGGATCCGCGGCTATGAAGCCGATCCGCGCTTGATCCAGCCAGGGCGCAACAACGTCGAGCGCGCAGGCCTGAGCGATTGGGTGAAGATCTATCAAGGCGAAGTGAGCACATTCGAGCCGCGCCCGGACCAGAACCAGAAAGGCTTGGTCATCAGCAACCCACCCTACGGGGAGCGTCTGGGTGACGAAGCCAGCCTGCTTTACCTTTACCAGAACCTTGGCGAACGCCTGCGTCAGGCATGCATGGGTTGGGAGGCTGCCGTCTTTACCGGCGCTGCGCAGTTGGGCAAGCGCATGGGCCTGCGTAGCCACAAGCAGTACGCATTCTGGAACGGTGCACTGCCCTGCAAATTGCTGTTGTTCAAGGTCCAGCCGGACCAGTTCGTCACCGGCGAGCGCCGGGCCGAACAGGCGCAAGGCCCGCAAGCACACGAGCCGGCGCCATTGGCCAGCGAGCCTGCACGCCTGTCCGAGGGTGCGCAGATGTTCGCTAACCGCCTGCAGAAAAACCTTCGGCAACTGGGCAAGTGGGCTCGCCGCGAACAGGTCAGCTGTTACCGTCTGTACGATGCGGATATGCCCGAATACGCCCTGGCTGTAGACGTGTATCAGGACTGGGTGCACGTGCAGGAATACGCGGCACCGCGTTCGATCGACCCCGACAAGGCACAGGGTCGCCTGCTCGACGCGCTGGCGGCCATCCCCCAGGCCCTTGGTATTTCGCCACAACGCGTAGTACTCAAGCGCCGGGAGCGTCAAAGCGGAACCCGCCAGTACGAGCGCCAGGGCACGGAGGGTCGCTTTCAGGAGGTGTCGGAAGCTGGGGTCAAGCTGCTGGTCAACCTTACCGACTACCTCGATACCGGCCTGTTTCTGGACCATCGGCCGATGCGCGTACGCATTCAGCGTGAGGCGGCCGGCAAGCGCTTCCTGAACTTGTTCTGCTATACCGCGACGGCGACTGTACATGCCGCCAAAGGCGGGGCGCGCAGCACCACCAGTGTCGACCTGTCGAAAACCTATCTGGACTGGGCGCGGCGCAACTTGGCGCTCAACGGCTTTTCAGAGCGCAATCGTCTGGAGCAGGGCGATGTCATGGCGTGGTTGGAGGCCGAACGTGAAAGCTACGACCTGATCTTCATCGACCCGCCCACGTTCTCCAATTCCAAGCGCATGGAAGGTGTGTTCGACGTCCAGCGCGATCATGTTCAGTTGCTGGACTTGGCGATGGCGCGCCTGGCCCCAGGTGGCGTGCTGTATTTTTCCAACAACTTCCGCAAGTTCCAGCTCGACGAGCACCTGTCTGCTCGTTACGCCGTGGAAGAAATCACCGCCCAGACGCTTGACCCGGACTTCGCCCGCAACAACCGCATCCACCGTGCCTGGAAGCTGCAGTTGCGTTGATGCGCCGTTGCCTGTGCCCTTGCAGGGCACAGGCCGTGCAGGTCACTTGGCGGCTGTACTGGCGCCTGCGCTGGGCTGGCGGTAGAGGTCCAGCAGCACCTGGTCAAGCACTTGAGAGGCGCCCCACGGTTTGGGGTCGTTGAGGATGGCGGCCACTGCCCAGGTATGGCCGTTGCTGTCACGGCTGAAACCAGCGATTGCCCGCACGGTGTTGAGCGTACCGGTCTTGATGTGGCCCTCACCGGTCATGGCGGTACGCTTGAGCCGTTTGCGCATGGTGCCATCCATACCCACCAGCGGCAGCGAGCTCATGAACTCGGCAGCGTAAGGGCTTTTCCAGGCCGCTTGCAGCATGGCTGCCATCTCACGAGTGCTCACGCGCTCGGCCCGGGACAGGCCTGAGCCGTTTTCCATCACCAGATGCGGTGCAGTGATGCCTTTCTTGGCCAGCCACTGACGCACGACACGCTGAGCGGCACGGGCGTCATCGCCATCGGCATCGGTACGGAACTGGGCACCCAGGCTCAGGAACAGCTGCTGAGCCATGGTGTTGTTGCTGTACTTGTTGATGTCACGGATGATTTCGACCAAGTCCGGTGAGAATGCACGCGCAAGCAACCGGGCGCTTTTGGGCACGTTTTCGATGCGGTCGGTACCTTGGATGGTCCCCCCCAGCTCGTTCCAGATGGCACGCACCGCGCCGGCGGCATAGGTCGGATGATCGAGCAGCGAGAGGTAGGTCTGCGAGTTGCAGCCATCGCCCAGTTGACCACTGACAGTCACGGTAATGCCGTCCGGCTGTGACACGGGGTTGTAGCGTACGTCGCCTGCGCAATTCTTGCTGTTGACAGCCTTGACCTGGTTGTCGATGCGAATACTGGCAATCGGCGGCTCCACGGCAACGCTGACCCTGCCCCCATCGTTGCGCGCCACGAAGCGCAAGGCCTTGAGATTGACCAGCAATGCGTCAGGCTTCACCAGGAACGGCTTGTTCTGGTCTCCTCCGTCGTCATTGAATTGCGGCAGGTTGGGCTGCACGAAATGGCTGCGGTCGAGCACCAGGTCACCTGTAATGATGCGCACGCCGTTGGCGCGCAGGTCACGCATCAGCAACCACAGCTTTTCCATGTTCAGCTTCGGATCGCCTCCACCTTTGAGATAGAGGTTGCCGTTGAGTACACCGTTGCTGAGCGTACCGTCGGTGAAGAACTCGGTTTTCCACTGGTAGGTCGGCCCCAGCAGCTCCAGGGCAGCATAGGTGGTGACCAACTTCATGGTCGAGGCAGGGTTCACGGACACGTCGGCGTTGAACACCGTGGCTGTGCCGGGGCCATCCAAGGGCAGCATCACCAATGACAATGCCGTGTCTTGTAACTTATTGGCCTTGAGTGCCTGCTGCACCTTGGGTGGAAGGCTTGTATTGACCGCAGCGGCCTGGCTGGTCAGGGCCAAAGGCAGCAACAGGCCGGCGAGTACGATGGGGCGGAGCGTTTTGATCATGATCAACGGATACCCTGCAACGAGGAGAAAGGGCATTGGGGCTGTAGAGGAATGATGGCCCCAGAACGAATGCACACGCATTATGCCCCAAGCCCCCCGGGGTTGCGCCAGTTCGATGCACATGGGTTTCAAATCGAACCGCTACGGTGAGTTTGCTCTGCACCGCGGCTTGTGCGCAGACCCGAAACTAAAAAGGCCACCCCTAGGGGTGGCCTTCTGCGAACGAACCCGACAGAGCATTACTCTGCCTTGTTGATCGGCTTTTCCGGGTACCAGGCGTCGAGCAGTGGGCTGACTTCGACCTTGGTCAGTTCGCTGCGGCCTTTGAGCCAGCTTTCGACGGCAGCGCGCTGCTCTTCGGTGACCGAGCCACGTTTGACCGAGCACACCAGGCCGTAGTCGTCACCGCCGACATAGTCGAGGCCGTTGGCATCCATGGCTTCGGCAAGGAACGCGTCGAGGAATGCATCGATTGCCTGGTCATCCAGATCCTCTTTGAATTCCAGGTTCAGCTCGAAGCCCAATTCCTGAAACTCGTCGACACACAGCTTCTTGCGCAGACGACGGGAGCGGTTTGTGGCCATGAAACAATCCTCTTAGGTAATAACGCCGCGCAGTCTATCAGTTAACACGCCCGGTTGCCCGCCTGCGTGCACGTGGTTGTCGACAAGTCCAGCGTCAGCGCTCGGTGTACACGCCGCATGTGCCTGGCCAGGGCTTGTCGACGCACTCGAACCTGGGCAGGGGTGAGGTCGTCGCTGTCAAGGGCGGCGCAGGCTCGCATCAGCGCTGCTGCTTCCAACATGCGTGCTGCGCTCAGAATTTTATGCGCCTGGGCTGCGATGGCCTGTTGATCCTGATCAGGCTTCAGGTCCATCAAGAGCGTGAAGTCTGTCTCCAGGCTTTGTTGCAGCGTCTGGAGGAATCGCACATGATCAGCCGGGTCATGCCCAACCACCGCGCTGAGTCCATCCAGGCAATAGGGTTTGCGTCGGTTCTTTTTTCGGCGCTGCATGTTCACTGCTGCAAGGTGCTGACTCAGGGTGCTGAGGCTGATGGGTTTGAGCAGGCAATCGTCCATGCCCGAGTCAAGGCATTTGCGCCGTACCTCGGGTTGTGCGTTGGCGGTATAGCCCAGGATCGTGCAGCGTCTGCGTCCTGTTCGTTGCTCTTCGGCACGTACCGCAGTTGCCAATTGGTAGCCATTCATGTGGGGCATGTTGCAATCGAGCACCAGCACATCGAAGTCGCCTGCACGCCATGCCGCCAGGCCTTCGCGACCGTCCTCGGCCGTCGCGTGCTGCAGCCCGAGGTAACCGAGCTGCTGCGCCATCAGTTGCAGGTTAGCAGGGTGATCGTCGATCACCAGCACCTTGAGGTGGGGGTTGAGTGCCTGCAAGCGCTCGGCAGCCAGTACCGGTGCCGATTGCACTGCAGTGTCAGCCTGTTGCAGCGGCATCTTCACCCGGACTTGAGTGCCCAGGCCTTCCAGGCTCTTGATACTGAGGTCGGCCCCCATCATTTCGCAGAGTGTTCGGCAGATGGTAAGGCCCAGCCCGGTGCCCGCGCGTGCGCCCTGGCTGTGCGGGTTCGCCTGAACGAACGGATGGAACAGCCGTTCCATGTCGTCCGGGTGGATCCCGATGCCGCTGTCGCGCACCTCCATGTCCAACAGCGAGCTGGCGCTGTCTTCGTTCTGTAGTAGCTTGGCGTGGATGCGTACCTGCCCATGCTCGGTGAACTTGATGGCATTGCTCACCAGGTTGGAAAGCACTTGCTTGAAACGCAAGGGGTCCAGCAGGACATGGCAACGTGCCGCGGGCTCGATGATGACTTCCAGCGCCAACCCTTTCTGCCTAGCCTGGCCTTCGAATATGCGCCCTACCGACTCGAGCAATTCAGCCAGATCGACCACTTCAGGGACCAGCGTGAGGTGCCCTGACTCTATGCGCACGATGTCCAGGATATCGCCAATTAAGCCAAGCAGGTCCTTGGCCGAATGGTGAGCCAGCTGAAGCGCGCCGCGATCGACCTGGCCCTGCTCGGCGCGCTTGACGGCGAGTTCGAGCATGCCGATGACTGCGTTCATGGGCGTGCGGATTTCATGACTGATGGTGGCCAGGAACGTGCTCTTGGCCCGGTTGGCGTCATCGGCCTGCTGCTTGGCTTGACGCAACTCGTTGACCAGCTGGCGGCGGTCGCTGATATCGATCCATCCGCCAATGATGCCCTGTACCTCGCCCAACGAATCCCGGTAGGGCAGGATCCAGTGATAGATGGTGATTTCCCGGCCCTTGATGCGCAAGGGACGGTCCATGATCAACGGGGTACCAGCCGCCATCACCTTGGCGTAGTCGTTCTGGATTTGTCGGGTCTGTTCGCAGTCGGCAAACAGGCTGCTCTCCAGTTGCTTGCCCAGGACCTCCTCGGCGCTGGCCTGAACCGCTTCGAGGTAGCTGTAGTTGCAGCTTTGCAGGCAGCCTTCTCGATCACGGACGTACATCGGGTGTGGCGTACCGTTGAGCAATGCGCGCATGAATGCCACCTGATCGTTCAGGGCGCGCTCGGCTTGCTGGCGTTGACGGATCTGCAAACGCAGGCGGGCATTCCACAACAGGGCCAGCAACAGCAATACCGCCGCACCCAGGGCTACCAATACCGTCAAGCGGCGCAACCCCTCGCCCTTGGCGTCTTCGAACAGGGTGAAGCCTCGCCAGCGGTTGTTGATCACCCCCAGCTCTTCAGGTGAAATACTCGAAAGTGCCTTGTCCAGAATTGAAATGAGGGTTTTGGAGGGGGGGCTGGTGGCCATGGCATAACTGGCAGGTTCGCTGCCCACTGTGGTGCGGATGATCAAGTCGGGATTGCTGGCCAAGGCGTGGTTGGCGTCGATCAGTGTGGTGATGACCGCATCCACTGCTCCGCTGTTGAGCAGGGCCATGGAGTAGTACGAGCTTTCCGTTTCTATCCAGCCAATTTGCGGGTGGTAGCGCGAAAGCATGGTGTCCAGGGCGCTGTAGCGCGTGATTGCGATCCGCTTCCCACGCAGGTCGTCCAGCGAAGTGGCTGCAGCGTTGCCCTTGCGATTGACCAGCACATAGGTGCTGTCCAGATATGCCTGACTGATCTGCAGATCGTTCTGGTCGATGCTGCCACTCGCCAGTGCAGCGATCACATCGGCGCGCCCGTCCTTGACCCGGGCAATCATGTCCGCGATGCCACTGGCCCGTTGCACCTCGAAACGCAGGCCCGTACGCAGGCTGATCAGTTCCAGCAGGTCGGCGGTGATGCCGCGGAAATAGCCCGATTTGTCGAAGTAGGACAATGGCGCCGCCGTACCGTCGACAACGACACGCATGACCGGATGACGCTGCAACCACTGCTCTTCGGTGCGCGTCAGTCGAAGCTTGCGGTCGGTCAGAAGCAAATCGCTGCCTGCACTCCAGCGTTTGAATATGCTCGAACGCAGGGCGGGGGACTGACTGTCGAGCGCAGCATTGACCAGCGCGAGCAGTACCGTGTCTTGCTGGCGTAGGGCGAAGCCGAAGCCAAATGCTTCATGGTTGCCAAAGCTGGCCATACGCAGCCTTGGCAGGTGCCCGCGGTTGAGTTGATAGTGTGTGGAAATCGTGTCGCCGATGAAGACATCGGCCTGGCCGAACGCCACCGCATTCAAGGCTTCGCTGGATGATCCGAAGGCCAGGACCTTGGCATCGGGATAGGCACTGAGTACTTCTTTCCTGGGCAGGTAGTGATACAGCATGCCAAGGCGCATGCCTGCCAGGCCAGTGTCCAGCGCCCGATGTTCGTCCTCTCGCGTGACCAGCACGGGTTGGTCGATGGCGTAGGCGTGCGACAGCACCACGCCTTCATAGTTGGCGTCATAGCCGTTGGCACTGCCCAGCAGATCGATGTCGCCTTGTTTGAGCGCCTGCAGCGCCGCCTGGCGGCTTGGATAGCGCAGCACGCGCACTGGCAGGTCAAGCGCCTTGCCCAGCAGGCTGGCGTACTCTGCGGTAAGGCCTTGGTAGTCGCGCCCGCCACTGCTGATGTCAAAAGGTGGATAATCCGGGGCAGAGGTGCCGACCACCAGTTCGTGACGAGCATTCAACCATTGCTGTTGTTCAGGGGTGATCGCAGGCATGGCGGGCCGTGCGGTGGAGCGAGCGACCAGGGACAGCTGGGACGCGCCTTGCTGCCCGGCGTTCGCCAGGTTGACTGGCAGTGTGACGACCAGGAGCAGGAGGGCGATAAAACGTGCCATGGAGCCCTCAGACCAGTGCGTTGCGCTTGGCCATGTCGATCAGATCGACCAGCGTGCTGGCTTCGAGTTTGTGCATGAGGCGTTTCTTGTAGGTACTGACCGTCTTGCTGCTTAGAAACATGCCTTTTGCAATCTCCTTGTTGGTTCGCCCTTGTGCGAAAAGTTGAAGAACCATCAATTCCCGATCATTGACGGTACTTAGAAGTTGTAGGTCGTTGTCAACAGGTGCATGAGTCTGCATCGCCTGGCTGGGAAAGTAGTTGTACCCAGCCAAAACCGCCTTGACCGCACTGAGTAGTTCGCTCAGGTCTTCTTGCTTGCAGACATAGCCCGCTGCCCCTGATTGCATGCAGCGCACTGCGAACAGCGCTGGCGACTGCGCGGTCAGCACAAGGATTTTCTGTGACATCGCCATGGACTGAAACCGTGCCAGTACCTCCAGGCCATCGAGCTTGGGAATGCTGATATCCAGGATGATCAGGTCTGGATTGGTTTCGCGAATCATCTGCATGGCATCCACGCCGTTGTCCGATTCGCCAGCGATTTTGTAATTCTGATTTTCCAGAAGCATGCGCACTGCCAGCCGGATTACCGGATGGTCGTCGACGATGAATATGGAGGACATGTTCTACTTCCCTGCTATCAATGAGGGTGACAGTTGGCACCTTAACCCAGTTGAAAGCGGCAAGTAATGCGGGGGCGGCTCAATAACCGTATATAGGAAATGGCCTACAAACTTAGCAAAAACTACTTACGTACGGTAGCGTCAACAACCAAAGTCAAACCTTGTTTGTTAGCTAATGTTTATGCTTTGAACTCGGTATCCAAGGTTGGTTGAATTGGATGTAAGTCTTTCCTGGTTCATCTGTTTGAAAGCGCAGGCCGACAGATTTTCTGCGCATCTTTATGCAGAGCCGGAACGCCCTGTCATCTCCCGTGCCATTTCGCTGGCGTAGCTGTCGGTCATACCGGCTATGAAATCGATCATGCGCAGGAAAGCCTGATAAAGCGAACCATGGGGGTCGGGGGCATTGTTGCCTAGCAGGTCCAATACCCTACGGCTCTTGAACGAGGGCGTGCGCCCCCCATGTTGCTCCAGTGCGGCGCCACAGAAGGTGTTCAACAGGATTTCCAGCGTGGTGTAGGCACCGATCTCGTGAAGCGTCTTGCGCTTGTCCTGAAAAATCTTGTTTCGCGCCATCGCCTTGGCGTGCAGTACGCAACGTTTAGCGGGGCCGTGCATGTGCTCGACAAGATCACCGGTCAAATGGCCGGCGAGCAGTGCATCCTGCTGTTCCACGAAGGCTTGCGCCGCCGCATTGGTCAGGTGTTCGATAGCCTTGCCGCGCAGGATCGCCAACTTGCGGCGCCTGGAGTCACTTGGACCGAGCTGCCTGTAGGTTTCCGGCAGGTCGCTGCCTACCAGATCGAGCAACAGCGCTTCAACTTCAGCGTACTGCAGAAGCTCCATTTCCAGGCCATCTTCCAGGTCGATCAGGCCATAGCAGATGTCATCGGCAGCCTCCATCAAATACACCAGAGGATGCCGTGCCCAGCGCTGATCGTCTACTTGGGGCAGGCCCAGGCGAGCTGCAATTTGTTCCAGCAGCGGCAATTCGCTCTGGTAACTCCCGAACTTATGTTTTTTGTAGCCCAGGGCATCGGCATGTCGCGCGCTCCAGGGGTACTTGAGGTAGGTTCCGAGGGTGGCATAGGTCAAGCGGGTGCCCCCATCGAACTGGTGGTATTCCAGCTGCGTCAGTACCCGAAAGCCTTGGGCATTGCCTTCGAAATTGAGGAAGTCGGCACGTTCATCGTCGCGCATGTCGTCCAGCCAACCACGATTGGCGGCCTGCTGAAACCAATGACGGATGGCATCTTCACCGGAGTGTCCGAAGGGGGGGTTGCCGATGTCATGGGCAAGGCAGGCCGACTGCACCACCATGCCCAAGTCACTCGGTTCACACCAGTCGGGCAGGCTTGTACGTAGCGTTTCCCCAACGCGCATGCCAAGGGACCGGCCTACGCAACTCACCTCCAGCGAGTGCGTCAGGCGCGTGTGAATGTGATCGTTGCTGGTGACAGGATGAACTTGCGTCTTGCGCCCCAGGCGACGAAATGCGCCGGAGAAAATAATGCGGTCATGGTCTTTGTGAAACGGGCTGCGTCCCAATTCTTCAGCACTGTACTGAGCTTTGCCCAGGCGTTCGCGGGTGAGCAGGGTATGCCAATCCAAGGCGCAGTCTCCAGAAGGGGTTGCAGCGAAGCATACGCCGTATCAGTGGTTCTTGTCCGCGATCAACCACTGAACACGGCGTGAGGTGGGGATCACCGGCGATGACGGTTGCTCTGCATGAAGAGCTTGACCAAGGGAATCAGGCTGGCACCCAGGCGGACAAGGCGGGGAAGACCACCACTTCGAACGCCCTTGCCAGTCAAAAAGCCCATGGCCACTACCGCACCTATGCCCCACAAGGGTGCATGCTTGATGCCAAGCCCGGCATGAAGCGAGCTCCCCATGCCGCGTATGCGCCGCACAGGCTCGAGCAATTGGCCGGTTTCATGGCGGATTTCCTGGCGGTGCATTTCCATGCGCAGGCGCAGCAGCGCTTTGCGCAGTTCACGCGGATTACGTGTATTGGGCAAGTCAGGCAGGTTCATGGCAGAAGGCGCTCCCGATCTTTGGCCAGTTCCTCAAGGGTGGAGTGGAAGGGCGAGGACTCGTCGAACACCGCGCTTTTCAGGCGCAGGCCACAGTACAGCGCCGCCAGCCCATAGAACACGCATAGACCAATTATGCCGGCAAGGCGATAACTGTCCCAGAGCAGAACAAGCACCAACCCGGAAAGCGCTGTCAACAGCAGCAGCGCGAAAACCAGTGCCAGGCCTGCGAACAGCAACAGGCGCAGGGTTCGTCCTTTCTGCTCCTGCAGTTCGATGCCGAACAGTTCTATATGGCTGTGCAGCAGCCCAAGAACAGCTGCACCGAGCCGCTTGCCGGTGGCACCGGTGCCGATGGCGTCATTGTCCATGAAAACCCCTTAACGACGGTTTGCCAGCAGGCCGATCAACAGGCCCACGCCGGCGGCGATACCAATGGCATGCCAGGGTTTTTCCTGGACATACTGCTCGGCGCTGCCCAGTGCCTCCTGGCTGCGTTCGCGCAATGATTCCTGGGTGACTTCCAGCGCCTCGCGTGCCTGCGCCAGGCGCTCGTGCATCTGTTCGCGCAGCACTTGCGCCTGGTCACCTGCCAGGTTGGCGGTATCGGCCAGCAGCTTCTCCGTGTCGCGGACCAGTGCCTGGAAGTCAGCCATCAGTACATCTTGTGCATGCTTTGCCGAATTGCTGGCCATGTGTCTCTCCCTGTCGGTTGATGTTGGTACTTCGAGTGACGTGGCTACTGGAAGGTTCAAGTCACCACACTGGTACAGGCTTTGCTTGGTTTATGCATCGTTGCAGGGCGCCCTCTCAACGCGCTGCGCTGCTTCGGGGCGCGTGCCACCCGCCACGCCTAAACATTAACCCAAATTGCCCAGACTGCCAGATTGGGCTCCCGTCCATTCGTGGCAAGTGCCCATAACCGCCTTGCCAGGCACCGAAGCGGTGCAGGATGGGGGTCGACTGAGCATTGTTGGTGCCGCCGACAGGTGCTGCTGCTTCATGGATATGACTTCAAGCGCGATTCAGTCTCAGGTCAACGGTTCAAATACGTTGTTCATACTGGTGGGGGCCATTCTGGTGCTCGCCATGCATGCCGGCTTCGCGTTTCTTGAGGTCGGCACCGTACGCTACAAAAATCAGGTCAACGCCCTGTCCAAGATTCTGAGCGATTTCGCCGTGTCGGCGATCGCCTATTTCTTCGTCGGCTATTGGGTGGCCTACGGTGTTGCGTTTTTCCAGCCTGCCGCAACCCTGGCGGCTGATAACGGCTACGCCTTGGTCAAGTGCTTTTTCCTCCTGACGTTCGCAGCTGCCATACCGGCGATCATTTCTGGCGGGATTGCGGAGCGAGCGCGGTTTGCACCGCAACTGTGCGCCACGGCGTTGATCGTGGCACTGGTGTATCCCTTTTTCGAGGGGATAGTGTGGAATGGCAACTTTGGCGTCCAAGCGTGGTTACAGGTGCATGTTGGTGCGCCGTTCCATGATTTTGCCGGCTCGGTGGTGGTACATGCCATGGGCGGCTGGCTGGCGCTGGCTGCGGTTGTGCTACTGGGCCCCAGGCGCGGGCGCTACCGTGAAGGGCGATTGGTCGCGTTCGCGCCCTCGAGCATCCCGTTTCTGGCCTTGGGCTCGTGGATACTGATCATCGGCTGGTTCGGCTTCAACGTGATGAGTGCGCAAACCTTGCAGGGCATCAGCGGCCTGGTCGCTATAAATTCATTAATGGCCATGGTTGGCGGCACGCTGGCCGCGCTGCTGGTGGGTCGCAACGACCCAGGGTTCCTGCACAACGGCCCGCTGGCAGGGCTGGTCGCCATTTGCGCAGGCTCCGACATCATGCATCCCGTGGGCGCGCTGGCTACGGGCCTGGTGGCCGGAGTTCTGTTCGTGTGGGCATTCACCGCCGCGCAGAACCGTTGGAAGATTGATGATGTTCTGGGTGTGTGGCCCCTGCATGGGTTGTGTGGGGTATGGGGCGGTGTCGCCTGCGGTATTTTTGGGCAGGTCTGGATGGGGGGGCTGGGTGGGGTCAGCGTTTACAGCCAACTGCTGGGAAGCCTGGCCGGTGCAGCCGTGGCGCTGCTGGGTGGCCTGGCCGTCTATGGCGTGATCCGCAAGGTACTTGGCTTGCGGCTCAGTCACGAACAAGAGTTTGAGGGGGCAGATTTGTCCTTGCACCGGATAGGCGCTACGAGCCAGGACTGATACTCAACAGATGCAGACGTCAGTAGGGCGGCATAGAATAACGGCCTGTGCAACTGAGTGAGGATATGTGCCATGTTGCCTGAATGCCAGCTGTTCGGCACCTTGGGTTGTCATTTGTGCGAGGTGGCTGAGGCCATACTGATGCCTTTTGTCGATCATGGATTGCTCGTCGAACTGGTCGACATTGCCGAAAGCGATGCGCTGTTCGAGCGTTATGGCCTTGCAATCCCCGTGCTGAGACGTCGCGACAATGCGGCGGAATTGCTTTGGCCCTTCGATGCCGAACAAGTAGCGGCCTTTTTGAGGCACCCAAACCCCTAGTGGAGCTGTGACCCTGCTCCACTGCAGAAACATCAATACGATGATCCGATTCAGGCACTGGGCGCAGCCTGAGTGTCGACTCCGCCTTCTGTCATCGGATCTGAACGTCATGTTGCTCACCCCACATTTCACCCTCAACGAAATGACCGTCTCCCAGGTTGCGGCCCGGAACGGTGTTGATAACACGCCTTCCCAACCGATCATCGACAATCTTCGTCTGCTGTGCGAAACCCTTGAACAGGTGCGTGCCCTATGGAACGCGTCGATCATCATCAGCAGCGGATACCGCAGCGAGCAAGTCAACCGGTTGATCGGCGGCGCCTCCAGCAGCCAGCACATGCAGGGGCTCGCCGCTGACTTCACGGTCGTCGAGCGTTCTCCCAGGGACACGGTGCACCGCATCAGCACAAGCCCGATCGCGTTCGATCAGCTCATACTGGAATACGACCGCTGGGTGCACCTGTCTGTAACCCCTGGCGTTCCACGCCGACAGGTGCTCACCCTGCGCAAGGGAGCCGGTTACCTCGCGGGTCTGGTATGAGACGGATTGACGGCAACGGAAGGATGTTCGTATGCTGTACATAAATACAGTATCAAGGTGAGCCCATGCTCAACGTCGAGCAATTGAAGTACAGCGTCAATCGGATGCCCATCGACAAGGTGGCCGACGCTGTCCTTGAGCTGCGGCTTGAAGGCCTAGTTACCGACGACCGCACGCCTTTCGGCAAGGTGCACTTCAACACCTGCTTTGCAGAGGTGGAGGCGCTGTTCCAGCGGGCTGGCTACCACCGGGGGCTGGATGTGGTGGGTTATGAAGGGCTGGTGTATGCGCTGTACGATCCCAGCCGCTGGGAGCCCGTGCAGGTGCTGCGCTGGCTCAAGGCACGCAGCGAGTCGCTGGCCCAGGCTGGCTGATCGGCGGGGCTTGAAGGATAATACGCCGCCAAGCCAGGTTCCGAGCCAGACGATGACTCCATTCGACCCCGCCCGACTGCAAGCCAGCACGGTATGTCTGCCTCCTGGTCCATGGGCTACGGTGCTCGATTGCTTGTGCGATCACTTCAAGGCCATTGACCGTAGCCAGTGGGTGGACCGTTTTGCCCGGGGACGGGTGCTGGGCGCGGACGGCCAGGCTATTTCGGCCGGTCATCCCTACAAGCGCGGTCTGCGTCTGCACTATTTTCGCGAAGTGCCGAACGAGCGAGTGATTCCCGTGCAGGAAGCGATATTGCATGTGGACGAACACCTGGTGGTAGCTGACAAACCCCATTTTCTGCCGGTCACCCCAGGGGGTGAGTACGTGGAGCAGACCTTGCTGCGCCGTCTCATCCATCGGCTGGACAATCCGCACCTGGTGCCCCTGCACCGCATTGATCGGCACACGGCGGGGCTGGTGCTGTTCTCGGCCAACCCTGAGTCACGCAGCGCTTACCAGCGCTTGTTTCCAGAGCGGCGGATCGAGAAACGCTATCAGGCCATTGCTGCAGCGCTTGGGCAACACACCTTCCCACTGGTGCACCGCAGCCGCCTGGAACACGGGGAGCCGTTCTTTCGCATGCATGAGGTGCAAGGGCCGGCCAACAGTGAGACGCATGCCCGCGTATTGGAAAAGAACCAGGAGCAGTGGCGGTATGAACTCTCGCCCATCACGGGCAAGACGCATCAGCTGCGGGTACACATGGCAGCTTTGGGAGCAGGCATCAGTAACGACCCGTTCTACCCGGCATTGCTTGATGTAGAGGATGACTATCAACGGCCGCTGAAATTGCTGGCGCAAAGCCTGAGTTTCGATGATCCGTTGACCGGGCAGGCCCGTCACTTCGAAACCCGTCTGCGGCTTGACTGGTAGCGTTGATCATGCAAAGGGTCGACGATGCCGACCCCGCGCGGGCTATCCGATCTAGCGGTTAAAGCGCTCTACCAGTGAATATTGACTACCGGCCGTGCTGTTGAGGGCCTCACTCAGCACTGCCGAATGCTGTGCCTGCTCAGCAGTTTGGTCGGCCAGGTCGGCAATGGTGCTGATGTTACGGCTGATCTCGTCGGCCACCGCAGTCTGCTCCTCGGTCGCAGCGGCAATTTGCGTGGCCATGTCGGTGATGTTCGCCACGGCTTCACTGATGCCCACTAGCGCCTCGTCAGCCTGCATGACCCGATCGACACCTTCCTGGGCCTGGCGGTGCCCACTTTCCATGGTCGTCACGGCGTTGCTGGCAGTTTGCTGGAGCTTGGCGATCAGGCCGTGTATCTGCCCGGTCGATTCAGCCGTGCGCTGGGCCAGCTGCCGCACTTCGTCGGCAACCACGGCGAAGCCCCGGCCCATTTCGCCTGCCCGTGCCGCTTCGATGGCGGCGTTCAACGCCAGCAAGTTGGTCTGGTCGGCAATGCCCTTGATGACATCGACCACACCGCCGATCTCGTCGCTGTCCTTGGCCAATTGCGTCACGGTCTGGCCAGTTTCTCCAACAGCGGCTGACAAGCGTTCGATGGCTGCCCGGGTTTCACCGGCAATTTGACGGCCCTGGCCTGTCAAGCGATTGGCCTGCTGGGTCGCATCGGCGGTGCGTTGTACATGGTTGGCCACCTCCTGGGTGGTGGCGGCCATCTGGTTCACTGCGGCAGCGACCTGTTCGGTTTCCACACGCTGGCGCTCCAGGCCTGATGAACTCATATGCGCCAGCTCGTCTGACTGACGCGCCTGATCGCTCAGGTGCTCGGCGCTGTCCTGCAACCGTGTCAGGCAGGTCTTCATCCGGGCATCCTGGCTGAGCATGGCCATTTCCAGGCGCGCCTGCACGCCGCGGCTGTCGGTATACATCTGCGCAATCAGTGGATCGGACGTGGTCTGTTCGGCCAGGCGCAACAAGCGCTTGAGCCCACGTTGTTGCCAGGTCAGGCCGAGCAGGCCCAGGGGGACCGACAACGCTGCCGCCAAGGCAAAACCCCATGAGTGTCCGAGCCAGTTGCCGATGAGGAAGCCTATCTGGCTGATCAGGATGAATGGCAACCAGTCCTGCAACACGGGTAACCAACGATCACGCCGCGGCACAGCAGGCTTGCCTTGGTTGATACGCTGGTACAGGGCCTCGGCCCGGCGAATTTGCTCGGCAGTGGGCTTGACGCGCACCGACTCGAAGCCGACGACCTGATTGTTGTCGAAAATCGGTGTGACGTACGCATTGACCCAGTAGTGGTCGCCCGACTTGCAGCGGTTTTTGACGATGCCCATCCAGGGCAGGCCCTGCTTGAGGGTCTGCCACATGTGAGCAAACACGGCAGGCGGCACATCAGGGTGACGCACCAGGTTGTGCGCTGCGCCCATCAATTCATCGCGGGTGAAACCACTGATTTCGATGAAGGCATCGTTGCAGTAGGTGATCACGCCTTTGGCATTGGTGGTGGAAATCAACCGCTGCTTGGCAGGGAAAGTCCGTTCTCTCTGGGTAATGGGCTGGTTGTTGCGCATGGCTAGGATGTCCGCAGGGCTTTGGACTGGTATCGGCACGGTGCGCGCTTTATTGAGGGAATATTTCCAGGAATTGACCCATGGCAGTGCATGGCAGATACGGGTGGGCTACTGGCATTTCGCGGTCGGTTCCCACTGCGATTTTCACAGGTACTTTGGTGGAGGGGAAGCTAGCAAGGGCAGATTGGAAGAAGGAGGGTGCCCGCCTGCGCACAGACTGGCACCCGCGCGGGGCCTACGCGGCGATCAACTGACGCAGCACGTAGTGCAGGATCCCACCCGCCTTGAAGTACTCGACTTCATTGAGGGTGTCGATCCGGCAGAGCACGTCGATCTGCTCCTTCGTGCCGTCTTCGCGGAGGATGGTCAGTGCCAGACTCATGCCCGGCACAATGGCAGCCCCCTCCAGGCCAGTGATATCGATCTGCTCTCTACCCGTCAGGCCGAGTTGTTTACGGTCCTGACCTGCCTTGAACTGCAACGGCAGCACGCCCATGCCAACCAGATTGGAGCGGTGAATACGCTCGAAGCTTTCGGCCAGCACTGCCTTCACGCCAAGCAAATTCGTACCCTTGGCAGCCCAATCGCGGCTGGAGCCTGTGCCGTATTCCTGGCCGGCGATCACCACCAGGGGCGTGCCTTGCTGTTGGTAGCGCATGGCGGCGTCGTAGATCGAGAGTTTCTCGCCGCTTGGCACATGCACGGTATTGCCGCCTTCTTCGCCTGCAAGCATCTCGTTGCGGATGCGAATATTGGCGAACGTACCGCGCATCATGACTTCATGGTTGCCGCGCCGTGACCCGTAGGAATTGAAATCGCGAGGCTCCACACCCTTCTCGCGCAGATAACGACCCGCAGGGCTATCGGCCTTGATATTGCCGGCCGGAGAGATGTGGTCCGTTGTGACCGAGTCGCCCAGCAACGCCAGGATGCGGGCGTTGTGGATATCGGTGATCCGAGGCGCCGGTCCTTCGATACCTTCGAAGAAAGGGGGATGCTGAATGTAGGTCGAGTCCTCTTGCCATACATACGTGGCAGCCTCTGGCACTTCGATAGCCTGCCACTGCTCGTCGCCCGCGAACACTTCGGCATATTCCTTGTGGAACATGGCCGTGCTTACCTTGGCCACAGCCTCGGCGACTTCTTGCTGGCTAGGCCATATATCCTTCAGATAGACCGGCTGCCCGTGCTTGTCGGTGCCCAATGGATCCTGGGTCAGGTCGACTTTCACGCTACCAGCCAGTGCATAAGCCACGACCAGAGGCGGTGAGGCGAGCCAGTTTGTCTTGACCAGTGGATGCACGCGCCCTTCGAAGTTACGGTTGCCGGACAACACCGAGGCGACGGTCAGGTCGGCGCTGCTGATGGCATTTTCGATAGGCTCGTCCAAGGGACCTGAGTTGCCGATGCAGGTAGTGCAGCCATAACCGACCAGATCAAACCCGAGCTCATCAAGGTAGGGTGTGAGACCGGCCGCCTCGAAGTATTCGGTGACGACCTTGGACCCAGGTGCCAGTGAGCTTTTCACCCATGGCTTGCGCTGCAAACCTTTCTCGAGGGCTTTCTTGGCCACAAGCCCGGCCGCCATCATCACACTGGGGTTGGAGGTGTTGGTGCAGGAGGTGATGGCCGCAATGACCACGGCGCCGTCGCGCAGGGTATGGGTCTGGCCTTGGTGACTGTAGTCGGCTTCGCCCGCCTGATCGGCATTGCCCACGGCAACGCCACCCCCGCCCTCGCTCTCAAGCCTGCCCACTTCCTTGGCGGCAGGTTTGGGTTGCAACTCGACGAACTGTTCGAACGCCTGCTTGACCTGGGCTAAGGCAACCCGGTCTTGCGGACGCTTGGGGCCAGCCAGGCTGGACTCAACCTCATTCATGTCCAGCGCCAGCGTGTCGCTGAAGATGGGCTCCTGCCCAGGCAGGCGCCACAAACCCTGTGCCTTGCAGTAGGCCTCGACCAATTGCACGGTTGCTTCAGGTCGACCCGACAGGCGCAGGTAATCCAGCGTCACTTGATCGACGGGGAAGAAGCCACAGGTCGCGCCGTACTCCGGAGCCATGTTGGCAATGGTGGCGCGGTCAGCCAAGGGCAGCTCGGCCAGACCGTCGCCATAAAACTCCACGAACTTACCTACTACGCCTTTCTTGCGCAGCATCTGGGTGACCGTCAGCACAAGATCGGTGGCCGTGATGCCTTCGCGCAGCTTGCCCGTGAGCTTGAAGCCGATGACCTGTGGGATCAGCATCGACACAGGCTGGCCAAGCATGGCGGCCTCCGCCTCGATGCCGCCCACGCCCCAGCCCAGCACGCCCAGGCCGTTGATCATGGTGGTGTGGGAGTCGGTGCCGACCAGCGTGTCCGGGAAGGCATAGGTGCGGCCGTCGGCTTCGCGGGTCCACACGGTACGCCCCAGGTATTCGAGGTTCACCTGGTGGCAGATGCCAGTGCCAGGCGGTACCACACTGAAGTTATCGAAGGCACTCTGGCCCCAACGCAGGAACGCATAGCGCTCGCCGTTGCGTTGCATCTCGATGTCGACGTTCTCGCCAAAGGCCTGCGGTGTCCCATATCGATCGACCATCACGGAGTGGTCGATCACCAGGTCCACAGGCGAGAGCGGGTTGATGCGCTGGGGATCGCCGCCAGCCTTGGCCATGGCCGCGCGCATGGCGGCGAGGTCCACCACGGCTGGCACGCCGGTGAAGTCTTGCATCAGCACCCGCGCGGGGCGGTACTGGATTTCGCGGTCCGAGCGCTTTTCAACGAGCCACTGGGCCAGTGCCTGCAAGTCTTCGCCGGTAACGGTCTTGCCGTCCTCCCAGCGCAGCAGGTTCTCCAGCAGCACCTTGAGCGACATGGGCAATTGCTGCAGGTCCCCGAGCTGCCGAGCAGCTTTCGGAAGGCTGAAGTAGTGATAGGTCTTGTCACCGACATCGAGCGACGTGAGGGTATTCAGGCTATCGAGCGAGGGCATTGCCAACTCCTTCTGAGCCGGTGCCCGGCAACGTCTCGAAGGGCTGCCGGTGGCACCGCTGTGTACAGGCCCGCACGGCACGGGTCCGACTGAATGGTCAGGTTAGTCCTGTTTGCCTGACCTGACCCTTTTCTGGACCAGCGGGGCATGTCCCAGGTTCCGATCTTCCTTTATCATCGCCGCCCTGCCGGCGCCTGTGTCGCGCCAGCCGTCGTGGAGTGAGAGATGGAAACCCTGTTCATGCATTGCCGGCCCGGCTTCGAGGGTGAGGTGTGCGCCGAAATCAGTGAACATGCCGCCCGCCTGGGGATTGCCGGCTATGCCAAAGGCAAGCCTGGCAGCGCCAGCGCCGAGTTCGTCTGCAGCGAGCAAGGCGGTGCCGAGCGCTTGATGCAGGCGGTGCGGTTCAACCAGCTGATTTTCCCAAGGCAGTGGGCGCGTGGCGCGTTCATCGAGTTGCCCGAGAGCGATCGTATCAGCGTGTTGCTGGCGTACCTTGCCGACCAGCCGGTGTTCGGCAGCCTGTGGCTGGAGGTGCTCGACAGCAACGAGGGCAAGGAACTGTCGACGTTCTGCCGCAAGTTCGAAGCACCATTGCGCAAGGCGTTGGAAAAGGCCGGTCGCCTGGTGGATGACCCGAATCGCCCACGACTGCTGTTGACGTTCATCAGTGGCCGCCGGGTGTTCGTCGGGCAGGCTTTTGCTGACAACAGTGCCTTATGGCCGATGGGTATTCCCCGCTTGAAATTCCCCCGTGAAGCGCCCAGTCGCTCGACCTTGAAGCTGGAGGAGGCCTGGCACCAGTTCATCCCACGCGAGCAGTGGGAGCAGCGGCTGGGCGATGACATGACCGGTGTCGACCTGGGGGCCTCACCGGGTGGGTGGACGTATCAGCTGGTACGGCGGGGCATGCTGGTGACGGCCATCGACAATGGTCCGATGGCCGAGAGCCTGATGGACACGGGGCTTGTCCAGCATTTGATGGCCGATGGCTTTACCTGGCAGCCCAAGCACACGGTGGATTGGATGGTGTGCGACATCGTCGAGAAACCGGCGCGGACGACGGCCTTGATCGAGGCGTGGTTGGGGGAGGGGTTGTGCCGCGAGGCGGTGGTGAACCTGAAGCTGCCGATGAAGCAGCGGTATGCTGAGGTACGGCGGTTGCTCGATCGCATGGAGGCGACATTCAAGGCCCGGAAGGTGAGGGTGCTGATTGCGTGCAAGCAGCTGTATCACGATCGTGAAGAGGTGACGTGTCATTTGCGGCGGGTTGATTTGAAGGGGCGGTGAGGGTCTGGCGAGGTTGAGGCAGGCGTAGTCTGTACTGCCTTCAACTAATTCGGCCACTGTGCTTGAAAGCAGGCCAAAATCGACGTTGCCGTTGCCGTTGCCGTTGCCGTTGCCGTTGCCGTTGCCGTTGCCGTTGCTTTGGCTTTTGCTTCTAAGCGCGCGGTAGTTCAGGCGCCGCAGATCGCGACTTCAGGAGGCCGAGCGCAGGGCTTGCGGAG
>NZ_VEJQ01000190.1:0-281 GCF_007680745.1 Pseudomonas sp. DE0010
GGGCGAGCTTGTCGCCGAGCTGATCCAGGGCGCCAGCGCCGTGAACCAGGTGTTTGACGGTCTGGAAATGATAGGGGACATGGGCGCTCCGGATCAGTCGCGGTAGATGGCCAGCAGGCCTTCGAGCTTGTGTACGGTGGCTTCGTCCAGCGCTGCCACCGGGGCGCGGCAGGGACCGACCGGGACGTTGAGCAGGTCGGCGGCCTTTTTAAGCACCGACGGCATGGTGCCCAGGGCGAAGGCATCGCGCAGCGGCCGCAGCTTTTCCTGGGCGGCGCGGG
>NZ_VEJQ01000191.1:0-281 GCF_007680745.1 Pseudomonas sp. DE0010
TCTCCTTTTCCAAGGCGAGCTTTTCCACCACGTCCAGCGCCTGGTCGTAGCGCTGGTTGAAGGCGCGCTCGATGGCGCTCTTCTTCTGCTGGAAGGCCGGGTGCTCGAACACCGCCGGAAAGGTCGCCAGCAGGTTGTCGATGACGTCGTCGTCGAGGGCGTCGAGCAGGGCGAAGCTGTTGCTGCCGGCGGCGTTGAGCAGCACGTTGACGCCCTGGCCGCGGCTGGCTTCGGCCAGCACCGCCTGGCGATCGGCCCGGCGGGTGAGGTCGGCATCGAGC
>NZ_VEJQ01000192.1:0-280 GCF_007680745.1 Pseudomonas sp. DE0010
TCCAGGCGTTATGGTCCGATCCATCTCGTCCTCCTGCTGGAATCCATGAAAACCCTGTCCCTTACCGGCAAAGTCCTTCTCCTGCTGTTCTGGCTCACCGCAGCCGCCGCCATCGCTCTGCCTCTCGCTCGTCCTTTCCCCCAATTGCTCGCCCTGGTGGCCCTGGCCCTGCTGCTCCTGCACCTGGGTGAAGTCTTCGCCAGTCGTCGTGCCCTGCGCCTGCGTCGCCATCCCTGGCTCGACCGCCTGAGCCTGCTGACCTTTGGCACCTTTCATCGGC
>NZ_VEJQ01000193.1:0-280 GCF_007680745.1 Pseudomonas sp. DE0010
GGGCCATATCTTCCAGCTGGGCACCAAGTACAGCGAGGCGATGAAGCTGTCGGTACTGGGCGAGGAAGGCAAGCCCACCACCCTGACCATGGGCTGCTACGGCATCGGGGTGTCCCGTGTGGTCGCCGCCGCCATCGAGCAGAACCATGACGAGCGCGGTATCCGCTGGCCGGCTGCCCTGGCGCCCTTCCAGATCGCCCTGGTGCCAATGAAGTACGAAAATGCCGCGGTGAAGGAAGCGACCGATCGCCTCTATGCCGAGCTGAAGGCCGCCGGCTTC
>NZ_VEJQ01000194.1:0-280 GCF_007680745.1 Pseudomonas sp. DE0010
ATGTGCTCGACATAGGTGTCGTAGTCGGGCATGCCCACCAGCATCTTGGCGGCCTGCCCCAGGTACTTACCCATGCGACCCAGGTCATTGAACATAGGGATTCTCCTTTAAACGCCCGCGGCCGGCTGGAACGGGGTCTCGCGATCGCTGCGCTCGGGCTTGGCCAGGGCGGCGCGACCGACCTTGATGGAAAAGAACAGGATGCTCATCACCACCACCAGGAACAGCACCGAGAGGGTGGCGTTGGTGTAGGCGTTGAAGACGATGTGCTGCATCTGCT
>NZ_VEJQ01000195.1:0-278 GCF_007680745.1 Pseudomonas sp. DE0010
TGGAAGTTCGAGCAACTGACGCTGGATAAAACCCAGGTCAGCACCGAAGTTACCGACGAGCCAGGTTCGGGTACCCCAGGCACGGGTAACCAAGGCGACTTGGTGTTGGTCACCATTACGGCTGACCAGACCTCTGTTGCTGAAAACGTTAAGCCAACGTTCACCGTCCAGATCAACAAAGCGCTGGCCAACGATTTGGTAGTGACCCTGAGCAATAACGCTCAAGTCACCATCAAAGCCGGCCAGACCGCTGTTTCCTACGAGCACGCGGCGCAAGG
>NZ_VEJQ01000196.1:0-278 GCF_007680745.1 Pseudomonas sp. DE0010
GCTGCAGTCGGCGGCTGTATTCCTGGTTGCGGACGTGCGCCGGAATGAGGTCCGCCAGGGGGCGTCCCAGCACATCCGCGGCGCGCACGCCCATCTCCTTTTCGAAGTTGGCGTTCACCGCGGAGATGCACCCGCGGCCATCCAGTTCCAGGCCCAGCATTTCCACGTCGAGCTCGGCCTTCAGCCGCTTGAAGGAATCCACCTGCTCGCGGAGGCGCTGCAGTTCTTGTTTTAGGCCTTTGTTGAACATGACACGCCCCTGGTTGGGAGATTAGGTT
>NZ_VEJQ01000197.1:0-277 GCF_007680745.1 Pseudomonas sp. DE0010
CATGGACTCAACCTAGGCAGCGGGGAGATAGAAAGATGGACCCCGCGAGCCCTCGGCGGTTGCGTCAGCCGCCGAGGGTATCGGGGATCGGACACTCGGGGCTGGCGTCGCCATGGCAGCAGGAGACCAGCTCGCCGAGGGTGCTGCGCAGGCGGGTCAGTTCGGCGATCTTCAGATCCAGCTCGGCGATGTGCCGCTTGGCCAGCGCCTTGACGTCGGCACTGGCGCGTTGCCGGTCCTGCCAGAGGCTGAGCAACTGGCGGATCTCTTCCAGACT
>NZ_VEJQ01000198.1:0-277 GCF_007680745.1 Pseudomonas sp. DE0010
TGTTCGAGCCAGGCCGAGACGGAGTCTTGGTCGACGTCCTTGAGATAGATTTCGATATCGGGCTGGCGCATGGGGCTTAGGCTCCGGATTTGACGATCCAATCGTAACGTACTGCCACCCGCACCTCGAAGGGCTCGGCGAGGACCCGCTCCCGGCGTTCGGCGTTGACGCGCCAACCGTGGGGGGTCATGGCCAGCAGGTCTTCACGGGTCTGGCGTTCGGCCAGCGGCAGCACGAATTCGAGCCCCTCGCTGTGGGCCAGTTCCAGGCCCTTCGG
>NZ_VEJQ01000199.1:0-276 GCF_007680745.1 Pseudomonas sp. DE0010
TTCTACGCTTTCCTCATTGCCTGTCAAGCGTTTATTTTGAAGTTTATTTCGAGAAACTCGTTCAACTTCAAACACTTAGCTCGCATCGATCTCTCGCTGCGGGAGGTGAATAATACAGCATTCAAAAGCGCTGTCAACCACCTTTTTGCTACCGCTGGTTGGCTGCGTGACCTACCAGGAAAAGCAAGAGCTTCTACTTAAAGACAAAACCCCTACCTGCATGCGCAGATAGGGGTTTTGCGAAATGAATCTTGACGATGACCTACTCTCACATGG